>WFMM01000126.1 GCA_015484595.1 Nitrospirota bacterium | reverse complement strand
GCAGGATGATTAAGCTTCCTCTTACGAAGAGGGAGATACCCCTGGTGGCTGACGATAAGGTTGACCCTGAGTTTGGAACAGGTGCGGTGAAGGTAACCCCTGCACACGACTTTAACGACGAGGAGATTGCAAAAAGGCAGAACCCTCCCCTACAGTTTATAAAAGTAATCGACGACGATGGCAAGATGACCGAGGCAGCAGGAAAGCGTTATGCAGGGCTTGACAGGTATGAGTGCAGAAAGCTCGTGCTTGAAGACCTCAGAGAGCTTGACCTGATAGAAAAGGAGCAGAAACACCGCCACTCTGTTGGCCATTGCTACAGATGTAAGACCATCATTGAGCCCTACTCCACTGCCCAGTGGTATGTAAATGTCAAGGGCCTTGCCGAGGAAGCACTAAAGGCCGTAAAAAAGGGCGATATAAGGATAATACCCGAGGGATGGATAAACAGCTACTATGCATGGATGGAAAACATCAAAGACTGGTGCATATCCCGACAGATCTGGTGGGGACATCAGATACCAGTGTGGTACTGTCCTTACTGCAAGACAGAGGAAGGACAGCACCAGGGAGATCTTATATTTGTTAGATTTTACAAACCAATAGAGTCAGGTGGAGAGAAAATTCAGTCCGGCACATACACTGAGCTAAGGCTTCGGGGCATATCCCCCGAGGACATAGTAAAATACGCAAATACCATAGAGATTGACCAATCCGTAAAGGCCCTATGCTCAAGAGAGGACCTCAGGGAGTGTCCCCATTGTGGAAGTACTGAACTGCTCAGGGACCCTGATGTGCTTGATACCTGGTTTTCCTCTGCACTGTGGCCCTTTTCCACCCTTGGCTGGCCTGAAAAAACAGAAGACCTGGAGGCCTTTTATCCGACCAGCGTTTTGATAACAGGCTTTGACATCCTGTTTTTCTGGGTTGCCCGGATGATAATGATGGGGCTTAAGTTCATGGGAGATGTCCCATTCAGGGATGTTTACATCCACGCACTGGTCAGGGATTCAAAGGGGCAGAAGATGAGCAAGTCCAAGGGCAATGTGATAGACCCTCTTATAATGATTGACAAATACGGTGCAGATGCATTCAGATTCAGCCTTGCCGCCTTTGCAGCACAGGGACGGGACATAAAGTTTTCCGAAGACAGAGTGGAGGGCTATAAGAATTTTATCAACAAACTGTGGAATGCCTCAAAGTTTATCCTTATGAACATACCCGATGAGTTCAAGGCAGAGGGCTCTCCTGAGGTGTGGAGGAACGACCTTGACATCACGGGCAGGTGGATACTCAGCCGGCTGTCTAAGACCACTCAGGATGTGGATGAAGCACTTAAGCAATACAGATTTAACGACGCTGCCTCAGCGGTTTACCAGTTTATATGGCATGAGTTCTGCGACTGGTATATAGAGCTTTCAAAACCAGTGCTTTATTCTCAGGAGGAATCACCAAAGAAGGATGCCACGAGACAGTGTCTTCTTTATGTGCTTGATAACATACTGCGGCTCCTTCATCCCTTTATGCCCTTTGTTACAGAGGAACTCTGGCAGAGTCTGCCTCACACAGAGGGTAGCATCATGGTAAAGAGCTTTCCCCTTTACACACAAAGAGATAAGGATGCAGAGCAGGAGATGGATATAGTTATGGACGCCATAGGAGGGATAAGAAGTATAAGGGGAGAGCTTAACATCGCACCATCAAAGGAGCTCGATGTGGTGCTAAAGCCCGATGGTGAACAGGCTGACAGGGTGCTCAGGGAAAACAGTATCTACATCTCCAGACTTGCAAAGACCTCATCAATAAACATATCCATGGATGCCCAGGCAGGAAAAGGGATTGCTACTGCAGTGAGGGAGCATGTGGAGGTCTATATACCACTTGAAGGGCTCCTTGATGTTGACTCTGAACTTTCAAGACTTAACAAGGACCTGAATAAGGTCTCAAAAAACATCATGAACCTTGAGAAAAAGCTCCTTAACGAGGATTTCATATCAAAGGCTCCCAGAGAGGTTGTGGAAAAGGAAAAAACCAAGTATAATGAATTAATGGAAAAGAAGGAAAAACTCCTTGAGAGTATTCAGCGGCTTGAAGAACTGAAGGGAGATTGAAATGGGTGAAGAAAATATCCAGAAACGGAGCCTTGATATCGCCGAAGGTGATGTGGTTAACATCACCCAGAGCACTGTAAGGTCTGTAGAAGGCGACCATGTGGAGCTTCAGCAGGTTGGGGCACTCAGCATAGATGGTGAAAGGATCAACATCGACCAGGGGGCAGCCTGTGTCATAAGAGGTGAAAGCCTCAATCTAAACCAGAGCATCGTCGGTATGACGGCATCCTCTAAACTTGAGGTGAAGTCCTCTCTGTCAGCACTTACTCTCTCAAGAGACAGCCTGGACATAAAGGACTCTGCCACCGTAGTGGTAGCTGGAAGAAATGTAAAGGCTCAGAATGTCAGGACCCTATTTCTTGCTGGAGGAAATGTTGAGGGAGAT
>WFMM01000125.1 GCA_015484595.1 Nitrospirota bacterium | reverse complement strand
CCAAGTGCTGTGATAATGGGAGTGATGGATATACCAAGGCCGCTCATTATAAGCAGAAGGCCCGTAACCAGAATTACGCCCTTTATGGTTGCCGTTGCAAGACCTGTGGCTGGAACCGGGCTCTTTGCCCTTTGCACATAGAACTTAAAGACCTTACCTGAAAGGGATGTAAAAACAATCGTAACGGATAGCACCACTGCCACATAGATGATCTTGTTAATGTAGTTTGTGTATCTTTCAGGAACCCTGGAAAAGGCAACGCCAATATAAAGAGCCATAGCAGCAGCCCAGAAGATAGTGGGTGTCTTAAGGGTCCTGATTATCAGGTCATCAACCGTGGTTTCAGTCTTTTTAGCCCATCGCTGAAGCACCCTGAAACCTATTTCTCTTAAAAGGAATAAGACAAAAAGGCTTATTACAGTTATTACGGAAGGCATAATAAGGTGTCTTAGACTATCCATCATTGTGCTCCGTTGTCTTTTTCTACGGCCTCTCTTACCCTGCTAAAGATATCAGGTATAGCCGAGGCTACCCTGTCCCAGCTTGAGATAAGCGGCACTCCAAGGGGGTCTTTCATTATTATGTCAGAGGCCTGCTTGATTCCCTTTGTGAAGGTCTCCACTGCAAGGCTCTCTTCGTGTCTGTCAAAAAGAAGTCCGTTTATAGCAGCATCGTCCTCATATCTCTTCAGCATGTCCTGTGCAGTTCGCATGTAAGTTGATATAAGGGTGTTGAAGAAACCATCTGAAAACACTATGCCCTCAGAGGCAAGTGTCCTGAACAGGGACTTACATATATCCACACACATCTTGTGAAGTCCCTTTGAGGCATCTGAAGGGGAGAGTTCCTGATGTTTATGCTCATAGTTTTCAGCTATATCCACCTGACATACCCTGCGAAGAGAGGTGTTTCGGTAAACCTCTGCAAGCACCCCCACCTCAAGCCCCCAGTCTCCTGGTATCCTGAGAACCCTTGCAAGGTCTGTAACCATGGAAAACTCACCAGCCAGGGGATATCGGAAACTGTCAAAAAACACAAGAAGCTGGTTTTCACAGCCGATAATTCTCTGAAGCGCCCTGATAAGGGGGGTCACCAAGAGCCTTGTTACCCTTCCGTGAAGCCTGTCCGTAACCCTGCTGTAGTAGCCCTTGCAGAAGTGATAATCAAGATTGGGGTTTGCAACAGGATAGGTGAGTCTTGCAAGCATCTCCCTGTTGTATGTAACGATGTCGCAGTCGTGAAGCACTATGGCATGAAATCTCTGCTCTGAAAGAATGTATCCATAGGCCATCCAGGCTGACCTGCCCTTCCCCTCCTCGCCAACTGGAAGCTCAGCCTCCTGAATGGCCCTGTAAATTGAGCTGATCCGTTCTCCATCATTCCAGATAATCCTCGTTCTCTGAGGAAGTTCTGAAAAGTACTCACGAGCGTGTCTGAACTCTTCCTCTGTACAAGGGCCAAGGGTTACCACCACTTCGTCTATGTATCTAACCTCCTTAAGTGTATTTAGAATACCCCTTAAAGCCTCACCCTGAAGTTCACTGTAAAGGGAGGGGAGCACAAGCGCAATTGGCCTTTCAGCAGCATACCATGTAAGCTCAGCCTCTATTCTTTCGATGTCTATCTCTCCAAGCCTGTGAAAGGTAGACACTATCCCGGTCTGATAAAAGTCTGACATCCCAGTCCTCCTTGTATATTATTTGGATTATACCATAAATGAAGACAAACTGCGGCAATGCTGAATGGCCCAACTGGAGAAATAATCCGTCTTCCATACAAGAAAGCAAGCAATGATGTTTATGTTATTATATCCTGATGCATGGTGGTAATATTTATAAACTTGCAGAAGAATTGCACTTACCTGAAAGAAAAATAATAGATTTCAGTGCTTCGATAAACCCTCTTGGTGTGTCAAAAAAGGTTAAAGCAGAGATAAGAAAGCATTTAAAATATCTTCACAATTACCCTGACCCTGACTGTATGCGTTTTATAAAACATCTGTCAAGAATGCTTCAACTTCCTGAGGAGGCCCTTCTTGCTGGTAATGGTAGCACTGAATTCATATATTTAATACCACTTGTGCTTAAACCTGAGAAGGTTCTGCTTCCTGCCCCTACTTTTTCTGAGTATGAAAGGGCTCTCAGGTTAAGGGGAAATCCAGATATTGAACATTTTATATTAAAAAGGGATGCTCTTTTTGAATTTTCCATAGATGAGTTTATGGCAAAGCTAACAGATAAAGATATGGTTTATATCTGTAACCCTAACAATCCCACTGCAAACTATCTTAAAAAAGAAGAGCTGGTTGACATTGCTCAGTATTGTAAAAAACAAAAAACCTATCTTTTAGTGGACGAGGCCTTTATTGACTTTTTACCTGAGCATACTATAATAGAGGAGGTTCTAAGAAATCCTTATCTTATGGTTCTCAGGTCTCTCACAAAGTTTTACGCTCTTACCGGATTAAGAATAGGTTACATGGCTGCGCATCCTGACCTTATAAAAAGATTCAGAGCATACAAAGAGCCATGGACAGTAAATACCCTGGCACAGCGTGCAGCAGTAGTGGCAATAAAAGACAGGTACTATAAAAAAGAAACCTTCAGGGTATTAGCGGAAGAGAAGGCTTTTCTGGAGAGGGAACTGCAAAAGCTTGGCATCACATTTTACCCCTCTGAAATAAATTTTTACCTTTTAGAGCATCCTCGTGCAGCCAATATAGTAAAAAGCCTGAAGAAAAAGGGAATCCTTATTCGTTACTGTGGTAACTTCGATGGACTTAGTGACGACTTTTTTAGAATAGCCGTAAAAAGCCACAGAGAAAACTCACTGCTGATTAAGAACTTAAAGAATATACTCTTGAATATGCATCAGTAGCTAATATAAAATAAAATTCCCTTATCAAGATGTAATAGGGGCTTACATGGTTATTTAAGAATTATCGGTGAGAATGAGGATACCCTGCTTTCTTGCCGAAAGATTCTTCATTAATCTTTTAAGTATAAGGAGGTTTTATACATTATCCTTATAGATTTTCTATTGTAAAGGGGCGTAGTCTGCCCCACTCAAGGCTCTTTGAAATAAGAAATCTTTAATTAAAAATTATTAACTAAAAGCCTGTTGAACAGGCTTCGATTATCTGGGAGGTAGCTATGTTTCACACTGCAACTCCAGAGGATATACTAAGTGGTAAGATAACGGATGTGTACTTTTCAAGAACCCTTAAGATACTAAAGGCAAAAGGTATCAATCCGGTTGTAAAGGCAGAGTTCATTGTAAAGAGCTTTCCTGATGGCTGGCCCTGGGGGGTATTTGCTGGCCTTCAGGAGGTGATGTATCTTCTTGAGCGACTCCCGATAAAACTAAGGGCAATGCCTGAAGGAACGGTATTTTATCCTTACGAGCCTGTGATGGAGATAGAGGGTCACTATCAGGACTTCTGTATTTATGAAACCGCCATTCTGGGTCTCATCTGTCAAGCCTCTGGTGTGGCAACCAAGGCTGCAAGGTTCAAGTCCCTTGCAGATGGCCGCCTTGTGGTGAGCTTTGGTGCCCGCCGTATGCATCCCATACTGGCACCGATGATCGAAAGGAATGCCTACATCGGTGGCTGCGATGGTGTTGCGGTGGTAAAAAGCGGTGAGATAATCGGTGAAGACCCGATGGGCACCATGCCCCATGCCCTGATTATCTGCATGGGCTCCACTGTTGAGGCACTTAAGGCATACGACGAGGTTCTTGAGCCAAAGTTCAAAAGGGTTGCACTGATAGATACCTTTTTAGATGAAAAGTTCGAGGCTATAAATGTTGCAGAGGCACTTGGAGAGAGGCTCTTTGCTGTGAGGCTCGACACCCCATCAACCCGTCGTGGAAACTTCTATCGGATTCTTGAAGAAGTACGCTGGGAGCTTGACCTCAGGGGCTACAATCATGTAAAGCTCTTCGTAAGCGGTGGGATTAAGGAAGAAGACATCCCCGTGCTTAACCCTCTGGTTGATGCCTATGGCATAGGCACATCCATAAGCAATGCCCCTGTGCTTGATTATGCAATGGACATAATGGAGGTGGAGGGTAGGCCTGTAGCCAAAAGGGGTAAATGGTCGGGTAGTAAAAGGGTTCTTCGGTGTAAAAGCTGCAGACAGTCAAAGATTATTCCCCTTTCTGCCGAAACACCAACCTGCACCTGCGGGGGAAGCTTTGAGGACATACTCATTCCAGCCCTCGACAATGGAAAGCGGCTGATACCCGAAGAAAGGGCCGCAGAGATTCGTAAAAGGGTGCTTGAGCAGACCGAGGGGTTACCACTCAGCTAATGGGTTCGCT
>WFMM01000124.1 GCA_015484595.1 Nitrospirota bacterium | reverse complement strand
GGGTGAAACCCCCTTTGAGGGACTCCACCCCTTTGAGTCACCCAGACACTAGATTTTCTTGAACAGCCTCTTTGTATATTATAGCTAAAGGGGAGATGATTTAACAGGGAAATTTAGTATAATAGACAGGAATATAGTTATTGTGTTTTTTGCGTTAATAGCGTTCTTTGCGTTCATTGCGTTCATCGAGTTTATTGCGTTGATTGCGTTTATCGCGTTAGTTGCGTTAGCGAATTTGTAATTTGGAATTTAGTTTTTGGAATTTGTTTAGAATTTAGGATTTAGAAATTAGGATTAAAAATCAGAAAGAATTGGAGGCTTTGGTGATTGACAGAGATATACTTTCTTCACTGATTGCTTTAGCAAAAAGACAGGGTGTTGATTACGCAGACATCTTCATTGAGCAGAGACGGTCTTTCTCAGGAGAGCTTGAAGACCAGAAGATAGAGCGTATCACCACAGGTATTGACAGAGGCGCAGGACTCAGGGTTATCCTTAAGGGCAAAACCTACTATGCCTATACAAACGACCTCTCAAAGGACAACCTCTTTGAGATAATGAAGACCCTTTTAAGGGCAGAGTCTTCTGGGTACGAGCCCTTCACTTTAAATGCCCTTAATCCGCAGGTGGATTTTAACATCTCTCTTCCCCCTGACAGTGTGCCCTCTGAAAGAAAGGTCTCACTTCTTTTAAATGCCGACAGGGTGGCAAGGGCCACGAGCAACAGGATTAAGCAGGTCAAGGTGGTTTACAGAGACACGGTTCAGGATGTGGTTATAGTAAATACCAGTGGAGAGTATGTAGAGGATAACCGCATCTACACGGTGGCACTGGTAAATGTGGTTGCCACCGACGGGGAAGAGATACAGACAGGTTACGAACCAGTGGGAGGGCTTGTTGGTTTTGAGATATTTGAGGAAAACCCCATTGAGGAAGTTGCAAAGACTGCTTCAGAGCGTGCAGTGATGATGCTTTCGGCTCGGAAGATGCCTGGTGGGAGAATGCCCGTGGTTATCTCCTCTGAGGCAGGAGGAACGATGATACACGAGGCAATAGGTCACGGCCTGGAGGCCGACCTTGCTGGGCAGGGGCTTTCGGTTTACACTGGAAAGCACGGGCAGAAGGTGGCCTCTGAAGTGGTTACGGTGGTAGATGATGCAACTTTGCCAAACAAAAGGGGCTCCTTCAGGTTCGATGACGAAGGCGTGCCTTCACAAAAAACCGTGCTCGTCAAACAGGGTGTGTTAGTTGGGTATCTATACGACAGATACAACGCAATGAAGGAGGGCAAACAGTCAACTGGAAACGGAAGAAGAGAGTCCTATCAGCACAGGCCCATCCCGAGAATGACCAATACATTCATCGAGCCAGGCGATACCTCGCCTGAAGAGATTGTAAAGAGTGTAGATAGAGGCCTGTTCGTTAAGAAGATGGGTGGTGGACAGGTAAACACCATCAATGGTGATTTTGTCTTTGAGGTGCAGGAGGGCTATCTGATAGAAAAGGGTGAAGTGGGTGAGCCTGTAAGGGGAGCAACCATCACGGGAAACGGCCCTCAGGTGCTTATGTCAATCGATATGGTCGGAAGCGACCTTGGATTTGCCATTGGCACCTGTGGTAAAGATGGCCAGGGGGTACCCGTCTCTGATGCCATGCCCACGGTGAGGATTCCCGAGATGGTGGTTGGTGGAGAAGCGTAAACAGGGGGTAGGGTGTAGGAGAGAGGGATGAGGGGTTGTCGTTATTTTTCAACAGACCTGTATTTTAGTTGCAATCTTTCGAAACTGAAAGCCCTTAATTTTGGCCTTCCATAAACTGGCATAAAATTTGCATAAAGAAGATTCTGTGAAAAAGCTATGAGGAAGCAGAGAACCATAAAAAGGGTGGTCAGTTTCAGCGGCATCGGGCTACATACTGGAAGGATGACCAGGGTAGTCCTGAAACCAGCGCCTCGTGATACGGGTGTGGTTTTTTTCAGGGTAGACCGTGACACGGTGATCAAGGCAAGCCTTGGCAATGTGGTGGACACTGCCTTTGCAACCACCCTTGGTTTTAATGGAACGAGGGTTAAGACGGTGGAGCACCTTCTTTCTGTCTTTGGAGGTCTTGGGATAGACAATGTGCTCGTAGAGATAGATGGCCCGGAAGTGCCCATACTGGATGGAAGCTCGACCAATCTGGTTGACATTGTGCTTGAGGCAGGCATTGTAAAGCAGGCGCAGAAAAAGCCCTATATAAGAATAAAGCGTCCCTTCAGATTCAGGGACGGAAATGCTGAGATAATAGCAATGCCCTACGAGGGGAGGAGGATATCCTACCGCATCTTTTTCAAGCACAGCCACTTTGGCATGCAGGACATAAGCGTTGAACTTAACGAGGAGACCTATGTTAGAGAGATTGCACCTGCCAGGACTTTCGGTTTCTTAAAGAATGTAGAGATGCTAAGAGCCAATGGACTTGCCAAAGGTGGCTCTCTTGAAAATGCCGTTGTAATAGATGACCATGGGATACTAAACGACGATGGTCTTAGATACGATGATGAGTTTGTCAGGCACAAGGTGCTTGACCTGATAGGGGATTTCTCCCTTGCAGGCTATCCAATATACGGCCACATCATAGCTGAGAGGGCAGGTCATTCATCTCATGTGAGATTTTTAAGAAAGCTCCTTTCAGCCGTAGATGCCTGGGAGTTCGTATCAAGTGAGCCCGAGCTTACCCACCAGTATGCCCTGGTATAAAGTTTCCACCACTTAATTTGACAAAGCTATTCTGAATTTTATATACTTTTTATCTGAAAATTTTTCAGGAAGGTGGTGTGGTATGACTAAATTTGCTAAGAAGGGTGAAGTGGAAAGAAAGTGGTATGTAGTCGATGCCTCCGGCAAGGTGCTTGGCAGAATGGCGTCCCAGATTGCCACCTATTTAAGGGGCAAACACAAACCACAGTTTACGCCAAATGTTGATACAGGGGATTTCATAGTTGTCATCAATGCTGAAAAGGTCAGGCTTACGGGAAAGAAGCTTGACCAGAAGGTATACTATCATCACACCGGATACCCGGGAGGGCTTAAGGCTGAGACAGCCCGCATCAGGCTTCAGCGCAAGCCTGAAAAAATGATAATGGATGCTGTAAAGGGCATGCTTCCAAAGAACCGTCTTGGAAGAAAGATGCTTAAGAAACTCAAGGTTTACAGAGGCTCAGAGCATCCACATCAGGCACAGAAACCAGAAATCTTGAACATATAAAGGGGTGCGTGTTATGGGTGATATCCTTTATCAGGCAACAGGCAGAAGAAAGACATCGGTAGCAAGGGTTATCATGAGACCTGGCACTGGTAAGATAATAGTTAATAAAAAACCTCTTGAGGAGTATTTCCCAAGAGAGACCCTCCAGATGATTATACGCCAGCCACTTAATCTTGTGGGCATGCCAAACAAGTTCGATATAATGGTGAATGTAAAAGGTGGTGGTCTTTCAGGACAGGCTGGCGCCATCCGCCACGGAATCTCAAGGGCACTTCTGCTGGTTGACTCTGACCTCAGACCAAAGCTCAAGAAAGAGGGCTTCCTCACCCGTGACCCGAGGATGAAGGAGAGGAAGAAATACGGTCTGGCTGGTGCAAGAAAGAGATTCCAGTACTCCAAACGCTAAAGACCTGATAGTTTGATGACCAGGGTAGCTATCTGCGGTGGAAGTGGCTATACAGGAGCCGAGTTAATAGGGCTTCTCAGTAATCATCCCAATGTAGAAGTCGTAGCTGTTACATCAGAAAGGTCAAGGGGAAAGAGGGTAGATGAGCTTTTTCCACATCTAAAGGGTGTATGCAGTCTGAGGTTTATCTCCCTTGACGACAAAAAGTCCCTTCAAAAGGCAGAGCTCCTTTTTCTTGCACTTCCTCATGGTGCCTCGCAGGATTCGGTAAACTCCTTTTTCGAGGAAGGAAAGAAGGTTATAGACCTTTCGGCAGACTACAGACTTAAAGACCCCGAGGTTTACCGTCAGTGGTATGGGCTTGAGCATAAGTACAAAAAAACCCTCAAAAAGGCAGTCTACGGCCTTCCAGAACTCCACAGGGCAAAGATAAAGAGGGCACAACTTGTGGCAAACCCTGGTTGTTATCCTACCTCTGCAATCCTGGGTCTTTACCCAGCACTGAAGGCAGGCATTGTAAGGCCCGAAGGCATAGTTATTGATTCAAAGTCGGGCACCTCGGGTGCTGGAAGAAAATCAGATGTGGCCTACAGCTTTTGCGAGGTAAACGAGTCTTTCAGGGCATACGGTATTGCAACGCACCGTCACACACCTGAGATAGAGCAGGAACTCTCAGGAGTTGCAAAAACTGCCATTACAGTCAACTTCACACCACACCTTCTTCCAATAAACAGGGGGATACTTACGACCATTTATGCACCTTTAAGGCAGAGGGATGTTACCCTTGAGGAAGTTCTAAGAGTTTACAAAAAGCAGTACCGAAGGGAGCCCTTTGTGAGGATTTTTGAGGATACACTGCCTGATGTGAGGAATGTCAGGGGAACCAATTACTGTGACATCGGCTTAAGGATAAACCGCAGGACAGCCACCCTTGTGGTGGTGTCTGCAATTGACAATCTTGTTAAGGGTGCATCAGGACAGGCTGTTCAGAACATGAACCTCATGCTTGGACTGGATGAAACAACCGGTCTAAACCGGACTGCCTCTCTTCCCTGAAATGGACCAGATTAGGGTTCCATCCAGCATTCTTCAGGAGATAATCAATCATGCCAGAGAAGGCTATCCAGAGGAGGTCTGCGGAATCCTTGCAGGCAACGATGATGAGGTTATCAGGATATACAGGATGACCAATATGGAACACTCTCCGGTGAGTTATTTTATGGACCCAAAGGAGCAGTTTCAGGTTATGAAACAGATGCGTTCCGAAGGGCTTAAGATGGTTGCCATTTATCACAGCCACCCCGACTCTCAGGCCTATCCATCCCAGAAGGATGTCTCTCTTGCATTTTACGACGATGTGGCCTATATTATAGTTAGCCTCGCTGAGGAGCCTCCCCTGGTGAATGCCTTTGAGATAAAGGGGGGCAGTGTAAGGGAAATCCAGATCGTGGAGGTATGATGAAGAGGGTTGGCTTTTTTTATGATGACATCTTTCTTAAACACATCCCTACGGGGTGGCATCCTGAAAATCCTGACAGGCTAAGGGGGATATTAGATACACTTGAGTCTTCTACCTTTTCCAAAGAGGTTATCCACCTCAGGCCTGTCAAGGCTACCATGGATGAGCTTACAGCCATACACACCAAAGAGTATGTCCAGAGGGTGGCAGAAACAACCACAGGTTATCTTGACCCTGACACCTATGTATCAGAGAAAAGCTACGAAGCAGCACTTTATGCAGCAGGTGCAGTGGCAGAGGCAATAAGGCGTATAAAGGCTGGCGAGATTGACCGTGCCTTCTGTGCCGTAAGACCACCGGGTCACCACGCTGAAAAGCAAAGAGCCATGGGGTTTTGCCTTTTTAACAATATTGCAGTTGGCGCAAGGGTAGCTCAGTCCAATGGCTTCGAAAGGGTCCTGATAGTGGATTTTGATGTTCATCACGGAAACGGCACAGAGCACGCCTTTGAGGAAGACCCAACGGTTTTTTACTTCAGCACCCACCAGTATCCCCACTACCCTGGCACAGGCGGCAGAAACGACAGGGGAAAGGGAAAAGGTGAGGGCTTTACCATGAACATCCCCCTTCCAGCCGGAACTGGTGATGCGGAGTTTAAGGGAATCTACAACGAGGTGCTTGTGGAGGTCTCTGAGCGGTTCAGACCGGACATAGTGCTTGTTTCAGCAGGCTATGACATCCATGTGGATGACCCACTGGCTGACATAAGGGTAAGTAACGAGGGGATTGTGGAGATCGTAAGGGGGATAAACAGGGCAGCAGCCTCGGTGCCGGTTGTTTACTCACTTGAGGGTGGATACAACATTAAAGCCCTTTCAAAGTCTGTCTTAATCACAATCGAGGAGCTTCTTTACGATTGAACTTAAAGGAAGCATCTGATATAATTAGTTTTAGATTTCTGATTTAAAACTTATAGTTTTGGACTTAGAACCGTGTTGTGTTTTAAGGGTATTTTTTTAATAAAAACCTGAAAGAGTTTATAAGATCACAGGGAGTAAAAATGGAAAGGAAGGTCTTGTACTTTGACAAACCTGGGAAGGTAAACACCGAGGCATGTTTAAAGGTTGTGATAGAGAGGCTTTCAGAGGGTGACATAAGGGATGTGGTGGTTGCAACCACAGGTGGTGATACAGGGCTGCTCTTTGCCGAGGCCCTTAAAGGAAGAGACATCAATCTGGTTACGGTCACTCATTCCTATGGCTTCAGGGAGCCTAACAGTATAGAGATTTCTCAAAACACCATTGACAGACTCAGAGCATTGGGTGCAAAGGTTTACACAGGCACCATGATTACCCATTCACTTGAGACAGCCTTTACCATGAAATCAGGCGGTCTTTATCCGACCCTGATAGTTGCCCAGAGCCTCAGGAGATTTGGCGAGGGGCCAAAGGTCTGTTGTGAGATAGTCATGATGGCAGCTGATGCTGGTCTGATACCAGAGGGAAAGGAGGTGCTGGCTGTTGCTGGCACCGGAAGGGGTGCAGACACGGTGATGGTCATCAGGTCAGCAGCATCCAAGAGGTTTTTAGACCTTAAGGTATGTGAAATCTTAGCAAAACCAAGGGGATAAACTATGAGGGCAAAGGAATGGATTCAGCAGGCAAAGAGGACTATTTCATCTGCAGAGCATTCTACAGAAGGTGGTTTTTTTGAAGATGCCTGTTTCCTTGCACACCACGGTGCACTGCTTGCTGCAATAGCACTTGCAACGAGGAAGGCAATGGCAGAGACAGGCATGTCTGTTTATTACATCCTTTCGAAAACAGGTGCAGAGAAGGAACTGCTTCACCGTGCAAGGGTGCTTGACACGCTTTACCTTCCATCAAGATTCCCCTACTGTTTTGACCGTGGAACACCAAAGGACTACTTTGACGAGGAAACTGCAAAGGAGGCAATAGGGCATGCAAAGGCCATCGTGGAGCGAGTTGAGGAAGAGCTGGGCTGACCAGTACTTCTTTGAACCTCTCTCTGAGTTAATAAACAGACTGCACGAAGACAGGGGCTCAGAGATTGAGCTTATTGCCATTTTCTGCCCCGAGCCTGACAGGGAGCTTACCCCTCGGAGGCCACCGATTTACCTGCTCATTCTTTACAACTGTGCCGTTGATTTTCTCAGGGAAAATCTTTTCCTTCGCGAACATGACCCGTCAGGGATTTTTGAGTTTTTTGCTTACAGTGTGGATTCCTTCAGAGAGATGGTAGGGCAGAAAAACCCCATTGCTGTAAAGGCCAAAGAAACGGGCCTGGTTATCTTTGAAAAGGAAGATATATCTGACACCCTTTAGCTCAGTAACCACTCTGTCCAAGCTCTGTTGTTACCACCATTGAGTTTCCCAGCTTAAGGACTGCCTTTGCAGGACAGCGGCTCTGGTCAACATCGCCATCCAGTATCAAGGACAGGGCCTTGCGTTTTCTTTCTCCTGAAAGAATGAGAAAAACCTCCTTTGCTGCCCTGAAGGTTCTAAGGGTTATGGTAATTCGTGGGGCAAGGGGTGCTTCGGTAACCGGAAGGGCAAAGAGGTCTTTCTCCCTGAGCGCAGATGTGCCGGGGAACAAAGAGGCGATGTGGCAGTCTTCACCAATGCCTGCAACGATGAGGTCAAGCCCTGTTCTAATTATTTCCTTTTCTAAGAGCTGGTTATACCTTTTTGATGCCTCCTTAGCACCAAGCTCCCCCTCTATACGATGAACCTTGGCATTCCTGAGCTTTGCTGGCTCAAGAAGCCTCTCCTTAAGGAGCCTGTAATTGCTGAGTTCTGAATCAGGTGGCACTGCCCGTTCATCCACGAAAAAGACCTCCATGTAATCCCAGTCAGTTCCTGCCCAGACCATTCTCTCCCAGAGCCCAAATGGCGATGTGCCACCAGAGAAGGCAACCCTGAAGGGTCTTTTAAATCTGGCTTTTGATTTGTATCGCTTTCGGAGTTCCTCGTATAACCAGTCTGACAGTGATTGATAGTCGTTAAAGCCCTTTATTTTACCCACCACTGATACCCGTCTTTTTTAATGAACTCTTCAGCCTCCCAGGGCCCCCAGGTGCCTGCCTTGTAATCGTGTATGTGAAAAAGCACCAGCCGCTTACTCTTTTCCAGAAACTCAAGCACCGGGGTAAAGAACTCCCATGCAATCTCCACACCCTCCTGTCCCACAAACAGGAGATGGTCGCCCCGCAGACAGTCCATCAGCACCCTTTCGTAGGCATCAGGTAGCTCTGTGCCATAATCCCTGTAAGAGAAGTTCATTACCACATCTCTGAAACAGAGTTTGGTGCCAGGAATCTTTGTCTGAAAGGTAAGCTCTATTGCCTCGTCAGGCTGAATACGAAAGATGAGAACATTGGGCTTTATGTCACCTGATACGATGTCTTTAAATATAGAATGGGGGACGGTTTTAAAGTGCACTGATACCTCGGTGATTCTTTTTTGAAGCCTCTTTCCTGAACGGAGATAAAAGGGCACACCCTGCCATCGCCAGTTGTCTATAAAGACCTTCATTGCAGCAAAGGTGGGTGTTTTTGAGTCCTTCTTTACCCCGGGCTCATCCCTGTAACCTGGTATCACCTCACCGTCGATTCTGTTTCTTATGTACTGTCCAAATACAGTGTATTCAGGCACCTCTTTTTTACTCATCTGTCGCAAGGAGCGGAAGACCTTTACCTTTTCGTCTCTGATTCTTTTTGGTTCAAAACAGGCAGGTGGCTCCATGGCAACGAGGCTTAAAAGCTGTATTATGTGGTTTTGAAACATATCCCGAATAATACCTGCCTTATCGTAGTAGCCTGCTCGTTCACCAACCCCGATGGTCTCAGATGCGGTTATCTGAATGTGCTCAATGTGATTGCGGTTCCAGATGGGTTCAAATATTGAGTTTGCAAACCTGAAAAGAAGTATGTCCTGCACGGTCTCCTTTCCAAGATAGTGGTCTATACGAAAAACCTGCTCTTCGGTAAGATACTTAAGCAGGGTCCTGTTAAGTGCCCTGGCTGATTCGAGGTCCCAGCCAAAGGGCTTTTCTATAACCACCCTGACGTCAGGTAGGTTTTTAATCAGTGAGTTTTCACCAAGGGACTGTACTATGTTTTCGGTAAGCACAGGTGGGACTGCAAGGTAAAAGAGTCTGCGTTTTTGAGTTTTTATTTTTTTCTCTAACCTCTGAAGCGTGCTTTTGAGGTTTTTGTAAGATTCAGGCCTTTGATAATCCACAGAGCTGTAATATATGTGTTTAAGAAACTCGGCTTTCCCCTCCTTTTCTGAAATGCCTTCAGAGAGGTGTTTTCTGAACTCTTCATCCTTAAAGGGTGTGCGTGCTGCTCCAAGGATAAAAAAACGCTCTGGCAACATCCCACGAGAGTAAAGACTGAACACAGCTGGTATGAGTTTCTTCCTCGTCAGGTCCCCTGATGCTCCAAAGATTATAAGGCCAAAGGGCTCACAGACAGGCTCAAGCATGCAGGTTTTGGGATTCTTTTTACGAGATGCTACCATAGAGTTAATTTTAATATTTTTTGATTTATTTTTCTATCCTTTACGCACAGAGGGAATCTATTATACTGAGCAGAACCTCCTTTTTTACGGGTTTTTCAATAAATCGGTCTGCCTCTACATCCTGTATTGCATCCACAAAGCCTGTCATTGCTACTGTGCGGAGTTCCTTTTTAATGGTCTTTGCTCTCCTTATCAGCTCACTACCATCCATCTGGGGCATCAGGATGTCTGTGATTATGATATCCACCCTGTTTCTGTGTTTTTTGAAATATTCAAGAGCTGTAAAGGGATTCTGGAATATCCTAACCTCTATCCCCTGTTTTATAAGTAAGTCCTTTACGAACTGCAAAACAGGCAATTCGTCGTCAATTACCAATACTTCACCACAGGATGGCTTTTTATCTGATACATCAAACTCGGCTATAACAGGTGTTTTGTTGGCAGCAGGCAGGTATATGTAAAAGGAGGTTCCCTTCCCTGGCTCAGTATCGACTAAAATATATCCATCATGGTCCTTTACAATGCCGTACACCATTGCAAGCCCAAGCCCTGTTCCCTTACCCACCTCTTTAGTTGTATAAAAGGGCTCAAAAATCCTGTCTTTTATCTCTTTGGGAATTCCTGTTCCTGTATCTGCTATCTCAAGCTTTACATACTTTCCTTGCTTTGCATCCACAGATATGTCAAGGGTATTGTTATCAATATATTCTGATGATGTTTTTATAAAAATGGTCCCCCCATCTGGCATGGCATCTTTTGCGTTTATCAAAAGGTTAATGATAACCTGTTCTAACTGTGTGGTATCACCATTTATTATGGGCAGGCCTGGGTCAAGCTCCTTTTTTATTTCGATATCCTTTGGGATAAGTTTTGCTGTCATGGTTAAAGAGTCTTCTACGATGCTATTTAGATTAAGTGGTGCCACTTCCTTGCCTTTTTTCCTTGCAAAGCTAAGTAGCTTTGAAACGATATTTGACGCCTTTCGTGCAGAAGACTCTATCACTTTAATCTTTGAGATAACATCCTGGGGTAGGTGTTGATACTCAACGAGCATACTTGCATAACCAAGGATGCTTGTAAGGATGTTGTTGAAGTCATGGGCAATGCCACCCGCAAGGGTCCCCACAGATTCCATCTTCTGGGCATGCATGAGTTGGTTCTGTAGTTTTTTCTTCTCTGTGATGTCACGGAGAAAGGACTCAATAACTATCTCGTTGTCAAACTTGATGGCACAGGAACTGACTTCAAGGATTATCTTTTCGCCGTCCTTTCGTTTGTGCTCTGTCTCAAAAAGTAGTGGTTCTCCATTAAGAAGCCTCTGTATCCTTTCTTTACAAAGAGGTATGTTACTTTCAGATTCCAGTTCAGTTATGTTCTTACCCTTTATCTCCTCTCTTGTGTAGCCGTGAAGTTCACAGGCCTTGTTATTTGCATCGATTATAGTTCCATCTTTATCAAATACCAGTATTCCGTCGTTTGCATGGTCATGCAGTGCCTGAAGCATTGCCTGTGATTTGGCAAGCTCTTTAGTCCGTTCCGCAACGAGGTCTTCCAGGTGGTGGGAGTAGAGTTTTAAGCGTTCTTGTTCCATAAATAAATCATATTGAAGGGAGAAATTCTTTATCAAAAGCGACTGATTAAGATGTCGCCATGTAATGCCTATAAAAAAAGTTGAAATTAAGTAAATGTTATTACTAACGAAAATATTAAGATTGATAATGTTATCAAAAATAATTATAGGGAAAAGGTATATTGAATAAATTAGACAAGCACCTAATAAAGTAAGTTTATAAGATATAGGCAAGAATCCTATAATAAATAGAAAAGTTAATATCATTCCTGCATAGTAAGGCGACTGATGTCCACCAGTAGAAAGTATCATCAACTCTACCATTGAAGCAGCTATTATTGTTGCAGCAATTGTAATGCCAACCTGTATCTGTTTACTTCTTCTTTTTTTGTTAATTAAAAAAAGAAGCACAATTAGAATTACACTAACAATTCTGATTGATAAGAATTTATAAAATGTTTTATGAGCAGCGAAATAATCAAGTATTATTAGAGATACTATTAAAAATGCACCAATCCCTAAAACTATAGCTCCCCAGTACTGGAAAAGTTTTAATATTTCTTCCTCTACAAACTCTTCCTTAGATTTTTTCATATACAAACCTTTCTAAATTATTTTTTCTTTTTTCATTATAAACCTTGCGAGATCATAGCTGATATATGTAACGCCAGGAATGCCTAACCCCTGAGTGGTCCAGTGTCCTGTAAGATAAAGATTTTTTATAAATGATGGTTTTCTAAAGTCATTATCAGCTAATTGATTAGGCACACTTGCCCACCCATAGGCTGCCCCTTTAAAATTAGATGTATACCTATAAAGAGTATAAGGAGTAGCAGCTTCTTTATATACGAGATTGTGTCTTAATTCTGGAAAATAACTCGTTACTAATTCTATAAAATTATTGGTCCATCTTATTTTGTTTTCATACCAGAATTCTTTTGATATAAATGGAGCCATAACAAAAGCAATTACTGTTTTTCTATCTAAGCCAATATGTATCATGAAACTTTTCTTTTTGAATATATTACCATTAATAGAACTATTATAAATTTCGTTTAGATTAGAATCTGAAAGCAACCATAAATTTGCACCTGATGGTAAATCTTCAATTGGCTCTGCATAACCTAAATAAACAATAAACATGGAATTGGTATATTTCATTTGAACAATTTTTTTTAAGAAATCAGATGGTAAATGTTCTTTACCTATTAAATTAAGATAAGTAGTTCTTGCATCAATGTTAGATATAATATAATTTGCTCGAATAGGTTGTGAATTCTTTTCCAAAATTATTCCAATAGCACGATTATTTTCAATCAATACTTTTTTAACAGATCCCGATAAAATTATATCTCCATTATTCTCTTTAAATATGTTAACAAGTGTATCGGGTAAACTTTGCATGCTTTTATTTGGATAATAACCACCGTCGATTAAGAATTCTTTATATATCTTTGCCCCTATAAACGCTGATAAAAGCGAAGGAGGTAAGCCACCATTTCCAAGAAGAGGATAGGCAATAATAGCTTTCAACTCATTATTCTTAAAATAACTATCTAAAAGACGTTCAAAGGTCCAACTTCTGAGATTAGCAAAGAATAGAGGAGTGGGATTTATAATATTTTCAAAAAAACTTCTAATATTTTTACTTTCTTGTGGAAAGGCGTCCTGAAAATTTTCAATAGTTTTTTGAATGTCTGAGTAATATGAAATTTTATATTTTTTGTATAATACAATATCTGAAGGATTTATTTTGGTTAATTTTAATCTATTATATACTCCTAACTCGTTAAAAATCCTTCCAACATTTCCTAACTTTATTCCTCCTATTGAATGTGCAGCTGCATCAAAGGTAAAGCCCTTTCTCTTAAAAGATGTGCAATATCCACCTGGTTTGTAGTGTTGCTCCACTATCAACACCTTCAAGCCAGCCTTAGCAAGATAACAACCACACACAAGACCACCAATGCCAGCACCTATAATTACTGCGTCGTATGTTTCTGTTCCCTTTAAAGGCATCTTAGTTCTTTTGCGAAAGGAGACTGTTTACGAGGTCTACTGCATGCTTTACGGTTGTGATTTTTGGAATTTCATCATCCCTTACTGATACCTTGAACTTCTTTTCAATGGCAACTGCAATCTCGATGGCCTTAATCGAGTCAACCTCAAGGTCTTCAAAAAAATTCTTATCAGGCGTAATCTCTTCAGGCTCAAAGCCTGTTACATCAGAGACAATCGATATGATTTCTTGCTCTACACTGTTCCCCATAGGTGCCTCCTGTTAAGAGAATTTTTTTAAAATTAGCGAAGCATTATTTCCGCCAAAGGCATAGGAGTTATTCATTGCTATGTAAACCTCCTGTTTTCTTGCCACATTGGGCACACAATCTACATCGCAATCTGGGTCTGGGGTTTCGAAATTGATAGTCGGTGGGATATAACCAGTCTTTATGGCAAGTGCACAGGCTGAAGCTTCGATTGCTGAGGCAGCACCCATTGTGTGACCGAGCATTGATTTTATAGAGCTTACCGGTATCTCTCTGTATCTGTTTCCAAAAACCTCTTTTATTGCTGCCACCTCTGCTCTGTCGTTTGCAATGGTTCCAGTGCCATGGGCACTGATGTAATCCACCTCATCAGGCGTGATGCCAGAGTACCTCAGTGCCTTTTTCATACACAGAACTATCCCTTCTACAGATGGAGTGGTCATGTGCTTTGCATCACAGCTAAGACCGTATCCGAGTACTTCAGCATATATCTCTGCACCTCGTTCAAGAGCATGCTCCAGTGATTCAAGCACGAGCACTGCGGCACCCTCGGCAACCATCATGCCCTTACGGTTTTTATCAAAGGGCTGGCACTTCTCAGGTGCCACAGCCTTGAATTGATTAAAGCCCGTAAAGGCCACCTTTGAAAAGGGCTCAGCACCACCGACCAAAGCTATCTGTGCTCTCCCCAGTCTTATTAAATCCGTTCCATAGCCAATTGCGTAGTTTCCAGCAGCACAGGCAGTGGAAAACATCATCGATGGGCCTGACAGTTTATTAAGCCTGGAAACAATTGATGAGGTTGAATGGGTAGGCACCTTAGAGATTTCTTCCCTTCTAAACTGCTGCACGCCGTGTAAGACCATCTGTTCGTTTATGAATTCCGAGGACTGAACAGCTCCCATTGTGGTTCCAATACAGACGGCCGTATCTGTAGGGTGCTCTGCTGATAAATTAAGACCTGAGTCTTCAATGGCAAGCTTCGTGGCAGAAATGGCAAGCAGAGAGGCCCTGCTACAGGTATCAATGTATTCAGAAAGCCCCATATCTTCGGGGCTAAAGTTTTTGACCTCTCCGCCAAGATGCGTGAAGTGCTCTTTCGTGTCAAAGGCAGTCACAGGGCTGATACCAGACCTGCCAGAGAGAAGATTCTTCCAGAACTCTTCTTTTCCTATACCGATCGAGGTTATAAGACCTATGCCTGTTATTACGACTTTCTTCATGATTCGTAGCCCTGAAGTATTATTGCTGAGCTGTTTCCATAAGGGTCTGAGCCGATAACCATGACCCTCTTAAGACCAGAAAGCCCCCCACCTTCAGTAACTAAATTGATGTCACACTCAGGGTCAAGCTCTTTAGAATTCACAGTTGGTGGCACGAGCTTGGTTGTAAGTGCCATGGAAGCAGAGGACAACAAAAATCCACCAGAGGCAGAGCAGGGCTCTCCAATTGTAGACTTAATAGCAGTTATTTTAACTTTTTTTCCAAAGATGCTTTTAATCACTCCTGCCTCAAGCCTGTCAAGTTCCTTCGTTGAATTGGCTGAAGAAAACACCAGGTCAATATCTTCGGGTTTAAGGTTTGCTGATTTAAGAGCCCTGTTTATGGATATCTCAAGTCCTGATGATTGCTTTTTATTAGGTGAAAAGCTATTTGCATAGGATACGACCATTGCTAAAACAGGGGCATCCCTTCTAAGGGCGTGCTCCTTTCTTTCCAGCACAAGCACTGCAGCACCTTCAGAAAGCACTAGTCCATTTCTGTTCTTGTCAAAGGGACTGCAGATGGGCTCTGAGCCATCCAGGCCAGAAAGCAGTCCACACTGATAAAGTCCCATGAATATCTCTTCACAAAGCTCCTCCACGCCTCCCACCAGTACGGTATTTGCTCTTTTAAGCCTCAGAAAATCGCAGGCATATATGAATGCATCAAGAGATGCACAGAGACCTGTTGAAATGGTAGTGTTAAACCCCTTTATCTTGAATTGAATAGCAGCCTGACTTGCAGGTGAGTTAATAACCGTGTTTGGGAAAAAGGAGGGGTTTACATATTTAGGACCCTCGATCAGCCCTTCTCTGTCAAACTGAAATATACTGTGAAGGCTTCCAAAGGTGCTACCAGCAACGAAGCCAGTATCAAAGGTGTTTTGCTCGTTTATATTGATTCCTGAATCCTCAAGGGCCAGACTGGTTGCAGCTATTAGAAGTCTTGTGCTTCTGTCAAGGGTTCTCAGGTGACGCTTGTGTATAAAATCCAGAGGATTAAAGTCGGTTATCTCGCATGCCTTTTTGACATTAAATCCATCGGTGCTAAAAAGCGTAATATCTCCAAGACAGTTTTTCCCTTCACAAAGGCCCTGCCAGAAAGCATCTTTTCCAATGCCAGCAGGAGAAATTATCCCTATGCCTGTAATAACAAGCTCAGAGTCTTTCATAAAAAATTAAATACTAAGCCCACCATCAATGGTTAACACCTGTCCTGTGATGTAGGAGGCATAATCGCTGGCAAGGTAAACACATCCCTGTGCTACTTCTTCGGTCGTCCCTAACCTTTTAAATGGAATCAAGTCCAGAATCTTTTTTCTGTAGTTTTCGTTAAGGCTTTTTACCATATCGGTCTCAATAAAACCAGGGGCAATTGCATTGACCCTTACATTGTAAGGTGCCACCTCACGGGCGAGGGCCTTTGTTAATCCGATAACCCCAGATTTTGCCGATGCATAGCTTGCCTGACCAGGCAAGGGTGAGAGGCCACTTACTGAGGACATATTTATAATACACCCTGACTTTTGCTTAAGAAAAGTTACGATGCAGGCCTTGGTGAAGTTGAAAACCCCTGTAAGATTAACATCAATCACATCCTGCCAGTCCTCATGGGTCATCATGATAATTGATTTGTCTTTGTTAATACCAGCATTGTTGACCAGTATGTCCAGACCTCCAAACTCTTCTTTGACCTTTTCCACGAACTCCTTTACCCCTTCGTAGTCTCTGACATCCACCCTTTCGCACATCACCCTTGAACCCATTGCCTTTAGCTCCGTGGACAGGGCCTCTGCTTCCTTTGAGCTACTTGAAAAGGTAAAAGCACAAAGGGCGCCCTCTTTTGCAAAGCTGGAAACAATAGCTCTGCCAATACCCCGGGAGCCCCCTGTAATAATAGCAACTCTGTCTTTTAGTAATGCCACCTTTATATCTTTGTTATTCTGTAGAAAATTATTGCCCTAGTATCATCTCTTAAATTTTCAACTGCACCATCAGGAATTTCAGCCTCTTTTAGTATGGCAAGAAAGTCCTCTTCGTTTCTCTGTAGAAAACCAGTCCAGTCCATAAACCAGTGATAAGGCTGAGGTCTGTACTGTCTGACATCCTTGAATGCTGCAATCAGCAGGCCATTTTTATTTAGATGCCTGTAGAGATTTCTCAATATTTTTATAAGTGTGTCTGTTTCCAGATAATCAAAAAGACCAACGCTGTAGATTATGTCCTGCCTGGGGAAGTCTCTTTCTACTATTTCGTAATCAAAAAGCCTTAAGGCGTTGTAATAACGAAACTCTATGTTTGATGCAATTGTCCTGGCTATGCTCAATCGGTTGTATGCAAAGGAGAGGGCATCCTCATCAGTATCAATACAGGTTATTTTAGCCTGAGAATCTTCTATCTGAGGTATAAGGTCCATGAGCTCCCTGCACGAGCCACAGGCGATGTTTAATACCCTGGGCTCTTTTCTTTTTTCAAGTTCACTTCTCAGAAGGTCTGTTAAAATCCTTAGCCTGTTTCTTACAGCCTTTGCAAGGGTGGTGTTAAGTGCATAGTAATCCATGTAATAACCAATCCACCTTGAAAGGGGTGTGTTTCTGTATATACCTTCCAGAGTCTTATAATCACCCTGGTATCCCTTAGGCCATGTTCTTGTCCTGTTAAAGGCATAGCTTTTTATAAACAGGTGGTTTGTTTTTTCATGAAACTCCTTTCTGCATCTTTCAATTAATTCCCTGTCAGAAATTCCTGTTTCAAAAAGCTCTGCCCTGTCAACAAATTCGTTAAATGTGCCCTTAAGCCTCAGATATATCTCATCTGATGATAGCCTGTCCTGTTCTATAAGGTCTTCTATCTCCTGGCACTTTTTTATAAATTCCTCAGTAGCATTATCTATGAACTTTAACCACTTCTTCTTAATCTCCTTTTCTATCTCATGAAATTCCCTCTCTGTTACATTTACTGGAAGCCCACAATTTTTGCATATCTCTACATCGGCTACTTCGTTATTGAACCCACAAAAGGGGCATTCCTTTGTGGTGTGAATGTGTCCCTTTATGTAGTTCCAGAGGGCATGCCTTGATGTCGGGTCTATGTTTAAAAACCTTACAGCTATACCACCCTGGTCTTTTCTCACTACCCTTACGTCACTCTGAAACTCACCTAATTCAGGAATCCTTGCCTTTAAACGGATGATTTCCTTTTCCGTAAATGGGACGGACTCTCTTAAAAGGGCACCCTTCAAGCCGATATTTTTTGTTTCTGTTTCCTTTGTAACCTTATCAGTAAGGATTGTTACAGGAATTGATACATTACACCTCACATCTAATCTCCCCATTCCCACACCTCCTTATATAGAATTAATATTCTGCACCGAAATCCCCTCTTAAACCCCCTATAACTTTAGACCCCTAAAATAATTTTAGATTAATTTTCCATTATTATATAAAAAAATTTTAAAACTGTCTATTATTAAATTAAATAAATATGTTCAGCGAGTGAAGATAATGAAAATGAAGAACACTGCGGTTTTGCTACAGGATTTTTCATTTTGCCTGATATTTTTAAGGAAAGTAAGGTGTTAGGTTATAATAACCAGTAGATTCGTTTTATATAGCCTTATAAAAGGATTCTTTTTATGAAAAGAAGGCTTGGACAGCATTTTTTGTTTGACCCAACCATACTGAAAAGGATAGTAGATGCCTCAGGCATCACCTCTGAAGACCTTGTAGTGGAGATAGGCCCTGGAAAGGGAAGACTAACCAGTATCCTTACGGAGAGGGCAAAAGATGTGATAGCCATTGAGCTTGATGAGCAACTATGTAATGAGCTTAAAACAGGTTTTCTTAAGGATAAACCTAACCTTCAAATAAAGTGCACCGATGTGCTTAAGTTTAACTTTTCGGAACTGCCTCCTTTTAAGGTAGTGGCAAACATTCCCTACTACATAACAACACCCATTATATTTAAGCTCCTCGAAAGGGATGTAAGGCTCGTAACAGCCACACTGACCATACAGAAAGAGGTGGCAGAAAGGATAGTTGCCTCACCTGGTGGAAAAAGCTATGGCGTGCTTACACTGATGGTTCAATACTACACAGAGCCATCCATCCTTTTTTACATTCCAAGGGGTGCCTTTGTTCCACCACCCAGGGTAGACTCAGCCGTTATTAGACTTAAAAGAAGGCAGACACCGCCAGTTCAGGTCCAAGACGAGGCTCTCTTTTTCAGGATCATCAAAAGTTCCTTTTCTCAAAGGAGAAAGACCATTTCAAACTCATTGAAGACCCTCTCAAAAGACATAAAAGGAGCCCTGGAACAGGCTGGGATAGATTATCGGAGAAGGCCAGAGACATTGAGCATGGAGGACTTTGCAAGGCTATCAAAGGTTTTAAAGGAAATTAACGTTTGACATCAAGGTGTCTAAATGCTATTATTTAAATAACGATGGATAAAGACTTCGAGATCCTTGACATCTCTGGCGATGTGGGAATCAGGGTATTTGGCGAGAATCTTGAAAAGCTCTTTATAAACGCTGCCAGAGGGCTTTACAACTTAATTACAGAAAACAGTAACATACACTCCTCAAAGGCTGTAGATATCAATGTCTATGCAGAAAGCCTCGACGGTCTTCTTGTGGGCTGGCTGAACGAGCTTATCTTTCAGTTCGACACATACGGTTTTCTTGGAAGGGATATCGAGATAAAAAACCTAACAGAAAACAGAATAGAGGCCACTGTTTTTGGAGAGGAATTTGACCCTGAAAAACACGAAAAGGGGCTTTTGATCAAGGCAGCAACCTACCACAACCTTAAAATCGAAAAACAAAACGGCCTTTGGAGCGTTGAGGTTATTTTTGATATATAAATTGCGTTAATAGCGTTAATTGCGTTTATAGCGTTCATTGCGTTCGTTGCGTTAGTCGCGTTAATAGCGTTAATTGCGTTGTAGCGTTTATAGGGTTGGGGTAGATAGTGTTGAGTGTTTAGTGTTTAGTGTTGAGTGTTTAGTGTTTAGTGTTTAGAAATTAGTATTTAGAAATATTGGGGGGGCTTTATGTCAGGGCAGGTTACCATAGAAAGGCTTGATGAAACAAGGCTGAAGGTGCCCATTGGTTATGTTCAGGGCATGGCTGTGGAGGGCATTATTTATGTTGACAGTGTGCTTCAGAACTATTTGGAGCCTGATGCAATTAAGCAGGTTGCCAATGTTGCCACCCTTCCTGGCATAACAGGCAGGTCCCTTGCGATGCCCGATGTTCACACTGGCTATGGTTTTTGCATTGGAGGGGTTGCAGCCTTTGACATAGAGCAGGGGATTATTTCTCCTGGTGGTGTTGGATACGACATAAACTGAGGGGTGAGACTCCTGAGGAGCAACCTCAGACGCTCCGAGGTGCTCCCCAGGATGAGGGACCTCGTGGAGGTCCTGTTTAAGGAAATACCTTCCGGGGTAGGCTCAAAGGGTAGACTCAGGCTTTCAAGAACCGACCAGGAGAGGCTGCTACTTAGGGGTGCACGCTGGGCTGTTGAGCAGGGATATGGTGAGCCTGAGGACCTTCTGTACATAGAATCAGGTGGTGCCATAGAGGGAGCTGACCCCTCCTTGATAAGTGAGAAGGCCTACGAGCGTGGAAGGGCTCAGCAGGGCACGCTTGGTTCAGGAAATCACTTCCTTGAGATACAGTATGTTGAGGAGATTTACGACGAAAGGGCTGCACAGGTTTTTGGTCTCTTTCCAGAGCAGGTAACCCTCATGATACACACTGGCTCAAGGGGGTTTGGACATCAGGTCTGCACTGACTACCTTCAGGTTATGGAAAGCGCAGTGAAGAAGTACGGCATCAACCTTCCTGATAAAGAGCTTGCCTGCGCTCCCTTTAACTCTCAGGAGGCTCAGGATTATTTTGCTGCAATGAAGGCAGCGGCAAACTATGCATGGGCAAACCGTCAGTGTATAATGCACTGGTGCAGGGTAGCCTTTATGAAGGTGCTTGGAGCAAGCAAAACCGAACTGGGGATGCACCTGATTTATGATGTTGCCCATAATATTGCAAAGGTAGAGCAACATACAGTGGATGGCAAAAAAAGAAGGCTTATAGTTCACCGTAAAGGTGCAACCAGGGCATTTTCAGCAGGCCACCCTGAGATACCTGACAGGTACAGAGACATCGGAC
Organism: Nitrospirota bacterium; assembly: GCA_015484595.1. Lineage (GTDB taxonomy): Bacteria > Nitrospirota > Thermodesulfovibrionia > Thermodesulfovibrionales > JdFR-85 > JAADIE01. The sequence continues at coordinate 39,316 of WFMM01000124.1, read as the reverse complement.
AGCCTGTTCTTATCCCTGGTGACATGGGAAGGGCCTCCTATGTTCTGATAGGCACTGAGCAGGCAATGAAGGAGAGCTTTGGTTCAACCTGTCACGGTGCAGGCAGGGTGCTTTCAAGGCATCAGGCCATAAAAAGGGCAAAGGGAAGGGCAATATGGCGTGAGATGGAGGATGCAGGCATTCTTGTGCGAAGTGCTGGACGAAAGACCCTTGCCGAGGAGATGTCAGAGGCCTACAAGGACATCTCCAGTGTGGTTGATGTGGTTGAGCGTGCTGGCATATCAAAAAAGGTTGCAAAGCTCCGTCCCCTCGGCGTGGTGAAGGGCTGACTTAATGGCTCAAACCCTGCTTAACATCATCGTCGTTCTGATCCCCCTTCTTCTTTTAATACTTTTTCTGTATAGCCTCCGCTACCTCAGGAGGGCAAGCAAACTGAGAGAGGAGATGAGACAGTCAGAGGTTGGTTTTGTGGTTGATACCTTTCACGAGCTTGTGGCAAAGTTGAAGGAGAAGGAGCAGGAACTTGAGGAGCTAAGGAAGAAGGCAGAGGAAAGGGCAGACGATGTAGCAAGTTACAGTGACAACATAATCGAGAGTGTGCCAAGTGGTGTGGTGAGCTTTGACAACGAACTCCAGATTACCAGCGTTAACTCCTCTGCACTGAAGATACTGGGGATCGAGAAAAGGGATATAAAAGGAAAGCGATATTCTGATGTATTCAATGAACCTGTTCGGAGTCTTATAAAAGAACAGGATTTCGTAAAGCGGGCAGAGTATCTTTACGAGACAGAAAAAGGGAAGAGGTGGCTTGGGCTTACCATATCTCCACTTTATAACAGAAAGAAGGAGAAGATCGGTAAGGTGCTTATATTCAGTGACCTTACAGAGCTTAAGGGCCTTGAAAGGCAGGTCAGACTAAAGGAATGGCTTTCTTCACTTGGTGAGGTATCTCTCGGTATAGCCCATGAGTTAAGAAATCCAATGGCAGTGATTAAAGGCTACAGTAAGCTCCTTAAAAAGGATGCCCCTGAGAAACAGCAGTCCATCCTGAATGCCATTGATGAAGAAATAAAGACCATGGACCGAATAATAAACGACTTCCTCTCCTTTGCAAGACCTGTGGAGCCACAGAGGGAAAACTTTAACTTAAGGGAGATGATCGAGGAAATACTAAAGGTGCAGACCGAGGGAAGGGATGACCTGTCCATTGAGGAAAGTCTTGAGGACTGTACAGTTGATACAGACCCGGTGCTTTTAAAACAGGCCATCTCAAACCTCCTAAGGAACTCCCTTGAGGCCATGCCTGAAGGTGGAAGACTCTCTGTAACTCTTAGGTGTTCTGACCAGAGGGCCACCATAGTGGTGGAGGACTCAGGAGGTGGCATCCCCGAAGAGATAAGGGAGAAGATTTTTCTTCCCTTTTTTACAACCAAAGACAGGGGCACAGGGCTTGGCCTCTCTATAGTTCATAAAAACATTACAACCCTTGGTGGCAACATAGGGGTAGAAAGCACAGATGGTATGAGCCGTTTCAGGCTGGAGATACCCTGTTAGTACGGGGCCATAGCCTTGAGATTGCTCCGCAAATCCGATTCAATGATAGAATATTAAAAAGAGCAGAAAGGTAGTCAATGCCCCAAGCAATCCACCAAGTATAACCTCCCAGGGTGTGTGAGCCCTTACTGCCACTCTGCTTTGTGCGATAACGAGTGCAGCTACAAAGGTTAGGAGGGAGACGATATAGTTGTGGCTAATGTAAGTGGTAGAGACCCATATTGAGAAGGCAAGTGCTGCATGTCCACTCGGCAACCCCCCTCTCAGTGGTTTGCCTCGCCCAAAGTGGGATTTGGTGATAACGACGAGTATGCAAACGATAACCAATGAGACTATTGCAGTATCTTCACCTGTGTGCTTTGCAATCCTGAACCCTGCCTGAAAGGTCTTCATGATGTAAGGGGCAAGTATTATGTAGCCTATAACCAGAGAGCCAAAGGCTGTTACAAGCACTGCCCCTGCGGCGATGTCCTTTGCAAGCCTTGCAAGCTCGTTTTTTTCAGGGCTTAAAAGGTCAACAACATGCTCTATAGCGGTGTTAAGAAGCTCAGCACATATCACCACTACGGCCACGGTTGAGATGAGCAAAAACTCTGTCCTGCTTACACCAAGCAGGAAACTCACTATAAGCACGGCACTTGCAGCATAAAAGTGATACCTCAGGTGCCTTTCGGTCTTTGCTGCATGAAGCACACCCTCTATGGCGTAGTTGGCAGATTCAACCCATCTTCTTAATGGCATCAAGGAGCTCCTTTTCCTTTCTGAACATCTGCTGTGCCTGCCTCTTTGATGCCTCGTGGTCATAACCACAGAGGTGAAGGATACCGTGAACGATGAGGCGTAGAACCTCCTCATCAAGCTCTACCTGATACTGTTTTGCCTGTCGTTTGGCCTGATGCAGGTTAACTACCACATCACCTACAGGCAGGTCTTCATCGTAGATGTTTTCCTTTGTGGCTTTTTTGATTTCATTCAGGGAGTTAAACAGTGGAAAGGATAGAACATCTGTGGGGCTGTCTTTTCCACGGTAGGTGTGGTTAAGCTCTCGTGAACGGGAGTCGTTTACAAAGAGAATACCTATTTCTGTCTTCTGGAGTTTTAGTTTCTCCAGCACAACATCAAGGCAGCGTCGAATGTGCTCTCTGTCTATCTTTACCTTTCTTTGGAGGTCTCTTATGATAATCACTGCCCCTCTTTATCCCCTTCCTGATAGGTGTAACCTTTTCGGACAGAACAGGTTTTTCAGTCCTTTCCTCAGATGCCTTTTCAAAGTCAAATCCTGGATAGTCTATCCTTCTGTGGAGGATTCCAGTGAGAATGTAAGTGAATTTCTTTTTAATGGTAGAGATGTCCTTGAGGGTGAGTTCACACTCCTCAAGCTGACCATCTATGAAGATGTGGTTTACTATCTTGTCCACCAGAGATTCGATACGGGCAGGCGTGGGGTCTTTAAGCACCCTTGAGGCTGCCTCCACAGCATCGGCAATCATCACCAGAGCAGCAAGTCTGCTTTGAGGCTTTGGCCCCTGATATCGATAATCCTCTTCAGTGGGCTCGCCATCTCCGAGGTCCTTTGCCTTTTGATAGAAATAGGTCATCAAACAGGTTCCGTGGTGTTGCTGAATTATGTCAATTATTGGCTCTGGAAGTCCATATTCACGGGCAAGTTCAACACCCTCCTTCACGTGGGAGGAAAGTATCATGCTGCTCATGTGAGGGGTTAGTAACTCATGCTTGCTAACCGCACCTGACTGGTTTTCTACAAAGTACTCAGGCATCTTCATCTTACCAATGTCGTGGTAGTAGGCACTCACCCTTGCCATAAGAGGGTTTACTCCTATGTCCTCAGCAACAGATTCAACAAGGTTTCCAACTATTATGCTGTGATGATAGGTGCCTGGTGCGGTTATCATGAGGTTTTTCATAAGTGGCTGGTTCAGATCAAGCAGTTCAAGCAGGGTAATATCGGTTGTAACCTTGAATATCATCTCAATTGCAGGTAAAAACAGTGAGACCACAGAGGAAACTATAACCCCTGAGGATATGGCAAATATATAGGCAACTGGTGCATAATCCTGCGTAAACCTGCCTGTGTATAGTAAAAGACCCGTAAGGGTAAAGATGTTTGCAGCACTTACATAAAGACCGCTTTTAAGGATGTCAGAGCGTTTCTTGCATCGAAGGACACTGAATGCCCCAACCAGGCTTCCTACAAAGGCATAAATAGGATAAAGTGGCAATGAGACCCAGAGTCCGGTAAGAAGGCTTATGGTAAAGGAAAAGATTATTGCAGTATGGAAGTCAAAAATAAGGGTTACCAGGATTGCACCAGCTGGTATGGGCATTCCGTAGATAATGCTATCGAGGGCGCCTATTCCAAGACCCTGAGAAAAGTTCAGAAAGAAGTACTGAAATGCCCTGGCAGTGACAACGGTGAAAATAAAGAGGATGCCAAGCAGCAGAAGCATTCGGGTCTTTTTTATGTAATCTGGCTTGTAACGAACTATGTCTCTGTAAAATATGAGAAACAAAAGGGCAGATATCAGAAAACCACCAAGCACATACTCCAAGCTCCAGTGGCTTTCAACCGTAACAGAGGTTATGAGACCAAAGAGCAAAACCGAGGCTATCTCTGTTGCGTGACGGCGATTAAGCCTGCTGTGGTAGTTCCTCTGTTTCTGGGTCTTCTTTCCGTTTTTCGAATCTTTCATAGGCCTTTATTATCTCCTGAACAAGCCTGTGGCGAACCACATCTCGTTCTGTAAAGTAAACGAATTTTATTCCCTCAATGGAAGACAGTATCTGCTCTGCCTCAATAAGTCCAGATGTCCTTCCAGCAGGGAGGTCAACCTGTGTAATGTCACCGGTTATCACGGTCTTAGAGTTAAACCCCAGTCGGGTAAGGTACATCTTCATCTGCTCGGATGTGGTGTTCTGAGCCTCATCAAGTATCACAAAGGCATCGTTAAGGGTCCTGCCTCGCATGTACGCAAGAGGGGCTATCTCGATTATCCCCTTTTCAATAAACCTCATGGCCTTCTCAAACTCCACCATATCGTAAAGGGCATCGTAAAGTGGTCTAAGATAGGGGTGAACCTTTTCGTACATATCGCCAGGAAGGTATCCAAGCCTTTCACCTGCTTCCACTGCAGGTCTTGCAAGCACTATGCGGCTTACCTTTTTTGTGATAAGTGCATTTACAGCCATTGCCATGGCAAGGTAGGTCTTACCTGTGCCAGCAGGGCCAATGCCAAAGACGATATCGTATTTTTTTATGGCCTCAATGTACCTTCTCTGTGTCTCGGTCTTTGGTGTTATAAACCTCTTTTTGGAGGAAACAGGTATCTGATTCGAAAAAAGCTCGGTAAGTGATGTGCCTTCACCCTTCCGTATTGAAGACAGGGCAAATCTTATATCATCAGGGGCAAGGATGTATCCCCTGCGGTTAATCTCCCTTATTTCGTCTATCAGTTTCTCTGCCTTAAGGGCATCTTCTTCAGGCCCCTTTATAAAAAGTTTTTCTCCACGGGTGCTTATTACGACGCCAAGCTCATCCTCGATGAGCTTGAGGCTTTTCTGGAGCCCTGAAAAGAAAAAACTCTCATAATCAGACTCTGATATGGTCTTCTCAAGTATTACATCCTTCATTTTACCTTCTTTACCGTCACTATAAAGGTCTTTAGTTTTTCGTTTATCCTTAGCTTTAATGCAGCCTCTTCAGCATCACTTCGTTTTATAAATCTTCCAACTCTTACCCTATATAATATTTTACCTCTTTTTGAGGTATTTATAAACACTGTATAGCCCTTTCTGGTAAGCCTGTTTTTAAGCCCTTCTGCCTCCTTCTTTGAGCTAAAGGCACCTACCTGAATGGTGTAGTAATTTATGCTTTTACCCTGAATGGGAAAGGGCCTTTCCGTAAGGGTCTCCTTTGGCTTTTGAGTAATACCCTGTTCAGGCTTGCTAAGAGGCTCTACAGGCTTGGATTCTGCCTTTTTGACTGTAGAGGGTTCTTTTTTCTGCTTTTGAGGTTGAGCAGGCTTTCTTTCCTGAATCTTGGTCTCCCTTTTTGACATAACCACCTCTGGCTCATTAACCGACTTACCCACGAAGTAACCAAGAATAAAACTCACCGAGCATATAAGCACAGCAAAGACAATCAGAGGTGTTTTCCCGTACAGAAGGGTAAACCTGTCGATGCTTCGCCTTTCCATTTACTCCCCCTTTCCCAAGATAAGCATAGCATCACCATAGGAGAAAAATCTATACCGCCTTTTTATTGCCTCATCGTATGCCTTAAGTATGTTTTTTCGCCCTGCAAAGGCTGAAACCAGCAAAAGAGGTGTTGACCTGGGCAGATGAAAGTTTGTCAAAAGCACATCCACTGCCCTGAACTGATACCCTGGATAGATAAAAAGGTCAGTGCTGCCCTGTAAGGTTCCGTTGGTTCCTCTGCTATGGTACTTTCCGGAAAATAATGCCTCCAGTGTCCTCGTAACTGTCGTTCCCACAGCAACGACCCTTCCCTGACTTTTTTTAATCTCCTCTATCTCTTCAATTAAAGATGTATCCACCTCAAATGACTCAGGCTGCATCCTGTGGGCCTCAACAGTTTCGGTTTTCACTGGCATGAATGTGCCCAATCCTACATGCAAGGTGATGTATCTTATCTTTATTCCCCTTTGCTTGAGTTCTTTAAGGAGTCCTTCGGTAAAGTGAAGCCCTGCAGTTGGTGCTGCAATGGAGCCTTCCTTTCTGGCATATACGGTCTGATACCAGTTGCGGTCTTCTGGAAGAGGCTCTCTTTTTATATATGGTGGAAGAGGCATTAGCCCGTGTTCCCATAGATATGAACCTATGTCTTTACATTCAAACTCAGCGACAGAGCCATCTTTAATCCTTGCCCTGAGCCCACCTCCAAAACTGACCATGCCAGTGTATCTTCCCCGTGAAAGGATTGAGAATCTTCCATTACCAAGGGCACTTACCAGCAGTATCTCTATCTTTCCACCGGTTTGCTTTTTCCCCCGCAGGCGTGCCGGGATTACCTTTGTGTCGTTTAAAACGAGCATATCTCCAGGGCTCAGATATTCTGTTATATCCCTGAAAAGCCTGTGCTCAATTTCACCCTGTTCTTTTAGTACAAGCAGTCTTGAGGCATCACGCCTTTTTTCTGGGAAGTTTGCAATTAGCTCTGAAGGGAGGTTAAAGTCAAATAGACTAATCTTCATGATACCTTTCTATCTTCGTACCGGGGTAGTAATATCCAAGTATGTATTTATAGGTAAGCCCCTTAAGGGCCATTTCAAGGGCACCCCACTGACAGAGCCCGACACCGTGTCCGTAGCCTCTTCCATCAAATACAAAGTTTTCGCCTTCCCGGGATATACTGAACCAGGTGCTTGGCAGATGCCTCCAGCCAAGAACCCTTCTGAGGTCTTTGGCATTTATCTGTAATGTCTTTAAGCCTGTTATTATTTTAAGCTCCTTTGCCCTGCCACTTTTTGTATGACTTACTATCTTTATGTCTCTCAGGTCCTTAATCCCGAGAGCCCTTTCCATTTCTGCTTTACTTATACGTTTACGCCACCTCCAGTAAGGAGAGATGGAGCAGTCGTTTTTTACTGAACGGAGGTAGGGCTCGCTTTTGCTGAACACCTCTTCAGCGTACTCCGTCTTTCCACCACAGGTAGAGTGATAAAGTGCCTCGATGGGCTCTCCCCTGTATGTAACGATAAGTCCCTTTGTTTCGTTGACTGCCTGCTCAATGAGTTTGTCCTTCTGGGTACCTCTGTACAGTTGATGCAGGGTGGATGAGCTCAGGTGGTAAAGTCTGTCTTTGTTTTTTAAAATCTGCCTTACGGCGTATGTCCTTGCCACAATGGCCTGGACCTTCAATGCCTCAAGGGGCCAGTCATCGGTGGTCTCTGAATAGACCACACTCTTTACATACTCTTCAAGGGGCAGTTCATTTATAACATAAAGACCCTTTTTCCCCTTCCAGACCTCTATCTTGCCTTTGTAGTATTTGCCTCGTAAGAGCAATTCACCCTTTATGTTTCCAATCTGTTTTAAAGCCGTCTCATCGTCAGGCAGAAGGGGAAACCTCTTATCCAGTATCAATACCCTTATGTTCTGTGCGTATGCAAGTAGAGGCAGAAAAAGAATAACCAAAAAAAAGACAATTACCTTTTTTAACATTGTCATCTCCTGTTAATAAGCCAGAGTATAAGACTGAGAATTATACTAAGCAGTATACTTGTTCCCAGGGGAAAGTAAAAGGTGAAGTTCTTTCTTTTAATTATAATGTCCCCTGGCAACCTTCCAAAAAAATGCAGTTTATCGCCCAGGAGGAAAAGACCTCCGATAAGCACTATAAAGAGACCGAAAAAAATTAGCAGCCTTCCGATGTCCTCAAGAGGCGACATCCTTATTATGATAAATCCTAAATCCTAATATCTAAATTCTAAACAAATTCCAAATTCACTATTTTTCACTAAATCATAGTTTATACCAGATGCTAATGCAACTAACCCGATTAACCAATATACCAATATACCAATTACTTGGTTCTCTTTGTTTTTAAAAATCTTTCCATTTCCGAATATATGCAGCCGCAGTAGTTTTGTCTATAAAAGTCAAGCTCCCTTGACATCCTCATTCCTTCCCGAAAGCCATCTCTGAAGTCTTCAAAGAAGAACTCTACATCGAACTGTTCCTGAATCTCTTTTCCAATATCCCTGATGAGCTCGATCTTCTGATAGGGGCTTACAAGAAGCGTCGTAGAAAATGCATCCATCCCGAGCTCTTTTGCCAGGGCTGCTGCCTCTTTTAGCCTTACCCTGTAGCAGAATTGGCATCTGTTTTTTTCGTCATAAACAACGGCTCTCAGAAACTCTTTAAGGCCATAGTGGTCTTTGTAGGTGATATCCAGTTTCCAAAGCTCCTGAAGCTCCCTCAGGGTGTCGAGTCTTTTTTTGTACTCCCTGTAGGGATGGATGTTAGGATTAAACCACAGCCCGTGAAGACTGATACCCCTGTCTTTGAGTGTCTTCAGTGGATAAAGTGCACAATTGGCACAGCAGATATGCATAAGGAGCTTCATATCTCATAACCTGCCTGAACGGATAATGGATATAAGAAGCCAGAATCCCATAAAAAAGGCAACCACAAAGCCTATAAGTCCCAGAAGAGGGATTTCAAATACAGTTCCACCTGTTCCCGTCAGTGTGAGTATTGCTGAACTTAATATTATAGCAGCTACTACTATACTGAAGGCAATACGATTGGTTGACCTGTCGATGTCACGGATAAGACGTTCAAGACCTTCCAATTTCATGTTCAGGTGAAGTTCGTCCTTTAGAGCCTTTCTTAAAAGCATATTCATCTGTTTGGGAGTATTGACTGCTATGGTTGAAAGGTCGGTCATTTGTTTCTGCATCCTTTCGTAAACCCTTTTGGGATGAAAGCGGCTCCTGATAAGCCTTGAAGCATAGGGTTCTGCAACTGAGATAAAGTTGAAGTTAGGGTCAAGTGCCCTGCCGATGTTATCCAGAATAAGCATGCACTTGTTAAGAAGCAGGAGGTCTGAGGGTATCTTTAGCTTATGTTTCAGGGCCATGTGCATAAGGGTATCCAGATACTTGGCAATGTTTATCTCTGATATGGTCATGTCGTAAAGGGGGATAAGGAAGTCGATAATGTCTGCCTTAAACTCCCTTTTGAAGGTCTCGAGGTCAACCTCCTCAGTGACCAGCCCCAGGGCAATGTACTGGTCAATCAGGCTGTCAAAGTCCTTTTTTACAAGTGCTATCAGTGCCTGGGCAATGCTTTCCATAATATCAGGTGTGAGCCATCCAACGATACCAAAGTCCACGAGACCAATTCTTCCATCGGGCATTACGAATATGTTTCCAGGATGAGGGTCAGCGTGAAAGAATCCGTCAACCAGGAACATCTTAAAGTATGCATCAACACCCTTTCGCGCAAGCTCTGTTCTGTCAATCCCCATCTCCGTGATCGCCTCTATGTCGTCAATCCTGACACCCTCTATCTTTTCCATTACTATCATTCTCTTTGAAAGAAGGTGAGGGTAAAGCTGGGGGATGTAAATGTCAGGGTGCTTTGCAAAGTTTCTCCTGAAACGGCACATGTTTTTGGCCTCTTCTGTAAAGTCAAGCTCCTTTCTTACGGTGCGGGCAAACTCCTCAACTATGCCTGTTGGATTAAAGAGCTCTGTTTCAGGGATGTACCGGACCAGAAGTGAGGCGATTGCCTTCATGATGGTGATGTCGGTTTCAATGAGTTCTTTGATCTTCGGACGCTGGACCTTTATAACAACCGGTGTGCCGTCTTTAAGCACTGCATGATGCACCTGTGCAATGGAGGCAGCAGCCACGGGCTCGGGCTCAATGTAATTGAAGAGGTTATCAGGCTCTGTGCCCATCTCCTCCTTTATTATCCTCCTTACCTCCTCAAAGGGAAAGGGAGGGACCTCGTCCTGAAGTTTTTTAAACTCATCGGCAAAGGTAGCTGTTATGAGGTCAGGTCTTGAGGACAGTATCTGGGCAAGCTTTATAAATGAGGGGCCCAGTTCACTGAAGGCAATCCTCAATCTTTCAGCAGCCGCCTGACCCAGTGTGGGGCGGGAAGACAGTATCTTGAGTCTTTTTCTGAAGGGTAAAACCCTGTGGAGGTTTATCTGCTCAATTATCTGTCCGAAGCCGTGTTTTAGAAAGACATTAACTATCTGCCTGAGCCTGTTTATGTTGCGGTAGGTTCTTTTGAGCCTGAGAAATTCTAAAAGCATCAGCTATCCTGCTCTGTGCTCTTTGCAGTGGTCTCCTCTAACTTCTTGATCCTCTGTGAGAGGGTTTTTATCTTTTTGTTTAATGCATCGATGTCCTCTTTAGTGGGGATGTTCATCTTCTCAAGCGCCTTCTGAATGGCATCTGTCAGGGTCTTTGAAAACTCATCAGAGCTCTTTTCAGCCCTTTCCGTGAATTCCTTGACCAGCTTTGCACCCTGAGACTCGCTCAGTTCTCCTTTCTTTACAAGCTCATCAATAAACTCCTTTGCCTTCTGCTGAGCTCCGAATCCAGCAAGCATCGCATTCCTTATAATCTCAAATACGCTCATAGGCCCTCCTCCTTTTTTGATTATAGGGTGTAGGGGGTAGTTATTAGTTTTAAGTTTTGAGTGTTTAGTTTTTAATGCTTAGTAAATGACCTTCACTACACCCTGCACCCTATTTCCTACTTCCTACATTTATTATATCAGAAAAGGGGTTTATTTACTTTCCCCTGGTTGGAGGCAAGGCTATTCAATCTCAAAATGAAGGCTCTTAAGCAGGAGTCCGTCGCTGTCGGTGATATCCACCCTCCATGGTCCTTTCCAGGATGGAAGTATTCTTTTACTGCTATAGGTACGCCAGTCAGGTGACTTTACAGGCAGTTCAACCTCTGCCATAAAACGCTCCCTGTAAAACCACAGATGCCTGACCTTGGTTACACCCTTGGCACCGGTAATCCTTGAAAAACAATAGACCCTGCCAATGTCTGAGCTGAAGCGGTCTGATGGCTCTATGGGCCTTAAGTCAACCACACCCTTTGCAATGTATGCCTCTTTAACTTCAATAGCAAAGACCTCAAAGGGAATAAGCACAATAAAGGCAAAGAGAACCAAAAAAAGCACTCCCCTCTTTTTCATCCCTCCCTGAATACCTCCTTTATGTTCTTCATTAGCTCTTTAAACCTATTTCCGTCCTTTGTTCCACCCTGTGCAAGCACATCCCTGCCTCCGCCTTTACCGTTAGTCAGTTGAGCAATCCTTTTCATAATCTGCCCTGCATTAAAACGGTCAGTAAGGTCCTTTGTTACCATGCATACCACTGATGCCTCTCCATCATTTATTGCACCTGCCACTATTACGCCTGACTGAAGCCTGTCCTTTATCCTGTCTGCAAGTAGGCGTAGTTCCTTGTGGTTAAGCCCATCACTCAGCACAGCCACCACCTTTGTGCCATCTACCTCAACAGCATTCCGAAGGGCATCGCCAATAACATCTGATGCCCCTGAGGTCTTGAGTCTTTCCACCTCTTTTTCAAGGGTTTTTAAATCCTTCAGGAGTTTTTCCACCCTCTTTAAGGGTGAGTCGGTTTTCAGAAGCTCCTTGAGACGGTTAAATTCATCCTCTCTTTTCCTGATGTATCCGAGAACTGCCTCGCCAGTGATTGCCTCTATTCTTCTTATGCCTGAGGCAACGCTTCCTTCAGTGAGGATGAGGAAGGAGCCTATCTCTCCAGTTGAGTTACAGTGGGTTCCTCCACAGAGTTCTTTACTGAAGTCTCCAGCTGAAACGACCCTGACAGTGTCACCGTATTTTTCGTCAAAAAGCGCCATTGCACCTGCGTTAATGGCATCCTCAATACTCATTACATCTGTCCTGACAGGCAGGTCCTCCATTATCTTCTGATTAACTATGTCTTCAATCTCCTTAATCTCTTCAGGCCTTAACGAGTCGTAGTGGGTAAAGTCAAACCTCAACCTTTCGGGCTCAACCAGTGAGCCAGCCTGTTTTACATGCTCACCAAGCACCATCCTGAGTGCCCTGTGAAGCAGGTGCGTTGCTGTGTGGTTCCTCATGGTTGCCTTTCTTCTTTCTTTGTCAACAGAGGCTGTAACCCTGTCATTAACCCTGACCTCTCCCCTTAAGACCCTTACTCTGTGGACATGAATGCCCTGAATGGGCTTTACTGTGTCAAGGACCTCCATGTGAAAAGCCTCTGAATGAATGACGCCTCTGTCACCTACCTGCCCACCTGATTCAGCATAAAAGGGGGTCCTGTCTAAGATTACCTCACCCTCCTGTCCCTCTTTAAGGGTATCAGAGAGTTCTCCGTCTTTTACAATGGCCTTAATCGTTGCCTCTTTTTTAAGTGTTTCGTATCCAACGAACAGGGTCTGTCCGGCCTGCTCCATTATCTTTGAATAAATGAGATTTTCCTGCTGGTCCTCTGTCTCCCTTGATGCCCTTGCCCTGATTCGTTGTTGCTCAAGGGCCTTCCTGAATCCCTCTTCGTCTATTTTCAGTCCCTCGTCGTTGGCTATGTCTTTAGCAAGGTCAAGGGGAAAGCCAAAGGTATCGTAAAGGCGGAATACCTCCTCACCAGGGATTGTATCCAGGTTCTTTGATCGCACCTCCTTTAGAATATCGTCAAAGAGCTGAAGCCCCTTTTCCACGGTTCTGATAAAACGCTCCTCTTCTATTTTCAGTAGCTTTTTGACGCGCTCTCTTTCGTCAATGATCTCTGGATAGACATCACCCATTGCCTCTATAACGGCATCAACAATCCTGTGTAAAAAGGGCTCCTCTGACCCAAGCAGTCTTGCATGTCGGGAGGCCCTTCGGATTATCCTTCTTAGCACATAACCCCTTCCTTCGTTTGATGGCACAAGCCCTTCGGAAAGCAGAAATACCGATGCCCTTATGTGATCTGCAATCACCCGCACGGATGCATCTGTCTTTGGGTCCTCTCTGTAGGAAACCCCCTGAAGCGTGGTAATGCTGGAGATTATAGGCGAAAAGAGGTCGGTGTCAAAGTTGTTTAATTTGCCCTGAAGCACGGCGGCAATCCTTTCAAGCCCCATTCCAGTGTCAATACTGGGCTTTGGAAGGGGGGTCAGATTGCCCTGTTCATCACGATTGTACTGCATAAAGACCAGGTTCCAGAGCTCGAGGTAACGGTCGCAGTCACATTCTATGTTACAGTCAGCCCTTCCACAGCCTGCCTCTGCTCCCTGGTCAATTATGATCTCCGAGCAGGGGCCACAGGGGCCTGTATCACCCATCTGCCAGAAGTTGTCCTTTGCACCAAGCCTTACTATCTGAGAGGGGTTTACATCGGTAAGTGTCTTCCAGAGTGATTCTGCCTCGTCATCTTCCTCAAACACGCTTACCCAGAGTTTTTCCTTTGGCAGCCTGAACCACTCTGTTAGCAGTTCCCACGCAAAGGTTATAGCCTCTTTCTTGAAGTAATCTCCAAAGGAGAAATTACCGAGCATCTCAAAGAATGTATGGTGACGGGCAGTGTGACCCACATTTTCGAGGTCACTGTGTTTGCCACCAGCACGCATGCACTTCTGACAGCTCGTGGCCCTTGTGTAGGGCCGTGTTTCAAGACCAAGAAAGACCCCCTTGAACTGAACCATACCAGCATTGGTAAAAAGAAGGGTGGGGTCGTCCTGTGGCAGAAGTGGAGAACTCTTTACCACCTCGTGGCCCTTTTCTTTAAAGTACTGAAGAAACTGTCTACGAATCTCCTTGCTTTCCATAACAACCTCAGAAAATACGTTTTTTGCGTTTATTGCGTTAATTGCGTTTATCGCGTTTATCGCGTTAATAGCGTTTAGGGGTTGGGGGTAGTTAGTTTTGAGTGTTGAATTTTGAATGTTGAGTGTTGAGTTTAGTTTTTTACTAAACACTCAAAACTATTCACTCAAAACTAAAAACTACTCCCTACACGCTACCCCCCTACCCCCTAATATTTACTTCGCTATTCCGGGCTCTGTGCTTATAATCTCTGTGAGCACTCCGTCGGTGAATCGCAGATAGGTCTTAAAGGCACCGAGCATACGGCTGTAAGTCCACTGAACCCTTTCCTTACCGTCAGCAGTTGATGGAAGCGCCCTTATCTCGCTTGGAGCTCCCCAGGCATACCTGACCTGCTGCATGGTCATGCCAGTTACCACCTCTCCCTTTTTTATGTGTTCCTGTATCTGGGGTGGATATTTAGAGATCTCATCGTTTGTGTATCTCATTGCCTTGGTGCAAGATAATAGAGAAAACACCAACATCACCATAATTACTACAGATGTTCTCTTCATCTGAAACCTCCTTTCAAAGGGAATATTGGTTAGATATTATAGCAGATGTAACCTTTTAAAGACCTCATGTATTGTATTCTGATTATAACCCCGCCTGTATAGATACCCCTGTAGTCTTCTCCTGATCACCTCCGGGGGGTTTTCTTTGATTTGCTCGTAATGCCTTCTGGCAATCTCGGTGGCCCTGTTTATGTCTTCTTCGAGCCCTGATGTCAACTCATCTATCAGATTTTTTTCAATCCCCCTTTTCTTCAGAAAATCCCTCACCCCTTTCAGACCATAACCCTTTACAGCCTGGCTGTATTCAACTAACTCACGGGCAAGTGCCCTGTCGTCTAAAAAGCCCCTTTCAGTAAGATACCTCAGGGTCTCTTCGGTCTGTTCTTCTGTAAAGCCTTTCTTTTTTAACCTGTATCTCAGCTCTCCTGTGCTTCTTCCCCTTATTCCAAGGAGCCTCAGTGCATACTGCAAAGCGTCATTTCTGGAACCGCTCGATCGGGATGTCATCAGAGCCACCACTCATCTCGTTTTGCTCAAAGGTAAGGTCAGAGGTTGACTGGATTCCCTTAACCTTAAGGGCGAAATCATCCGGATTGGTTGCCCTCCTTAAGGCCTCTTCATAGGTAATTAATCCCGATTTATAAAGGTCGTACAGTGACTGGTCAAAGGTCTGCATCCCGTAATGGAGTTTGCTTTTTGCAATAATATCAGGGATGAGTTTTGTCTTGTCAGGGTCAATGATGCAGTCTCTTATGGTCTCTGTTGCCACCAGAACCTCCACTGCTGGGACACGGCCCTCACCATCAGCCCTTGGCACCAGTCTCATGGAGATTATGCCCTTAAGGATAGAGGCAAGCTGAATCCTCACCTGTTTGTGCTGGTATGGTGGAAAGACCGTGATAATACGGTTAATAGTCTCTGTGGCGTCAGTGGTATGAAGGGTGCTTAAAACCAGATGGCCGGTCTCAGCAGCAGTAAGGGCGGTCTGGATGGTCTCGAAATCCCTCATCTCGCCAACCAGGATGACATCTGGGTCCTGCCTGAGGGCAGCCCTGAGTGCCTTGGAGAAGCTCTCGGTATCAGAGCCAACCTCACGCTGGTTGACGATACTCTTTTTGTCTCTGTGGAGATACTCGATTGGGTCCTCAATGGTGATTATATTGTATGTCCGGTGTGCATTTATATGGTCTATCATTGCAGCCAGGGTGGTTGACTTACCACTTCCTGTGGTTCCAGTAACCAGTATAAGTCCCCTTGGCTCAAGGGCTAACTTTTTTAGCACCTCTGGAAGGTTAAGCTCATCTATTACGGGAACCTTCATAGGAATTACCCTGAAGACAAGCCCCACGGTGCCCCTCTGAACGAAGATATTGCACCGGAACCTGCCAAGTCCTGTTACACTGTAGGCGAGGTCTATGTCCTGTTTTCTCTTGAATATCTCTCTCTGGGATTGGTTCATTATCTGAAAGGCCATCTTGAGGGACTGCTCCCCTGTAACCCTTCCCTCCTCTGTCATGGGAACAAGCTCCCCGTGGATCCTCATTATTGGCGGTGAGCCTACCTTTATGTGAAGGTCTGATGCTCCCCTGTCATAGGCCCTTTTCAGGAGTTCATTTATCTCCATCTTGCCTCCTCAGGTTGTACTTTTCAAGGATTTTGTTTTCAATCTCCTCAGCCATTTCAGGATGGTTACGCAGGTATTCCTTAGCATTTTCTCTGCCCTGTCCAATACGGGTTCCTCCATAACTGTACCAGGCGCCTGACTTTTCTATTATGTTTGAAGAAACCCCCAGGTCTATCAGCTCTCCTTCCTTTGATATCCCCTGGTTAAAGTAGATGTCAAACTCTGCCTGTTTAAAGGGTGGAGCTACCTTGTTTTTAACGATCTTTACCCTGACCCTGCCGCCTATCATCTCCTGACCGCTCTTTATGTTGTCTATCTTTCTTATGTCAAGACGCATGGAGGAGTAAAACTTAAGTGCCGTTCCACCTGTGGTGGTCTCAGGGTTTCCAAACATGACCCCTATCTTCATCCTTATCTGGTTTATAAAGATAACCGTTGTTTGTGACCTTGAGATGGCAGAGGTAAGCTTCCTCAGGGCCTGACTCATCAAACGGGCATGAAGCCCTGGCAGGCTGTCTCCCATGTCACCCTCTATCTCAGCCTTTGGCACGAGGGCAGCCACAGAATCTATTACGATGATGTCCACAGCACCGCTACGAACCAGTGACTCGGTAATCTCCAGTGCCTGCTCCCCTGTGTCTGGCTGAGAGACGAGCAGGTCTTCAATGTTTACACCAAGGCGTGAGGCATAGTTGACATCAAGGGCATGCTCAGCATCAATGAAGGCTGCGATGCCGCCTGCCTTCTGTGCCTGAGCAATGGCGCTCAGTGCAAGAGTGGTCTTTCCAGAGGATTCAGGACCATAAATCTCGATCACCCTGCCACGGGGAAAACCACCCACCCCTGTGGCAATGTCCAGAGTAAGGGAGCCTGTGGGGATGGTCTGAATTCCCTCAAAACCCCCCTTGTCACCAAGTCGCATAATAGTGCCCCTGCCAAAGTTTCGTTCAATCTGGGTGATGGCCATCTCAAGGGCCTTGAGTTTGTCTTTATTCATAGATCCTCCTTGTTCATGGGGGCATTAAAGATTGTCTCGTATTCAGCCCCCTCGGGTTTTAATGTGCTCTTTACGAGAACCATCTCGCTAACAGTTATTTTACCAAACTCTCTATCCATATATCCTCTCAGGTCTTTAAGAAGCGGTTTAAGCCCCCGGGTTGACTTTACCCTGCCTATGGTTAGATGTGGACGAAATGCCCTGTCCTCTGGCTCAAACCCAAGGTGGGCCAACTCTTCGTTTATCTCCCTGTGGATTTCCTCAAGGAGGGCTTCTCTTTCAATACCGACCCACAGCACCCTGGGACGGGTAAAGTCTGGAAAGACCCCGGTGCCCCTGACAATTAGCTCAAAAGCTTGATGCCCTGAAGCAACCTTTGACATTGCCCTTTTAATCCCTTCAACCCTTTCTGTGCTTACCTCACCAAGGAACTTTATGGTGATATGTATGTTTTCTGGCCTTACCCACCTTATGTTTGTGTCGTGGGTCTTTAAGCGTTTTATAAGAGAGTTAATCTCCCTTCTTACATCCTCAGAGATGTCAAGGGCGATAAAGAGTCTCAACTGGTCTGTTCCTCCATTTTTTTTATGAGAAGCTCAAGGGCTTTAATGGCTGCCTCTGACTTGTTTTCCTGCCTCTGCCCCTTAAGCCTTAACTCCTTCACATATTTCTTGCCAGGAAGGCAAAGCCCGATGTAAACAAGCCCAACATCCTTACCCTCAAGTGCCTCGGGCCCCAGGTTACCAGTGGTAGAAAGCCCTATATCGGTCTTTAGCAGCTTTCTTACCCCCTCTGCCATCTCAAGGGCGGTCTGGCTGCTAACCACCCCGTGGGTTTTAACCGTATCCTTTGCCACTCCAAGAATCTCTGTCTTTACATCTTCGTGATAGGCAACCACAGAGCCCACAAAGAACCTGCTTGCACCACCAACCTCGGTAATCATGTCTGCAATTTTACCGCCTGTGCAGCTTTCTGCAGTGGCAAGCCTTAGCCCTCTCTGGATTATCAACAGGTGTGCCCTTTTAACCTTATCTATAACATCCTCTGAGTACATAGCAACGAAATAAAAAAGATTAATTACTGAACAAATAAATTATACACCATATGAAGAGCAATATTTGTATAAAACGCTGCAAGGACATCGTCAAGCATCACGGAAAGCCCCCCTGAAAGGGAGTTTTCTATCCTTCTTATTGGAAAGGGTTTCAGTATGTCAAAGACTCTGAAGAGGAAAAATCCAAGGGTAATGCTAAGCAGGGTCTTCTTTATAAACAGAAGACCAAGGGGAAGGGCTACGAACTCGTCTATGATTATCCTGGGGCTGTCCTTTTGTCCGAAGAACTCTTCTGCGGCCCTGGATGCGTAAGTGCCTGTAAAAAAAAGGATTATAAAGGAAAAGACGATAATTTGGTCGGATGGTCTTAACAGATAAAGGAGCAATGCCGAGACAGCAGAGCCCATGGTGCCAGGGGCAAAGGGGAAGTATCCAGCCGGGCCTAAAGTGGCAAGATGTGTTAGCAGTTTTTCTTTATTCACCTTGACCTTTTTACTGGCTGGGGCGGCAGGACTCGAACCTGCAAATGGGAGAGCCAAAATCTCCTGCCTTGCCCTTTGGCTACGCCCCAGTGGGTATAATAAATTTTCTGATAATTGCCTTCCATAAGTCAAGGTGGAAAAAATTTTTTATAATTAAATACTTGACAATAGTTCGTCTAATAAATATAATTAATTTATGACAAGAGCAGACCTGGCAAAGGCGATTTTTGACAAGGTAGGGCTTCCAAAAAAGGAGGCCCAGGACATCATCGAGCTCATCCTCGATACCATCAAAAGGACCCTGGCAGAAGGTGAAAATGTAAAAATCACAGGATTTGGCACCTTTCATGTCAGAAAAAAGACGGCCCGCCGCGGGAGAAATCCCCAGACCGGGGAGGAACTGGAGATAACCCCCAGAAGGGTGGTTACCTTTAAACCGAGCAACCTGCTCAAGGAACGGGTAGAAAAGGTTAAATGATACGGGCAAAACAGAAGAAACAGAACTCACCAAAGGTAAAGATACCGGAGAAGCTTTTTTACAAGATAGGAGAGGTAGGCCGCATAACAGGTGTGGAGCCCTATGTGCTCAGGTACTGGGAAAGCGAGTTTCCCTTCCTTAAACCGAGAAAGAGCAGGTCAGGGCAGAGACTCTATGTTAAGAAGGACATTGAAACCATTCTTGAGATAAAAAGGCTCCTTTATGAAGAGCGTTACACCATAGAGGGTGTAAAGAAGTGTTTTGCCGAGCCTGCACTCAGGGTCGTGCCAAAGGAAGATAGGGAGACCACCGAGGACAGCACACTCAGAGAAAGGCTTGAGCACATAAAGGCCCGTCTAAGAGATATCATCAATCAGCTCTGATTAATTTATAATTACCTGTTCGGGGCGTGGCGCAGTCTGGTTAGCGCACTCGCTTGGGGTGCGAGAGGTCGGCCGTTCGAATCGGCTCGCCCCGACCATAATCTTCTGCCCCTGAATATTCACAGAAGGCATCTCCCATTGCCTTGCTACAGCCTTGGCAAAGGAATATAATAAAGAACCTCCCTGCATCAAGCCGCAGGGTATCAAAAAACCCGTTAAAAGACCAGGTGGAATTCCAGGGTAAACCAATCCTGAAAGGGGGATTTCTATGAAAAAGCAGAGCATTAAAGAGGAGGTCCAAAGGATAAGACAGCTCTGGACCGGTTTTATGCCGGCAAGGGTGCTTCTGACTGCCAACAACCTTGGTGTCTTTGAACACCTTAAGTCATGGAAGGGCCTTAGGGAGGTTTCGTCAGCACTGAAGACAGACCAGAGGGGAACGGAATTACTGCTTAATGCACTGGTCTCGCTTGGACTATTGCAGAAACGGGCAAACCAGTATAAGGTCACCTCCTTAGCAAGAAAATACCTCTTAAGGGAAAGCCCCTACTATCAGGGAAACATAATCAGACATGCTGATTCACTGTGGAAGGGCTGGTCTGAGCTTGACACCGCTGTCCGCACGGGAAGACCCACGGCCAGCGACAGAGACTTTGAGTCATTCATCCTTGGGATGCACGACATAGCAAAGCTAAAGGTTAAGGAGGTGGTGGATAACATTCCACTAAGGGGCGTAAAGACTGCACTTGACCTCGGAGGTGGGCCTGGCACTTACTCGATGGAGCTTGCAAAAAGGGGTGTCAGGGTTACCCTCTTTGACAGGGCTGAGACCATAAGGATAGCAAAGGGTATTATTCAGGAAAGCCAGGTTGAAGGGATAGAGTTCATGGCAGGTGACTTTACCACTGACCCAATTGGAAAGGGCTATGACCTGGTGTTTATAAGCCAGATACTTCATGCCTACTCTGAAAGGGAAAGTCTGAGGATATTAAAAAAGGTAAGGAAGGCACTCAGGCCAGGCGGCAGGGTGGTGGTGCAGGAGTTTTTTGTAAGTCCAGGGCATACATCACCTCTGTGGGGTGCGATTTTTGCTATCAATATGCTGGTAAACACATCCGAAGGAAGGACCTATAGCCCTTCGGAGATAAAAAACTGGCTTAAAAAGGCGGGTTTCAGGACAGGCAGTTCCAAAAGACTCGATGAGACCGTGCTTATTATGGGTAAAATATGTGCCTAATGTAGTCAGTAGACAACATTCAATTAACCCTCTTTGTTATAATATCAGCCATGATACCCGGGTGGATAAAGCGTGTCTCTGTAGTCATCCCCCTTTACAATGAAGAGGAAAATGTGGAAGAACTCCACAGCAGGCTTAGCTCTGTGCTCACCACGCAGCCCTTTGACTACGAGATTATCTATGTGGACGATGGTAGCACTGACCGAACGCTGGAGCTTTTAAGGGGTATTGCCTCAGAGGATGCCCATGTGCTGGTTCTGAGCCTCAGGAGAAACTTTGGACAGACCGCAGCCTTTGCAGCAGGTTTTGATTTTGCACGGGGCGATGTGATTGTAACAATGGATGGAGACCTGCAGAACGACCCAAAGGACATCCCCAGACTGCTTGTGGAGATAGAGCACTGCGATCTCGTAAGTGGCTGGCGAAAGGACCGTAAAGACCCCTTTTTAACGAGAAGGCTTCCCTCCATGGTGGCCAACTGGCTTATAAGCAAGGTCACGGGGGTTGAACTACACGACTATGGATGCTCCCTTAAGGCTTACCGAAGAGATGTTATAAAGAATCTGAATCTATACGGTGAGATGCACCGGTTTATACCTGCTGTGGCAAGCTGGTACGGTGTGAGGGTCAGGGAGGTGGTTACGACCCATCATCCGAGGCTGAGGGGGAAGTCCAAGTATGGGATGTCCAGGACCATAAAGGTGCTCCTTGACCTCATAACAGTTAAGTTTTTACAGAGCTTTTCAACAAAGCCGATTCAGTTTTTTGGTCCCTTTGGGCTGGCATCAGGCGGACTCGGTATTTTAATTTCAGCCTATCTTACCCTGAGAAAACTTTTTTTTGGTGAACACATCGGCGGAAGACCTCTCCTTCTGCTTGGTGTTTTGCTCATAATCGTTGGCATTCAGCTTATTGGGATGGGACTGATAGGTGAGATGCTTGTGAGGGTGTATCACGAAAGTCAGAAAAAACCAATCTATGTGATAAAAGGTATCATTGGAAAGAAAGAAAAATAACCTTCCGCTGCTTCTGATAAAGGCAACCCTTAGCCTGTTTCTTCTGTCATTGATATTTAAAAAGGCAGGCATTGACAGAATACTAACCGTTATAGGCACGGTTAATCCCCTTTACTTTGTTGCAGCTTCACTTACCTACATGTTTGCCCAGTTTATCTCATCTATCAGGTGGTGGGTGCTTTTGCCAGGCGAGATGAAGCCTCCGGGGCTAAGCATCTTCAGGCTCTACGGACTGTACTTGATGGGGTCTTTTTTTAATAACCTCTTACCAGGCATCGTAGGTGGAGATGCCCTTAGGGTATATTATCTTTACAGGGATGAAATAAGGGGTGCCAATGCCTTTGGCTCTGTTTTTGCCGACCGATACATAGGCTACTGTGCACTTTTAACCCTGGGTATCCTGTCCATCCCCTTTGTTTCAGGAAAGCTTCAGGACTCAAGGGCCCTGCTTGCAGTGCCTGTCGTGGCAGGTGTCTTTGTTATTGCAAGTTATGTTCTTTTTGGATTTAAGTGGGGGCAGAGGTTTAAGTCAGTAAGGGAGTTTTTTAATTACATCCATACCCTGAGAGGCGCTCCCATTAGACTCCTGTATGCCTATCTGCTTTCCATTGCTGTTCAGATAGCGGCCATAACAACGGTTTTTCTGGTCGTACAGGCAGTGAGGGTGGATGTGAAGATGATCGAACTTTTCTTCTTCATGCCACTGGTTATCACCGTGTCTTCCATACCTGTTTCGATATCAGGTCTTGGGCTGAGGGAGGGGTCCTTTGTGGTTTTACTTTCGATGGTGGGGATTGCTCCGGAGGTGGCAACTGCCATATCGCTTCTGTGGTTTCTCTCCTATGTGGCAGGCTCTCTGCCAGGTCTGCCCATATATCTTAGATGGTCATCCATGGGAGGAAACAGGCAATGAAAAGGGTCTCATCTGGTGAGAATCCAACAGTAAAGAGATTTTTAAAGATAATCCACAGGCCAGAGAAGTTTGCACCCCGTTATGGTGTTCAGGAAGGGGAGGTGGTGGTGGAGGGCCCGAGGGTGATTGATATGGCAGTAAGTGCAGGGGTTAGGATAACCCATGTGGCTGTAACAGAGGAGTTTATAGGCAGAGCAGAAAACTCCCCTCTCATGGACAGACTGCTTGGGGCAGGAGTTTATACGGTGGTGCTTGAGAAGAATGCCCTCAAGAGGCTTTCTCAGACCGTCACCCCACAGGGGATAATCGCCCTTTGCAGGGTAAGGGCATCAGCACTTAAAGGGCTTCCTTATGAGCCTGTGGTGGTTGTGGATGGGGTTCAGGACCCCGGGAATTTAGGAACACTCCTCAGAGCCACTGATGCAGCAGGGTTTAAAATGGCTGTTATGTTAAAAGGCACGGTTTCACCCTATAACCCGAAGTCCGTCAGGGCAAGTGCCGGAAGTGTGTTTAATCTCCGCATAGCCTTTGCCACAGTAGAGGAATTGCTCAAGGTCAGAGATTCAGAGAAAAGAAGAATCGTGGGCACAGATTTAAAGGCAGAAATAAGCCTTTACGATTATACACCGTTTGGCAGGGAGCTTGTGGTATTTGGCAATGAGACAATGGGAATCTCCGATGGTATAAAGAGGGCCTCAGATGTGCTTATTAAGATTCCTGTTTACGGCAGGGCTGAAAGCCTTAATGTTGGTTCAGCTTCTGCGGTGCTGCTTTATGAATTAAGAAGAAGGCTTTATGGTTAGTCTGCCACGCTTTTTTCCTCTCTCCAGACCTCAATAGCCACATCAGGACATATCTCTGCACAGAGAGCACAGCCTGTGCACTCATCAGGCTTTACCACCTCAGCCACATAGTAGCCCGCTGCATTGAGCCTGTCCCCTATCCTGATTATACCCCTGGGACAGGTGATAACACAGTAGCCACAGCCTTTGCATCTGTTGGAGTCTATCTCTGTTTTTCCTTTCATGTAAAACTCATCTTCCGCTATGATTTCACTATTTTAACATTTCCGGTTTTTCTCTAACAGCTCCTCTGCGTGTCTCAGGGATGTCTCGGTTACGGTGCCGCTAAGCATTCTTGCAATCTCTCTTACCCTCTTTTCTTCAGCAATGCTTTCTATGCTTAACTCAGTGGTTTCTTTGCCTTCCTTTTTCGTTACCAGCAGGTGATGGTCAGCAAGGGATGCTATCTGTGGAAGATGGGTAATGCAGATTACCTGATGCAGTGAAGATATCTCCTTTAGCTTAGTGCCAACTGCCTCTGCTGTTTTTCCACCTACCCCTGAATCCACCTCGTCAAAGACCAGAACAGGGACACCCTCTGAAGAGGCAAAGATGCTTTTAAGGGCAAGCATCACCCTTGAGAGCTCTCCACCAGAGGCAACCCTGTTGAGGGGTTTAACAGGCTGCCCAGGGTTTGCAGAAAATAGAAACTCAACGGTCTCAAGCCCCTGCTCTGAAAGACCTGTCTGAGGCAGATTGACAGTGAATCTTGCGTTTTTCATTGCAAGAGTTCTTAACACCTCTGTAACCCTTTGCTCTATTTCTTTAGCCACATGCCTTCTTTTTTCACTGAGTAGAGATGCCCTTTCCATCAGGTATGCCCTTGTGTCAGAAAGCTCCTTTTCAATCTGCTCCAGCCGTTCTTCCATGCCTGAAAGCTCGTTTAGTTCCTGTTGTGCATCCTCTCTGTACTTCAGTATCTCCTCAACCGAGTCGCCGTATTTTCTTTTAAGCCGCTCTATAAGGTCAAGCCTTCTTTCAATCTGGTCAAGCCTATCAGGGTCAGCCTCGTAGTGGTCTCTGATTGACCTTAACTCGTGTGCTGCCTCAGAAAGCAATGCCTCTGCATCTTCAATCATCTTAAGAACCGCTGTGGCAGAATCATCCACATTTGATATTTCCTCTATGGAGTGCCTAAGCTCTGAAAGGACATCAAGCACAGAGCCTTCCTGCTCCTTAAGCCTATTAAGTGAGCTTTCTGTCAGGTAAAGCAGATGGGTCAGGTTTTTCTGAACCTCCCGTTCCTTCAATAACTCCTCTACCTCTTCAGGGTTCAGCCCTGCATCGTCAATCTCCTGTATCTGGTATTGAAGAAGGTCAATCCTCTGTGCCCTCTGTCTCTGTCTTTCTTTAATTTCAGATATCTCCCGTTCAAGCCCTTTTGATTTGTGGTATAGCCTTCGAACCTCTGAGGAAAGTTCAGTAAGCCCTCCAAAGCTGTCAAGCATCTGCTGTTGAACCTGGGGCTTAAGCAGGCTCTGATGTTCGTGCTGACCGTAGATGTCTATAAGCTCATCTCCCAAAGTTGTAAGGGTCTTAAGTGGGACAGCCCTGTCGTTTATGTAGGCCCTGCCCTTTCCGTTTTTTGATATAACCCTCCTTAGGATGAGCAGGTCCTCATCTGTGGAGATACTCTCAGGCAGCTTAAACCCCTCGGGCAGTTCAAAGACCGCCTCAATCTCTGCCTCCTTTGCCTGGGGATGGACCACATCAGCCCTTGCCCTTCCTCCAAGAACCAGCTCCAGTGCGTTGATTACAAGGGATTTCCCGGCACCGGTTTCACCGGTGATGATGTTAAGCCCCCTGCTAAAGGGAATCCTTACCTTTCTTAGTATCGCAAAGTTTTTTATAGAAAGCTCTTGAAGCATAGCTGTGAATAAGAAGGATAATATTTTTTTCTGTTATATGATAAAATATCTTGAATTTTAAGTAAAAGGGGAAGCTTGTATTGCGTTAGTCGCGTTGATTGCGTTAATTGCGTTTATCGCGTTCTTTGCGTTAAGAGCGTTTATCGGGGTTGGGGGTGTAGTTAGTGTTGAGTGTTGAATTTTGAGTGTTGAGTTAAGGTTTTTAATAGGCACTAAACACTATGCACTCAAAACTAAAAACTCCCCCCTACACTCTAAAGAGTTTAGGATTTAGAAATTAGGATTTAGAAATTTTAGAAGTTATGCTTCTTGAGAATATAAGCACCGTGTACAAGAGAATCTCTCATGCAGCAATGAGGGCAGGCCGTGACCCCTCAGAGGTTGAGCTGGTGGCTGTCACGAAGACAGTGCCTGCTGACAGGGTCAAGGAAGCCATAGACCTTGGTGTGAGACTGATTGGAGAAAACAGGGTTCAGGAGGCAAAGGAAAAGATAGAGATTCTCAGAGACAAAATCCCACAGACCGTTCAGTGGCACATGATAGGGCATCTTCAGAAAAATAAGGTTCGACCTGCAGTGATGCTTTTTGATATGATACAGTCTGTGGACAGTCTGGAGCTTGCCATGAAGATAAACCGCACAGCTTCGGAATTCGGAAAGGTTCAGAGGGTGCTTGTGCAGGTAAAACTCTCGGAGGAAGAGACAAAACACGGAGTTGCAGAAGAGGAGCTTGAGCACTTACTTGCTGAAATGATGGGCATGGAAAACCTGATAGTTGAAGGGCTTATGACCATTCCTCCCTATTTTGAAGACCCCGAGCTGGTAAGACCCTACTTCAGGAGATTAAGGCAGTTAAAGGAGCAGATGAACCAGAGGGGATTTAACCTCAGGCACCTTTCAATGGGCATGTCAGGAGATTATGAGGTTGCCGTTGAAGAGGGTGCAACAATCGTAAGGGTGGGAACCGCAATCTTTGGAAGGAGGAATTACTGATGATAGGTTTTATTGGCGGAGGTAACATGGCTGAGGCCATCATAAAGGGCCTCTGGAAGGCAGGTAAGAGGGATATAATCGTCTCTGACAAAAGGGCAGAAAGACTCAGGTATCTTAAAAGGCAGTACTCGGTTAGCACCTCTAAAAGTAATGCTGATGTTACAAAACGCTCCGATACAGTGGTGCTTGCCGTAAAACCACAGAACATCTCAGAGGTTATACAGGAGATTGCCCCCCTGGTGGACAGAACAAAACTTGTTGTCTCCATAGCTGCAGGCATCAGGCTATCAAGACTCACAAAGGGCCTTGGCACAGAAAGGGTTATTAGGGTAATGCCCAACACGCCTGCCTTTGTTGGGGAGGCAATGAGTGTGCTTTCAGTTGCAAAGGGGGTAAAAAAGGCAGACCTGAACAGGGTGCTTGAGATATTCAACATGATAGGCACGGCAGTGGTGCTTGATGAGGGAAAGATGGATGTGGTAACTGCACTAAGCGGAAGTGGGCCGGCCTTTGTATCGTATTTTATCGAGTCCATGGCAGAGGCAGGCGTCAGGATGGGACTTACCTTTGATGAGGCCCTGAAGCTTACACTTAAGACCTTCCAGGGAACATGCAGGATGATTCAAGAGGGCATCTCTGTATGGGATCTCAAGAAGATGGTAACCTCACCAGGAGGCACCACGGCAGAGGGCCTATATGCAATGGAGGCGTCAGGTCTTAAGGGTATCATCAAGTCTGCCATAGAGGCTGCCACCCTGAGGGCAGAAGAGTTAAGCAGGAGGTAGGACGATGTTTGTGCTTGGTAATCTTTTTATAGCACTTGGAAATGTTTTAGACATTCTGCTTAACATATACATGTGGGTGCTTATAATTGCTGCCCTGATAAGCTGGGTAAACCCTGACCCTTACAATCCTATAGTTCGTTTCCTTTACGGTATAACCGAGCCTGTCCTCAGACCAATAAGGAGGCGGCTTGGCGTATTCGGGGGAATAGACTTCTCCCCCCTTGTTGCCATACTGGCGATAGTGTTTTTGAGGTCCTTTGTCGTAAGCAGTCTAATAGAGCTTGGTTATAAATTGAAAGGAGGTCCGCTATGAGAATAACCCCCATGGATATTCAGCAAAAACAGTTTCCTATAAAGTTTCGGGGGTTCGATGTGGAGGAGGTTTATGCATTCCTTGAGGTGGTGCGAGAGGAGATGGAAGACCTTTTGAGAGAGAACGCAACCCTTAAGGAGAAACTTCACAAAACAGAGGCGCAACTTCAGGAATACAGAGACATGGAAAACACACTTCGAGAAACCCTCATGACAGCCCAGCAGATGGTGGAGGATTACAAGAATAACGCCCGTAAAGAGGCTGAGCTTATCATCAGAGAGGCAGAACTAAAAGCTGACGCAATAATTAAAGAGGCACAGGAAAAGATGGTCAAGATACACGAGGATATCGTTGACCTCAAGGGCATCAGAACACACTTCAAGGAGGAGTTAAGACGGCTCATTGAAAGCCATCTAAGGATGCTTGAGTTTGACGATGTGCGGGAGTCTGAGGAGGCTGCTGACTCATCTGAGGAAGATGCAATACAGACCGAGGCCTTTGAAGAGCCAAACCCCGAGGAAGAGGATGAAGTACAGGAGTATTAAGGGAGTTCAGGACATACTGCCTCCTGAGACCTTTCTCTGGCAGTTCGTTGAGCAGACTGCAAGGGATGTTTTTAGCCTCTATGGGTTTAAGGAGATAAGGACACCCATACTTGAGTTTACAGAGCTATTTATCAGAAGCATTGGTGAGACCACTGACATTGTGGAAAAGGAGATGTACACCTTTTCTGACAGGGCAGGAAGAAGCCTTACCATGCGGCCAGAGGGGACTGCCTCTGTTGTGAGGGCCTACATTCAGCACAGCCTCAATCAGCTTCCACCACCCCAGAAGTTTTACTACATGGGGCCCATGTTTCGTTACGAGAGGCCACAAAAGGGAAGACTCAGACAGTTTCATCAAACAGGGGTTGAGGTCTTCGGGCTGGATGCACCAGAGGTGGATGCTGAGCTGATTGAGATGCTGGTTGTGTTTCTTGAAAGGGTGGGGCTTGATGGACTCAGTGTAGAGGTAAACTCCATTGGCTGTAGCAGTTGCAGGCCTGGTTACAGGGATAGGCTCATTGAGTATCTGAATAAGGGTGTCAGTGACCTCTGTTCGGACTGTCAACGCAGATACAGTCAGAACCCTCTCAGGGTGCTTGACTGTAAGGTGCCCACCTGTAAGGAGTATGTAAAGGACGCACCTGTGATACTTGACTTCCTCTGTGAGGACTGTAAAGACCACTTTAATGCCTTTCAGTCTGCACTTAAGAAACTGGGCATCACCTACAGGGTAAATCCAGAGATGGTGCGTGGGCTTGATTATTACACAAGGACCACCTTTGAGGTTACCTCCTCGGCACTTGGTGCCCAGAATGCAGTTGCAGCAGGTGGGCGCTACGACAGGCTGGTCGAGGAGTTTGGCGGGCCGCCTACACCTGCAGTGGGTTTTGCAGTTGGTATGGAAAGGCTCATTGCCCTTTTAAAAGAAAAAACCCAGATGCCCGACCAGTGCCCGCAGGTTACCTTCGTAAGCATTGGTGACGAGGCAAGAGAGGTTGCATTTCAGCTGGTTTCAAGGCTGAGGAAAGAGGGTTTAAGGGCAGACATGGACCTGAGGAGTGCCTCTGTCAAGAGTCAGATGAGAAGGGCAGATAAGGTCGGCTCTCCTGTGGTCCTGATAATAGGTGAAGAGGAGATAAAAAGGGGTGTTTTTAAGTTTAAGGATATGAAGGCATCAGAAGAAAGGGAGATTTCAAGGGACGAACTAATCGGCTTTCTCAAGGACTTCTTTAACCGTGACGGTTAGTTTCCACCTGCCCTTTCTGGTTCTGTCCTTCAGGACCTCCTTCAAAAGTCTTAAAAACTCTGCTCTCTTAATCTGTCTTGCACCGAAACGCTTCAGATGTTCAGTGGTAACTTGGCAGTCTATGAGTCTGAACCCCCACTTCTTAAACTGTTTTACTGCAAACACAAAGGCAACCTTTGATGCATTGGACACACGGGTAAACATGGACTCACCAAAGAAGGCACTGCCAAGGGAGACCCCGTAAAGCCCTCCCACCAGTTTACCTCCTGACCAGGCCTCAACCGAGTGGGCATATCCCATCTGGTGTAATCTGGTGTAGGCATCAATCATGGAAGGGGTTATCCAGGTGTCACCGTCTTTTAAGCTGTGCACCTCAGCACATGCCCTGATGACCTCTGAAAATGCCCTGTCAAGGGTGATGCTAAAGAGTCCCTTTTTTATGGTCTGTCTGAGGCTCCTTGAGATTCTCAGTTCATCAGGAAAAAGAACGAGCCTCGGGTCAGGTGACCACCAGAGAATCTCTGTATCCTCGGTAAACCATGGGAATATGCCCTCTCTGTAGGCAAGAAGGAGCCTCTCAGGGCTAAGGTCACCACCAACCGCAAGAAGCCCGTCATGCTCTGCAAGCTCAACAGGCGGAAAAGCCAGCTCATCTGAAAGTAGAAACACAGGCATAAATTAGCGTAAAATTCTAAATCCTAATTTCTAAATTCTAAATAAATCCCAAATCAGAAATCTGAAATTTGAAATCCTGACCCCTTTCCTTTACCGTTTTTGATATAATCTTTACTATAATGATGAAAAAGGCAATATTTATTATAGCTGTTTTTCTTTTCCTCGTGCCCGCCTACTGCTTTGCAAAGACCTACAGTGTTCAGACTGCAACCTACGGCCTTCTGGCAAAGACCTATGCCTTAAGGCACTTTGATTACATGGAGAAGTTTATCAAAGACTCCCCGGGGCTTTATGTAAGACTCCTTAAGGGAAAGCGGTACCTCGTCGTAAGGGTTGGGGACTTTAGGAGTTACAAAGAGGCCCTGGACTTTACAAAAAAGTTAAAATCCGCAGTCAAAGACCCCTTTGTCCTTGAAAACACGAAGGAAAACGAGATGCTGGTACTAAAGGAAAAGGGCATTGAAAAGGTGGAGACTGTTAAAAGGAAGAGTTTAAAAAAGCCTTTCACTGAGAGCGTTATAACTAAGCCTGAGAAATCAAAAAACAGTTTTGAAGAGCGGGTCGTTTACACCATTGAGATTCAGACCTATCAGAAGTTAAGGCAGGCAATAAAGGAGTATAAAAGGGTAGAAAAACTGCTTAGCAAAGAGGACCTTAAGACACTGCGGATTGAGCGACACGGCGACCACTATAGCCTTCGTGTCGGAGCATTCAGCACATACGGTGAGGCAAGAGGCTTTCTAAAAAACTATAAAGACAGACTCAAGGGATTGATAATTCAGGCTAAATATGGTCCAAAGGGGGTCGTGCTTTCCTATAAGGATACTGAAACGATTGAGGAAAACGAAGATACCTCTCAAAGGGCCAATCAAAAAGAGGTAGAACAGATAATTGCCACCGTGGAAAGTAAGCTTGACGACGAGGACTTTGGCAGGGCAGCAACATTGCTTAGAGATGCTGTAAAACGGTGGCCTGAAAACCCTGAGCTTCATGCCCTTTATGGAGAGACACTCCTTAACATGGGATTTGCTACCAATGCCTACAGGGAGTACAAAAAGGCCGTAGAGCTTTCCCCTGATGTTAGTGAGTACCACTCAGGGCTTGGCTACAGTCTTTTAAACATCCACATGGAGCGTGCACAGCAGGCGATTGATGCCTTTAAGAAGGCCCTTGAGATTGACCCTGAAAATGTGGATGCCCTTGAGGGGCTTGGCACAGTGTATGTGAGTATTGACAGGCGAGACCTGGCTGAAGAGGTATATCAGCGACTGAAGGAGATTGACCCTGTTTCAGCAAAAAGACTGAGAGACATTATTGACTCAGGTCTGGAAATAGGGCAGTAATAACAGATTATAATTTCAGATTTGAGATTTGAGATTTCAGATTTGTGATTTTAGATTTGTGGTGAATTGTTTTGGCTGAAATTAAATAACAGCCCTTTTTTATCAGGGCAGTCAATACTTACGGTGCCACCTTTTTTGAGACTTCCAAAGAGGATTTCGTCTGAGAGCCTGTCCTTAATCTCCTCCTGAATCACCCTTGCAAGGGGTCTTGCACCAAAACGGGGGTCAAAGCCTTTACGGGCAAGCCAGTCACGGGCAGATTCAGAGACCTTAAGGGTGACCTTTTTCTCAGTTAACTGTTTCTGGAGCTCCTTTAAGAACTTGTCAACCACATGGAGCATTATCTGATGGTTCAGTGGTCTGAAGGTGATTATTGCGTCAAGACGGTTACGGAACTCAGGGCTGAACAGACGGTTTATCTCGTCCTTTGACCTTGATAGTGCATCCTCTGCCCTATTTCCGAAACCAATGGGGCTTTGCTGCATAAGCTGAGCCCCTGCATTGGATGTCATAATGAGTATGACATTTCTGAAATCAGCCTTTTTTCCGTTGTTGTCTGTCAAAGAGGCATAATCCATCACCTGCAAAAGTATGTTGAACACATCGGGATGTGCCTTTTCAATCTCGTCAAGAAGCAACACTGCGTAAGGATTACGCCTGATAGCATCTGTTAGGAGACCACCCTGGTCAAATCCCACATACCCCGGAGGTGCTCCTATCAGTCGGGCAACAGAGTGCTTTTCCATGTATTCACTCATGTCAAATCTTATAAACTGCACGCCAAGGGTGTTTGCAAGCTGTCGGGCAACCTCGGTCTTGCCCACACCGGTTGGTCCGGTAAAAAGGAAAGAGCCAATTGGCTTTTCTGGGTGTCCAAGCCCTGCCCTTGCCCTTTTTATGCTTGATACCAGTTTGTGTATGGCCTCGTCCTGTCCAAAGACTACTGATTTAAGCTCCTGCTCAAGCCTCATAAGCCTTTCGGTCTCTGATGTGGAGATGGAGCGAACTGGCACACGGGCTATCCTTGAGACCACTGCCTCGATGTCACGAACACCTACCACCTTCCGCTGTCCCCTTAACTTGACCTCTGCTGCTGCCTCATCTATCACATCTATTGCCTTGTCTGGCAGGAACTTGTCGTTTATGTGTTTTGCCGAAAGCTCTGAGGCAGCCTTCAGGGCTCCCTCTGTGTAGCGGACACCGTGAAACTCCTCGTAGTAGTTTCTCAAACCTTTTAGTATCTTTACGGTCTCGTCTATACTGGGCTCCTGTAACTCTACCTTCTGAAACCTCCTTGACAGGGCACGGTCTTTTTCAAAGTACTTTTTGTATTCCTCAAAGGTGCTTGCACCTATGCATCTTATTTTTCCAGAGGCAAGAAAGGGCTTAAGGATGTTGGAGGCATCAAGGGAGCCACCACTTGTTGCGCCTGCACCAACCACGGTGTGAATCTCGTCAATGAACATTATGGCACCCTCAATCTCCTCCAGTCTTTTAATGGTTGCCTTCAGTCTTGCCTCAAACTCACCTCTGTACTTGGTGCCAGCTATCATGCCACCAAGGTCGATGGCAAAAATCTTTGCATCCTTCAGTATCTCAGGCACATCACCGGAGGCAATCTTTAGGGCAAGCCCCTCGACAAGGGCTGTCTTCCCTACGCCTGGCTCACCCACAAAGACCACATTGTTTTTTCTCCTTCTTGCAAGTATCTGTATGGTTCGCTTAAGCTCTTCGGTTCTTCCCACAATGGGGTCTAACTCTCCCTTTCTTGCCTTCTCAACAAGCTCTGTGGTGTAAAGCTCAAGGGGGTCTGTTTTTTGTTTTGTCCTCTGTCTGCGGGGATGCTCCTCTTCAGTGTCGTCAAATTGATGATCTCCGGCATCCTCTCTTTTGGAAATACCGTGAGAGATGTAATCAAGGACATCAATCCTGCCTATGCCTTCAGACTCAAGGAGGTCAACCGCATAGGAGTCCACTTCGTAAAACAGGTAGGCAAGCAGGTCACCTGCGTCAGCTTGCTCTTTTTCAGCAGCCCTTACATGCTCTATTGCCCTTGATATTACGCGCTGAAAGGCCACCGTGGGCTGGGGCTGTTCATTGGGCTTTAGCCGTCTGACGGGTATGTAGTTTTCTAAATACTCATCCAGTGACTGACGGAGAAACTCAAGGTCTGCTCCGCAGTTATAGAGTATCTCCCTTCCCCATTCATCCTCGAGTATTGCATAAAGAAGGTGCTCCACTGTTACATACTCGTGCCCCTTCTGCTTTGCCCTGTTTATAATCCTTTGAATAGATGTCTCTATATCTTTACTTAACATAGCCTTACTCCCTTTCCATATAGCATTTAAGGGGAAACTGGTTTGCCCGTGCAAGACGGTGGACTGTTTCCACCTTTGTCTCGGCTATCTCCTTTGTGTAAACGCCGCAAAGTCCCATACCTCTACGGTGCACATGAAGCATAATCTGTACTGCCTCTTCGTAGGGTTTACCAAAGACCTCCTGGAGCACATAGACCACAAAGTCCATGGTCGTGTAATCGTCGTTCAGGAGATAGACCTTGTACATCGGTGGTTTTTTGGTTTTCTTCTTTGTCTTTGGCTCTTTTATGGTTTCAATAAGACCCTCTGACATGACAATTTACCGTCTCCTGTTTATGTTTTTTGTCAATCCTTTAACACCTTTTTTTATACCCTGCGGCTTTCCGCAGGGAGGTTCATCTCTTGAACAGCCTCTAATATATTTTACCTCAAAGCCACAAAAAACTGTGCCTGCAAAAAGGTGATTTATATCATCGTCAGCACTGGCATGTATTTTGTATAAGTATTAACAGCCCTGCTGTAGCAGGGCCGTTAAGTTGACAACCTGCGACAGAAAGGATTATTATGAAATTAAGGATAAAACACCAAGAGGTGAAAAAAAGGAGATTCTATGTTTGAGAAATTTACAGAAAGGGGAAGAAAGGTAATAATCTATGCCAAAGAAGAGGCTGAAAGAAGACAAAATGACTATCTTGGCACCGAGCATCTTCTCCTTGGTCTGATAAGAGAGCAGGATGGTCTTCCCGTGGTGATTCTGAAAAAGATGGGTATCTCCATTGAAGACCTCAGGATGGAGATAGAAAGAAACCTTCCAGCCCCCACAAATCTGCTTACCTTTGGTGACATACCCTTTACTCCCCGTGCTAAGAAGGTTCTTGAGCTTGCAATAGAAGAGGCAAGGCTGCTTGGGCATAACTACATTGGTAGTGAACATCTGCTTCTTGGTCTCATTAGAGAGGATGAGGGTATTGGTGGCAAGATACTGAGAAACCACGGTGCCAATCTGCTTGGTGCAAGACAGCTTGCCATAAACCTTTCAATGAAGACCCATCCCCATGTGCGCGAGCGTAAGACCCACACACCAGCACTTGATGAATTTGGTAAAGACCTTACCGCCCTTGCAAAGAAGGGAAAACTTGACCCTGTCATTGGCAGGGAAAAGGAGATAGAGCGGGTTTTACAGATACTTGGTCGTAGAATCAAGAATAATCCTGCCATTATCGGTGAGCCAGGAGTTGGTAAGACGGCCATTGTCGAGGGGCTTGCCCAGAGGATAGTCTCGGGCGATGTTCCTGACCAGATGCTCGGAAAGAGGATAGTCTCCCTTGACCTTGGAGCGCTGATTGCAGGCACAAAGTACCGCGGACAGTTTGAGGAGCGCCTCAAGGTGGTGATGAAGGAGATCGTCCAGTCAGACAACATCATACTGTTTATAGATGAGCTACACACATTGATTGGTGCAGGAGCAGCAGAGGGCTCGGTGGATGCATCAAACATGCTAAAGCCTGCCCTTTCAAGGGGAGAAATACAGTGTATTGGAGCAACCACGGTCGATGAATATCGCAAATACATTGAAAAAGATGGAGCCCTGGAGAGGCGTTTTCAACCAATATACATTGAGCCACCAACGGTTGAAGAGACCATAGAGATTTTAAATGGTCTGAAGCAGAAGTACGAGGCACATCACAGAGTAAAATACAGTGATGAGGCAATCGAGGCTGCAGCAAAGCTTTCTGACCGTTACATTGCAGACAGAAACCTCCCTGACAAGGCAATAGATGTGATTGACGAGACAGGCTCAAGGATAAAACTGAAGAGATACACCCCGCCACATGAACTCAAAGAGATAGAGCAGGACCTTGAAAGACTCTCAAAGGAAAAGACCCTTTACATCAAGCTTCAGGATATAGAGAAGGCGGCAGCCATCAGGGGTGAAGAGGAAAAACTGAGACGCCTGCATGAACAGGTTCACAAGCAGTGGCGCGACAACCTTACAAAGGAAATACCTGTCATCAGTGCTGAAGACATTGCATACACGGTGTCAAAGATGACAGGGGTGCCGCTACTTAAGCTTGAGCAGGAAGAAAGCGAAAAGCTCCTTCGCATGGAGGAGGAACTGCACAAGAGAATCATTGCACAGGACGATGCCATAAAGGCTGTCTGTAGGGCAATAAGGCGTTCACGCACAGGTATAAAGAACAGAAAGAAGCCAATCGGCTCGTTCCTGTTTCTTGGCCCCACGGGGGTTGGTAAGACAGAGCTTGCAAAAGCACTTGCAGAGTTTCTCTTTGACGATGAAAATTCGCTCATCAAGATAGATATGTCCGAGTACATGGAGCGGTTTAATGTCTCCAGGCTTACAGGTGCACCTCCTGGTTACGTGGGTTATGAAGAGGGTGGACAGCTTACAGAGCAGGTGCGTAAGAAGCCCTATTCAGTGATACTCTTTGACGAGATTGAAAAGGCTCATCCTGATGTCTTCAATATTCTGCTACAGGTTCTTGACGAAGGCGTGCTTACCGATAGCTTTGGCCGAAAGGTGGATTTTAAAAACACAGTGATAATCATGACATCAAACATCGGTGCAAGACTTATCGAGAAGGCAACGCCCCTTGGTTTCCACAGGACAAGCTCAGAGGACATCTACGACAAAATAAAGACCAATGTAATGAACGAGCTTAAAAAGACCTTTAACCCTGAGTTTCTTAACAGGATAGACGAGATGGTGGTATTTCATCCACTTGAAAAGGAGCACCTGTTCTCTATTATAGACCTGCTAATAGACGAGACAAACAAACAGCTCATTGAGCAGGAACTGGTTCTTGAGGTAACCGATGAGGTGAAGGAATGGCTCGTTGAGAAGTACTACCAGCCTACCTATGGTGCACGACCAATGCGAAGGGCAATACAGAAGGAGATAGAGGATTACCTGTCAGAGGAGATCTTAAAGGGCAGGTTTGCTGGAGCAAACAAGATAATCGTGGTTCTTCAGGACGGTGCCCCTGCGTTTAAGACCGCTGAACCACAGGAGCTTATAACCGCAAGCGTAAACTAAGATTTTCACAACTTCTTCAAATCTTTTTGATAACCTTAGGGAGTTAAAGATAACTCTTTAAGGTTATCTTTTTGTTTAAAGAATCCCGATTGTTAACTAAGGAGTGGTCGTATGAAAAACAGGGCGGTAATACTTCTTGTGATTCTGGGTTTGGGAGTCTTTTTTATAATTTACAGTCAGAAGTTAAGACCACCTGAAAAGACACAGGCAATAGTTGGGCTTGATGCACCTGATTTCAAGGTGGTTGACAAAAATGGAAAACAGATTACTCTGAAAGAACTCCGTGGTAAGACCGTATTTGTTCACTTCTGGGCCTCCTGGTGTGGTGAGTGCAGAAAGGAGATGCCTTCAATCAATGCACTTTATCAGAGGAAAAAAAACGACCCCAATTTTGTATTTCTGGGAATCATCTATCGCGAAGACCCTGCTGTGACAAAGAGGTATTTAAAGAAAAACAACTTCGATATACCCATTTATGTTGACCTGGACGAAAACGCTGCTCGTGCATTTGGAGTGACCGGGGTGCCTGAAACCTATATAATCAGCCCTGACGGGGTTTTAAAGAAAAAGGTTATAGGCCCCGGAAACTGGGATGGTTTTTAGTTATGGGAATTCCCAGGGAGCCTGAAAAGGCACTTCTTTTTGTTGGCACACTTTTTTCTGAGGAAGACTGGTATGTGAGGTCAAAGGAGATACTAACTGAACTCTATGGACCTGTGCTTTTTGAATCAGACACCTACAGGTGGGAGCATACAGATTATTACAGAGACGAACTCGGCTGGCCAATTTATAGAAGGTTCATCTTTTTTGAGAGGATAATCGATCCCGCTGAGATAGTGCAGATAAAGCTTAAGACCAATCAGATAGAAGCAGGGCTTTCAAGAGATGGTAAAAGACGGATAAATTTAGACCCTGGCTACATAACCCCTTCAAAACTGGTGCTTGCCACCACAAAAAACTATGCCCACCGGATTTACCTTGGAAAGGGTATCTACGGAGAGGTAACCCTTTTCTACAGAAAGGGAGGATTCAGGGCACACGAGTTTACCTATAGGGACTACCAGATGCCCGAGTATCTTGAACTGTTTAAGAAGATGAGAGATAAACTTATGGATATGATAAAATAAGTGTTAGATGATATTTATGATACAATACAATAAATAGAAATTTTTGAGGATGGCATTTGAAATTACAAGAGATTATCTGGCTTGAGGATATAGTTGAAAAGCTTGAAAGAAAACACGGAGTTAAAAGAGATGAAGTAATAGAAGTGTTGGAGAACAATCCAAAATTTCGTTTTATAGAAAAAGGGCACCGTAAAGGCGAAAATGTGTATGCGGCTCTTGGTCAAACTTTTGAAGGTCGATATTTAACAATATTTTTTGTATATAAAAGAAACGGACGAGCATTGATTATATCCGCAAGAAACATGTCAAAGTCGGAAAGGAGACTTTATGAGAAAAAATAAAACTTCGCTTTCAAAGAAATCATCATACCAAGAGATTGGAGAATTTTGGGACACGCACGACTTATCTGACTTCTGGGAGCATACTAAACCAGCAAAGTTTGAAGTAGATATACAGTCACAACGAATATACTATCCAGTTGATATTAAGTTGTCTGATAGTATACTGGAATTTGCCCAGAAAAGGGGTATTTCTGCTGAGACACTCATAAATTTATGGCTTTCTGAAAAAATAAAACAGGAAGAAAAACAAACAGCATAACATGCTTTCCTGCGGACGTATTTTCCGCTGCTGAATTTGTAGTTTATTGCGTTCATTGCGTTTATCGCGTTTATAGCGTTAGTTGCGTTAATTGGGTTAATAGAGTTATTTGCGTTCATCGCTTTTGTTGTGTTGCTACTTTTGCCATAAGCTTAAATTTACCGAAAATATTGTTATTATAGTTTGGAAAACTGTAAATTAGAACTTAGAATTTGTTTAGAAATTAGTATTTAGAATTTAGAATTTTAATAAGCAGGAGGATTATCTTATGCTTGATGAAAGGATGCAGAATGCATTAAATGAGCAGATTAACTGGGAGATTTATTCGTCTTATCTTTACTTCTCAATGTCAGCCTATTTTGAGTCAATAAGTTTGAAGGGTTTTGCAAACTGGATGAGGGTTCAGGCAATGGAGGAACTCACCCATGTAAAAAGGTTTTATAACTATGTTATAGAGCGTGGTGGAAGGGTGCTGTTTTCAGAGATAAAATCTCCACCTAATGAGTGGGAAAGCCCGCTACATGCCTTTCAGGAGGTGATTGAGCACGAAAAACAGGTCACTTCAAGGATAAACTCTCTTATGGACCTTGCCATTGAACTGAGGGACCACGCAACCACAAGTTTTCTCAAGTGGTTTATTGATGAGCAGGTTGAGGAGGAGGCATCTGCTGATGAGATAATTCAGAGTCTTAAACTCAACGAAAACAACCCTGGCGGACTCTTTCTCATTGACAAAGACCTTGCACAGCGAACCTTCATCCCCCCTCAGGATATCGGTATTTAGTGTTGAGTTATGAGTTTTGAGTGTTGAGTTTAATGTATGGAATTCTTTTTTAATTCTTAATTCAAAACTAAGCACTCAACACTCAAAACTCCCCCTACACCCTGTCTTTTGGTCTTGCTGGCTCTGCCTTTATTCTTCGTCCCTTAAGAAATGAGCCATTTAGTGCCTTTACAACCTCTGGGGCAACCTCTTCGTCAACCT
>WFMM01000123.1 GCA_015484595.1 Nitrospirota bacterium | reverse complement strand
TGACTCGTTCGGTATTTGTTGAGACCGCAACGAAGTGCTTCTTTACAGCCCTTTCGTCCTTTGCACTTTCAAGAAACCACTTCCTTGCAGTCTCTGCATTTGTCATGGTCTCCTGAGTGGTAAAGGTCTTTGATGCCACAATAAAAAGGGTTGTCTCCGGATTCAGTTTTTTCAGGGTTTCTGATATGTGGGTTCCATCAATGTTTGAAACAAAGTGAGGGGTGATCTGCTTCCAGTAGGGCCTTAGTGCCTCGGTAACCATGTAGGGGCCAAGGTCAGAGCCTCCAATGCCGATATTAACAATGTCTGTTATCGGTTTCCCTGTAAATCCACGCCAACTGCCCAAAAGGAGTCCTTCTGAAAAAATGCGTATCTTTTCGAGCACCCTGTTTACCTCTGGCATTACATCATGGCCATCAACAAAGGTTGGTGTGTTTGAGCGGTTTCTTAATGCCACATGAAGCACGGCACGGTTTTCTGTCTCGTTTATTTTCTCACCCGTAAACATGGCCTCTATTG
The DNA here is from genome assembly GCA_015484595.1 of Nitrospirota bacterium. Lineage (GTDB taxonomy): Bacteria > Nitrospirota > Thermodesulfovibrionia > Thermodesulfovibrionales > JdFR-85 > JAADIE01. The sequence goes on along the minus strand of WFMM01000123.1, from coordinate 24,803 downwards.
CCTCGTTGATACCACAGTCTCTTGCCAGTTTTATAAGAAGCTCGAGGGTCTTTTCGGTAATGATGTTTTTTGAAAAATCAACGAGCATGTCCTCAAAACGGAGAGAGAACTTCTCAAAACGGTCAGGGTCTCTGGCAAAAAGGTCACGCATGTGCACATTCTTCATCTCAAGGTAATGCTCCCTGAGTTCCTGCCATGTCTTAAGTGTGGTGGGGTTTATCTTTTTAAGCATCCTTCACTCCTTCTTACATCATTTTTTAATTCAAAGATAGTTAATAAATTATACATCAAAAACTAAATCTCTGCTGAAGTTTTTGTTCTCCCTAATTAAAAAGAGCCTGAGATTGGTCTCTTCAATAAATCTGCCCGTGCCCAGGTCAAGAGCGATTATCTCCACTTCGTTAAGCCTTACTCCATCACGAAGTGAGGATATCAGATTTATAATACCCCTTTTTGACATTGTCTGATCAGGATAATTCCTCTTTAACCATAACAGGACAGGTGCCCTTGTAAACCAGACCCGTGGCACCGTCAATGGATATGGGAGTGCCCTCTGATATCTTATACTCACCAATACTGGCGGTTTTGGTTTTGTGGTCAATCTGCAGGTCCTGGCATCCAACCACTGCTGTGAGGTCGAACTTTTTTGCAAGCACTGAGGCATGGGAGGTAACACCACCTGTGGATGTTAAAAGCCCATTTATAAAGGGCATAAGCTCGGCATCAGAAGTGCTTGTCTCTTTACGGATAAGTATGATCGGTGTGTCGGTCTGTTTACGGATATTTTTCAGTTTTTCTGTATCATCCTGAAAGGTTACCACTCCACTTAATGCCCCACCGTGCACACCGATGCCTCTTGTAAGTATATTTGATTCCATTCTGCATACTTCATGAAACCTGTCAACCCTGTTTCTGTAAAACTCCATAGCCCTGCTCTGTAGCACAAAGAACCGCCAGTGGTTGTTTTCTCTTAGATAGGCTGCCTCTATCTCCTGTGGCACCCCATCCATTGCGTCTTCTACCCTTCGGGCAATCCCGGCATGAAGCTCATAAAGTTCGGGTTCTATATCCTGTAGGGACTGCTCAGCCTTTCGCTGAACCCTTGAGATGGGCATACTTAAATGCCCGCCATAAACTATGTCATCACCTGTAGAGGACATCCTCGTCTCACCATAGGGTATCGGGGCAAAGGTCTTAGGGTCTCGTGTGAAGAATACAGATGCCCCACCTCTTTGAGAGTTTGCCGTGACCATGGGCATTATTAGCACCGCAGTTCCCCAGTGCTCTGAGATGCTCATTGCCTTTCTGTAGGATTTAGCCCTTTCACTGTGCCAAGAGCGACAAACACCCTTGACTGATTCAAACAGTTGAATCCAGGGGTCATCGGGTATGGAAATACCCTTTCCCTTAGCAAACTCAACAATGTCATTACAGACCTCTTCAGGGTCTGCACTGGTTGTTCTTTCATCCCTTTTTATGCCGTAAACCACCTGAAGATAATGCTCAAGGAACCTTCTGTAAGAGTCCCATCCAAGGAGCCTGTCAGAGGTTTCCTCAATCATTGCTTTGAGTGTTTCTCTGTTTATGCCGCAGTAAAGAATGGTGTCAAGTATCCCGGGCATTGAGATAAAGGAGCCACTTCTTACAGAGACAAAAAGGGGCCTCGGGCTTTTACCGTATCGTCTGCCAGTTTTTTCCTCAAGATAGCCTATTGCCTTTTTTGCCACTAACTCAATGTCCTCCTCATCAAAGGTAAAACCAGACTTAAGGACTATACCAGGCGGCACAGGGATTTCGCTCCGAAGAAGGATGGCAAGGTTTTTTGCCTTTGAGCCTATATCAGGGCATGCGATAATTGCCTCCTCAGGGCTTAATCTTTCAAGAAGATATAGGCTCTCTGTCTGCTTTTTTATCTTTGCGTTTATCAGCCTGTCGCCGTTAGATTCAATCTCAGAGAGGAGATGAGAGAGGAGATTGTTTAAAAACCTGTCGTATTCCTGAATGCCGGGCACAGAGGTTATAATCCTTCTTAGCACCACATCTGTCAGTTCTTCTCCCTGAGCGTAACCCCTTAGCGAGGGATCAAGTTGCTCCTTATCAAGGCTTTTAAGTAAAGCCGATACCTGCTTTAGAAACCATCTGTAAAAGGTCTCAACCACAAAGATTAATTCCTTTTCAAGACCCCGTATCAGGTCTATAATCTGTGAGATATAAAGTGTATTGTTCTCTATAATCAGACAGGTCTCTCTCAGCACAGGCATTTTAAAACCAGGCAACCGAAGGGTTTTGTAAAATACTTTAAGTGCCCTGATTATGGGCTCTGAAGAATCTCCTTTGGTTTTGTTTATCGTCGTTGAAATCTCCTCAAGAGATGCCCTGAGGGCTTCCTCTTTTTTAAGGAACTCCTTAAGGGCATCAAACTTTTCTTCTTGATAGGTTCCCATTACCGAGGGTATGCCAAAGGCGATGTGTCTTTTGTAATAAAGCTGCTCCTCGGGTACGGTCTTTTTTGAAGATGTAAAAACCTCTCTGAGTGCGTGCATCCTGTCAATCAGCTCAAGAGTCTCCAGTGCTTCTTTGTCTGACGAAAGTGCATACTTTCTGTTTAGTTCTTTATAAAGACTGATAAGGAGTATCAGCTTTTTCTTTGTCTCATCTGGGAAGTCCTTTGAATCAAGCCATGCCTTAATACCTTCTTTATCAAGTTTAACTAAATCAGTAACCCCTCTTACTTTAAACACAGATGAGAGGCTTCCAATAATTTCTGAGTACTGCTTAAGAAGCCCCGATGGATACTTTTCAAGCAGCTCATCAGGTACAACCCCTTTCAGAATATCCAGAGATGCCTCCTTCCATGAACTAAGAACCCTTTCAATGAGTTTGATGTTCTGAGGTCCGTTGTTAACATGAACCTGTTTTCTTAAAAAATAAAGCACAGGGTCATTACCCCACGAGTCGAGCTCAGTACTCAGATCCCGAATACGGCCTGATGCACCTACCTCGTTATAATAGACTGGAAGCCTTTTAAGAAGTAGATAGTGAAGTATAAAGTCTTCCTTTAGGGGAACTGAATTTAGATACTCTGTGATGTGTCGTTGAAACACAGCCTCGTCAGGTATGAATAGTTCTATCATATAGAAGTTGGCTATCAGCCTGGTAAGAAAGTCCCTGTACCTGTATCCACCCTTAATTGATACCCTTAGCAACCGGGTTATTCTTTCAAGGTGTTGCCTGTTGTATAAAGGCTCCCAGGTATCTCTGTCGTAACCCCCTATCTGTGGTGGAGGAATGGTGACCTCTGAGATTATATCAAGGTACTTTTTTTCAATCTCCCTGTCGCCTGTCTCAAAGATAGATTCCACAAGATTGTCTTTGAAAAGCAGAGAGTCCCTGTATAACTGTCTGTGTATGGAAATAATATTGAGAAGCTCTCCTGCTTTATGGATGGCACCGTCTTTTAGGAAACCCACAATCAAAGAGGCTGTCTCTTCTGATAGACTGTTTATTAGCACTGGATTATCTGATACCAGAGGCGCAATCCTTTCGATTATGGTTTTTACTGAAAGGGGGTTTTCTGATTGTCTGAGTTCTGAAAAAACCGTCCTCAGCATCCGCTGGCTGTCAAGCACGGAAAGGTCTATCTCCTTTAGCAGGCTCTTACATCTGGGGAAGTCCCTGTCCCTGATGGCATTTAACATTTCCCTCGAGGCACTGACTGTTTTTTCGATAAATTCTTTGCTGTAGGGTTTAAGAGAGGCTGGTTTCCCAAGGAGTGTTAATAGATCATCCGGGAGGATAACAGCACCTTTTAATGCCTTAAGGAGCGACCCTGTTAAGTAAACCGCAAGTTCAGTGGAGTGATAACCTGAGAGTTCAATAAGGTTTATAATGGCTTTAAGGTATCTTTTAAATCTGGCTGTTAAATCAACAAGGCATTCTCTGATTTCCTCTTCAAGCAGTTTAAGCAGTCTTTCTGTGAGTTCTTTGTCTTCTGCATCGCTTACGAGTTCTATGATTGAAAGCAGATCAGTGACGGGCTTACCCTTTCCCTGGAGGTTTTTTATTGACAGGAGGAAGAACCTCACTATAAATCTAAGCCATTCTGAAAAGGCCCTTCTGTCTGACCAGAAGAGGTCTTTTGAAAAGCTGTAAAGCTCAGAAGAAAAGTCAGCCCACTTTCTTTTTGAACTGAGTGCTGCTGATACCAGATGCTCGGCCTTTTTATGTAGCCCCACTTTGCCTTCAACGAGACGGACAAGCATTCTCAGGTTTAGCCCCCTGAGATCCTTTGCTACCTGCATGGCAGAAAGAAGAGGACCCTTTGAACTCGGGCTTTTAATAAGGAATGTCCCTATGTGTTTGCCCCTCTGTGTGAGGTCTATCTGAAGATGCAATGCCTCTGTGTAGGTTTTTGAAGGAATGCGGATGTTAAATGTCCCGTCTTTTGTCTCAAGCTCTGAAAGCCTTTTGCCCTCGGAGATTATCGCCACTTTGTAGATGCCATCAGGCAGGTTAATGATCCTTCCCTTAATCTCAACGGTTTCGGCTACCTGGTCTATGCAGAAATCGGAAATAACAAGAGACTGAACAGGCCCTTTGTAGGCAGTTGCTATAGTGCCTGTGAGATAGTCAAAGGCACACAGGCTCTCTTTATGTACATCTGTTTCAGCCATGCCTTTATGTAAGATGAAGTCAAACCACTACTTTTTTTCATCAGTATAATAAACAGGTGGCGCACTCAATGCCTTGAGAAACTCCTCAAGGTAAAGCAGTTCCTGGTCAGTGAGGTCTCCGTGCTCAAGGTCAGGCGGTCTTTTATCAGCAGGCATATCCCTGTAGAAGTGAAGCACCTCATGAAGTGTGGAAAACTGCCCTGCGTGCATGTAGGGTGCCCTTTCTGCAACATTCCTCAGTGTTGGGGTTTTAAATGCCCCTTTGTATCTAAAGACATCGGTGCTCATAAACCTTAGTGTCCTGCACTGCCAGGGTTTTGCATCACTGTAACGGCTAAGGCAGTTAAACTCATCTGTGAGGACCTTGACAATTGCAGATGCCCTGCCATCATCAGGTGGAAGCCCCTCTAACTGGGGGACACGGGTGTTGTGGAACTCGTAGTCTGTAAACATCGGGCCGTTGTGGCAATTTATGCACTTTGCCTTTCCTATGAACAATCTGAGGCCCTTTACCTGCATCGGGGTGAGTATCTTTGATGCCCCTTCGATATCCCCTTTCAGTATGGCTTCTACATATCTGTCAAAGGGTGCCTTTGTGGGCATTATGGTTCTTACAAAGGCGCCGATTGCCTTACCCACATTTACATATATCTCGTTGACAGCCTGTTTTGTCTTCTCAGGCAGGGTAACCCAGAGCTTCAGTGCCTTCGGGTCATCAGGAGAGGGTTTTGCATGCAGAGGAAGTCCTGTTTCGTCAAAGTCCGGAAGGCTCCCAAACACCCTTTCATATTCATCCTTATAAAACCGTTTGATAACCACCGCCACCTGCGTTCTTGTAAACCCGTGCTCAACAGGGCTTTCTATGGGGCCCAGTGCCTGTGCCCAGGTGGAGTCTTTTCTTCCATCCCAGAAAAGCCAGGGTGAGTAGGCAACACCTATAAGAGGCATGGTCCTCCTGTTTGTAAAACCCATACCGTGGCCCCGTGGGAGATTGTCGGCAAAGTTCATGTTTTCAGGATGACAGGTTGCGCAGGAGACCTTCCTGTTTCCACTGAAGCGGTTTTCAAAAAAGAACTTCCTGCCAAGCCTTATGGCGGCAGGGTTTCCATCGTATCGGTTTGATGGGTCCTTAGGTGGTGGCGGAAGGGAGCCAAGCCATAGGCTTTTAAGTATCTGTTTTTCCCTCTCAGACCACCTGTGAAGGTCATCAAGTGCATAGGCAGTATTGATAGATACAATTAAAAACAATGTGGATATTATAAAAGCAAAAAACCTTCTCATTCTGCTACTCCTATTTAATATCGAGTTGAAATGTTACAGTATCCATACCTCTTGGAGAGTGTATGTGAAGCTTTACCACCCACCAGCCCGGCATCTGAAACTTCATTCCATCAATGATGTACTTACCCCCGGGTAGTTCCTCAACCATCTGTGGCTCTGTAGGCATACCGTGACCGTGCTCTGGCATGTCTCCATATACCGTAATACGGGCACCTGTGACAGGTTTACCTTCTCTGTCTTTAACTGTTACCTGCCAGGCATGAAGGGTGTTTATCCTTATGGGCTCGATCTCGGGTTTGTAAGAGACCCTGTAAAGACCCTTTTCAGATACCTGAGTGCGAGAGGTATCTATCTTTTCAGGTCTCTTAACGTGCCTGTGCATTGACATACCCGATACCTCAGGGAAATCAAAGACCGCTGTGTCGGTCAGACCGTTCTTTGATACCAGTATTTTTAACTGCCAGTGGCCACCCATGGTCAGCACAAGGTTGCTCACATGATAAAGCCCTCCTCCTTTTTCTTCAACCTGTGGCTCTATGTCGATTCCATGACCCATCTCGGGCATCCAGGGCTGTATGGTTATCTCAGCACCGGTTACATCTCTGTCTTTATTGTCGTGAATTATCAGGTCTATCTCGTTTTTACCCTGTTTTAAAACCTCACCCTTTATCACCATCTCCACACTGTAGTATCCCCTTTCGGTGATTTCAAAAAGGCTCTTTTCAAAGTGCTTGGTAAACCCCTGTATCCTGCCCTTTGGTTTGTACTTCATGTGGGATGAGGCAGTAACGGCTAAAAACACAAGGGTTAAAAATACCATGGTTGATAATGTTACCCTTTTCATACATCCTCCTTATCAAGAAATCCTAAATTCTAAATACTAAATTCTGAACTACAGGGCACAGGGTGTAGCATGTATGGTGTAAGGTGTATTTATTTCCTGACCCTTTTTCTGTTCTTGTTCTAATTATAACTCTTTATCCCTTTCTTTTCTATCCCCGTTGATTTCTTCTTCGTGCAGATCCATGGCGCCTTCAAGTGTCCAGCCACAGAAGGGGCAGACAATCCTTTCGCTGCTTATGGTGAGGTCTCCTTCCTCAACATAATAAAAGGGCATCTCTCTTCCACACTTATAACAAATGTTTCCTTTTACCATTGTATCTTAATATTAACACATAAGGTGTAAGCCTCATTACATTATAAGCACAATGAGGTATAATAAAATTAATCATGAGCACAAACAGGACAAAACTCTGGTATTTAAAAAACCTCGACATATTTAGTCACCTGAGAGACGAGGAGTACCGAATGCTTGATGAGTACTCACAGATGAAGGAGGTTAAGAAAGGAGACATCCTCTATCTTCAGGGTTCATCTGACAAAAATATCTACATCCTTAAAAAGGGGGCGGTAAAGATTACGAAACTTACTCCAAAGGGAAAGGAGATAATCCTTGACATCTGTAAGGGGGGAACCATCTTTGGTGAGATGACCTATGTTGAGCCGGTTGAAAGGGATGAGTCAGCAGAGGTTATAGAGGATGGGCTTCTGTGTATCATGAAAAAAGAAGACTTTGACAGGATGCTTCAGATGGTGCCCGGGCTTTCCATAAGGCTTACAAAGATGATAGGGCTTAGAAGGTGGAAGATAGAGAACAAGATACTGGACCTCCTTTACAGCACCGTAGAGCAGCGCCTTGCCCGAACCCTTCTCAACCTGCTTGATGACTTTGGTGTCCCTCATGAAAAGGGCTACATGATAAAACTAAAACTTAAACACAGCGATTATGCTGACCTGATTGCCTCAACCCGTGAAACCGTCACAGCAACCCTGAACAGGTTGAAAAAAGAGGACATCATTGATTTCGACGGAAAATACATTGTGGTAAAATCAATGGACGAACTAAGAAGGATAGCAGAAACAGCCTGATCTATCATCTCAATCACTCACCCACTAACCACTAACCAATTAACAATTAACAAACCGTTCTCTTTTTTCTTGACATTATCAAAATATCTGATATAATGAAGTTAATTAATTAAAAATTGTAATTTTGTATTCCACAAAGAAAGGGGGTGTGAGAATGGATTCCGAAAAACTCAAAAGGGTTCTTGCAGGTATGAGCATTGTGGCACTTGTTGCGACATCATCTATTGCTATCACAGGTTGTAAGACGACTGAGCAGAAGGCAGGTCAGAGCAGTTGAACGGGTAGTTCGGGTGCTGGAAGCACCCAACAGCAGCCTGTAAAACAGAAACCTTCGGGCGGTAGTAGCTGAACAAAGTAGTACTCTTGGTGTAGTTTACACCAAAAAGGTATAATTAAGTGATGAGGACTATAAGTATCAAGGAAAGTTGCCCAGAGACCTGGTCAAGATTGCCATCGGATGTAAAGGAAGAGATTACCGCTGAGGAGCTGAGTTTAGAGAGCTTACCAGAGTTTTTAAACAAAAAGGCGGGCAGGCTTGGAGAACTGGCCTACCTTTCCGAGCTTGCCCGTCTTGAACAGGAAATCAATAGATTAAAAAATTCTAAAACTGATGTCCCTGAAAACCCCAAAGCACCCTCAATAAACCCAACGCTCGTACTCGTTGAGCTTTCCTGGAGAGACCTTCCACTTCTTTTACAGGATGACTCGGCAGATGTGATTCCTTCAAGAGGTAAAGAGATAGTTCTGATGTATAAGAAGTTAAAGGACGATGAAATAGTAGTAAAAAGGGCATCAGATGAGGACCTTCTGGCCCTGAAACTGATTGTTGAAGAGCATGACCTGAGGGAATTATCAAGGCAGACTGGAAAGCCCCTCTGGCTATTGCGCGAGGTTATAGAGCGGGCAGCACAGAGGGAGATGGTTTTAAAACCAGGGTCAAGGGTGAAAAGACCTCGGGAATTCTGTGAATTCCACAGTGATATTGATAAGCGGTTTTTCCTGTCCGAGACCTTTACCCTTCAGTGGCATATTACACAGAGCTGTGACCTTCACTGTAGACACTGCTATGACAGAAGTGACAGAGAGACCCTTCGATTCTCAGATGCAATCAGGATACTCGATGATTTCTATGATTTTTGTGAGCAGATGGGCGTTGTCGGGAAGGTATCCCTTTCCGGCGGGAATCCCTTTTTACACCCGAGGTTTTACGATATTTACAGAGAAGCCATTGAAAGGGGGTTTACAGTGGCTGTACTTGGAAACCCAGTATCCAGAGGAAGGCTTGAGTCATTAATGGAGATAGAGCCCCCCTACTTCTATCAGGTAAGCCTTGAGGGACTCAGGGAATATAATGATTACATAAGAGGAAAGGGGCATTTTGACCGTACCATTGAGTTTTTAAAACTCCTCAAGGAGCTTGGCATCTACTCAATGGTGATGCTTACCCTGAACAGAGACAACATAGACCAGATTATCCCCCTTACAGAAGGGCTGAAGGGGCTTGTGGACAGCTTTACCTTTAACAGGCTTTCAATGGTTGGTGAGGGAGCCTCTCTTTCGTTGCCTGACAGAGAAAAGTTCAAGGCCTTTCTTAAAGAATACATGGCTTATGCAAAGGAGAGCGAGGCCGTTGAGCTTAAGGACAATCTTTTTAATATCCTTCTTAAGAAGAAGGGAGAGCCTCTTTTCGGTGGATGCACTGGTTTTGGCTGTGGTGCTGCCTTTAACTTTGTCTCCCTTTTACCTGATGGAGAGGTGCACGCCTGCAGAAAGTTTCCGTCCTACATAGGAAATATCTTTGAAGAGTCGCTGTATGACCTGTACCACTCAGAGAGGGCAGAGATGTTCAGAAGAGGCCCGGCTGAATGTAAGGGCTGTAGCATAAGGCCTGTCTGTGGAGGATGCCTTGCGGTTACCTATAGCGTTGGTCTTGACTTTACAAAAAACAAAGACCCCTTCTGTTTCATTGACGACTAAGACCAGAGCAGCTCTGCTATGACACGGTTTGAAAGAAGCATACCCCTGTCAGTGAGCCTTAGCCTTCCGTTTTCAATCAACAAAAGCCCTTCATCTCTGAGTGCTTTCAGTGTGTCTCTGTTAAAGTCATAATCCTCTATCCCTATACCCTCGTTGGTTCGTAAGCCAAGAAAGACCCTTTCCTCTCTTTTTTGCCTTTCAGAGAGGCTCTGGTAGTCCTCAACAGGTCTGATACCTTCATCAAGGGCATTGATGTATCTTTCTATGTCTGGCAGGTTACGGTATCTTTTGTCCCCTGCCAGACCGTGGGCTGACGGGCCGAAACCAAGGTATTCCCTTCTTAACCAGTAACCCATGTTGTGTCGGCACTGAAAGCCCTCTTTTGAGTAGTTTGAGACTTCATAGTGAGTGTAGTCTTTAAGCTCCTCTACCACTGTCCAGTAAAGCTTTACCTTTTCTTCCTCTGTTTGCTGCTGCAGGAAGCCCTTTCTTATCATTTCAGCCATAACGGTGTGCTCTTCAATTGTTAGTTCGTAGGCTGAAACATGGGGAACCTCATGGTCTTTTATTATACAAAGTGTCTTTTTTAAGGAATTAACACTCTGGCCAGGAATACCATAGATTATATCCACCGAAAAATTCTCAAAATGCTCCATAACGCAGGCAATTGCCTGACTGGCCTGTTGGGAGTCATGGATTCTGCCAAGGGTTCTTAATTCATTATCCGACAACGACTGAACACCTATGCTCAACCTGTTAATTCCTGCCTTCAGGTACTCCCTTGCAACTCTTCCATCCAGTCTTCCTGGGTTTGCCTCAAGGGTTATTTCTGGGTTTTCAGAGATCCTGAAATGCTTAATGAGGCACTGAAGTATCCGGTCAATCTCTGATGCTGAAAGAAGCGAGGGAGTGCCACCGCCAAAGTAGATGGTCTCTATCTCTTCTTTGTAACCAGCATAAAGGGAAATCTCCTTTTTTAATGAAGAAAGGAAATGATCTTTAAGCTCTTCCTCTATAGGGATTGAGTAGAAATCACAGTAGTGGCATTTCCTGATACAGAAGGGGATATGAATGTAAATACCTGACATATAATTAATCTGGCGGAGAGGGAGGGATTCGAACCCTCGGAGGGGTGTTACCCCCTCAACCGCTTAGCAGGCGGCTGCCTTCAGCCACTCGGCCACCTCTCCTTTTGAAAAATCAATGAGAATACAGGACAGAAGATAACTTCTATATAATATAACCAAAATGCCTTTATAAGGGCAAATGGTATGTTCAGTATCTTCTTGCTGGGCCTCGTTGTATTTGTTAAAAGATGGCTTGGCTGGTTCAGGTAGGTTTATATCTTTAATCTTAAAGAAGGATTCTTTATAATATGATGGTTACACCCTTTATAAAGAGCACAACGGAAAGCACCAGTAAAAGGGTTTCAACTGTTTTCAGGTATCCTTCTTTTTCTATGTATTCAGTGGAGATACCCCATAGACCGTTAAACCCGTGATAAATCACTGAGGCAAGAAATACAATATCAAAGCCCTTCCACCACGGAGATGAAAGCCTAGTCATTACAGCCTCGTAGGTGATTTTATCTGCACCGCTGTAGTGCATAATGTAAAAGTGCACAAGCAGCCCTGCAAAAAGTATCAGTCCGGTGATTCTCTGTAAAAACCACTTAAACATACCGGCAAAGGTCTCCTAAATCAGGGGTATTCCGCCAATAACAAATAGCAAAATACCAGTTGCAACAGCATACCAGAAAAGGGTCTTCTGCTTCCTTGAAGGAATGCCAAGCTCAAGTAATGTTACGCGAATACCGTTTAAACCATGGGCAAGCACCAGTGCAAGGAGCCCTAATTCGCTTAGTTTCACTAATGGGCTTTCCATCAACTGAAGCATCTTTCTGTATGAGTCTAAATCCTTTAGATGACTGAGTACATAAAGATGCAGAAAGATATAAAGGGTAAGTAATACCCCTGTAATCCGGTGTATAAGCCAAGCTATAGAGCCTGTATGCCAGCGGTATCGCATTTTATCTACTTTGTAATTTGAAGTATTTACAGGTTTAATTTTAACATAAATATGTACTGCGATAATTTTAAACAATAAAGGTGCATTCCGTAAGACTGCAGGATATCTTCAAAATGTAAGGAAATTAATTATATTCACTTGCTATGTATGTTCATAACTACGACACTGTAATAATCGGCTCGGGCCTGGCAGGGCTTTGTGCTGCCCTCGAGGCTAAGAATGCTGGCACTGTAGCAGTGCTTGCCAAGCTTTATCCTACCCGCTGTCATTCCACTGCTGCCCAGGGGGGTATTGCTGCAGCCCTTGGCAATGAGGAGCCGGACAGCCCTGAATGGCATTTTTACGACACTGTTAAAGGCAGTGATTTCCTTGGTGACCAGGATGCCATAGAGGTGATGTGTGAGGATGCAATTCGCACAGTGGTGGAGCTTGAGCATATGGGAGTGCCCTTTTCCCGTATACCAGAGGGTAAGATTGCCCAGAGGCGTTTTGGTGGACATACAAGGGAGTTTGGAGCCGCACCTGTTAGAAGGGCCTGTTATTCGGCAGACCGCACAGGCCACGCCATAGTATTTGCTCTTTATGAGCAGTGTATGCTCAAAGGGGTGGAGTTTTTCTCCGAGTTTCATGTGCTTGACATAGTGGTGGAAGAGGGCAGATGCCAGGGTGTTTTAGCAATGGAAATAAAGACAGGCAAGCTACATGCCTTTCAGGCAAAGGCAACGCTGGTTGCAAGTGGTGGGTATGGCAGGGTATTTAAGACCACATCCAATGCACTGGCAAGCACCGGTGATTGCCTTGGAATGCTTTTTAATCGTGGAGTTCCGCTTCAGGATATGGAGTTTTTCCAGTTTCATCCAACCGGTATATATGGTCTTGGGATACTCATTACCGAGGGTGCAAGGGGAGAGGGAGGAGTACTGAGAAACTCAAGGGGCGAGCGGTTTATGGAACGTTATGCCCCCACAATCAAAGACCTTGCACCAAGAGACATGGTTTCAAGGGCGATACTTACCGAGATAAAGGAGGGTAGGGGAATTGATGGTAAAGACTATGTCTATTTAGACCTTACCCATGTGCCAAGGAAAAACATAGAGGAACGCCTTCCGGAGATCTCATCCTTTTGCAAGATATACCTTGGAATAGACCCTGCAGAGGAACCAATCCCGGTGCTACCAACAGCACATTATGCAATGGGTGGTATTCCCACTGATGTGGATGGCAGGGTGTTAAGAGATGAAAAGGGCGAAACTATTGAAGGGCTTTATGCTGCTGGTGAGTGTGCCTGTGTTTCAGTGCATGGAGCAAACCGGCTTGGTTGCAATTCACTGCTTGATACGGTGGTCTTTGGCAGAAGGGCAGGCAGGGCCATAAACAAGGAACTAAAAGGACTAAGGCAGGGTAATATTAAAAAGGAAATAGTAAATCAGGTGTTTGAAGAGATTGACAGACTACTAAATTCAAAGGGTAAGGAAAAAATAGGGAAAATAAGAAAGCAGCTTCAGCAGAAGATGATGGAGCATTGTTCAGTTTTCAGAACTGAAGAGCACCTGAGAATGCTTCTTAATGAGCTTAAGAATATTAAGGAAAGGTACAGGGATATTGGCCTTAAAGACACTTCCAGGGCATTTAATACAGAATTGTTAGAGGCGATAGAGCTTGGCCACCTGATAACTATTTCAGAGGTGATTGCAGAGTCGGCCCTTAGACGCACAGAAAGCCGTGGGGCCCACTACAGAGAGGACTTTCCAAAAAGGGATGATGAAAACTGGCTTAAACACACGCTGGCCTTTAAGAAAAACGGTTCAATTGAGTTTGCATACAAACCAGTGAGGATTACTAAATTTCAGCCTGAGGAGCGTAAATACTGATATGAAGAGATACATATTCAGGATAAAGAGGTTTAATCCAGAGACAGATCAGGCGCCTTACTGGCAGGACTTTGAGGTTAAACTTGAGCCCATGGAGCGGTTACTTGATGGGCTTTTACGAATAAAGGAAGAACAGGATGGCTCGCTTACCTTTCGCCGCTCCTGCGCTCATGGAATATGTGGCTCCTGTGCCATGAAGATAAACGGCCGTAACAGGCTTGCCTGCCAGACCCTGGCTAAAGACCTGCCTGACAGGGTTGAGATAGAGCCCCTTCAGGCATACCCGGTAATTAAAGACCTTGTGGTTGATATGGAGCCATTCTTTTCAAAAAACGAGGAGGTTATGCCCTATCTTATAAACAACAACCCACCGCCAGAAAGAGAGAGGCTACAAAGCCCTGATGAGCAAAAGCGGCTGGTTGAGTCAATAACCTGCATTATGTGTGGCTCCTGCACATCGGCCTGCCCTGTTTACTGGGCAGACAGACAGTATCTTGGCCCATCTGCCCTGCTTAAGGCATATAGGTTCATCTTTGACTCAAGGGACCAGGCTACACAGGAGAGACTTAAAAGGATTATACACTCTCATGGCCTCTGGCGATGCCATTCCATATTCAACTGTGTTGAGGTATGTCCAAAGGAGATAGACATCACCTCTCACATAGCCGCCCTCAAGCGATTTGCCCTCCGAAAGGGACTGAAAGGATAATCCACCTCGTAGGTGGAACTTTTTGTGCTCCAGATATGTAAGAATGTGCTAATATGGTTGGTTTTTATATGAGCAGTTGTAATATAATATCTCACAAAAAACTTTAAAGGAGGTTTTATAATGATCAAGGTCTACTACGATAAAGACGCAAACCTGGATGTGCTTAAGGGAAAGAAGATCTGCATCATGGGATACGGCAGTCAGGGACATGCCCACGCAAATAACCTCAGAGACAGTGGAATGGATGTGATAATCGGGGTAAGAAAGGGCGGTAGCTGGCAAAAGGCAGAGGCTGCAGGCTTTACCGTAAAGACCCCCTCTGAGGCAGCAGCCGAGGCAGATGTAATCATGATCCTTCTTCCAGATGAGCTTCAGGCTGATGTTTACAGGAATGAGATAGAGCCAAACATAAACTCCGGTGCCTATCTTGCCTTTGCCCATGGCTTTAACATTCACTTTAACCAGATAGTTCCTGCAAAGGATATAAATGTTTTTATGGTAGCTCCCAAGGGCCCTGGGCACCTTGTAAGAAGTGAGTACACAAAAGGAAGCGGTGTGCCCTGTCTGCTTGCCATTCATCAGGACCCATCAGGCGATACAAAGGAGATCGGTCTTGCCTATGCATCGGCCATAGGTGGTGGAAGGGCAGGAATTATTGAGACCACCTTCAGAGAGGAGACCGAGACAGACCTCTTTGGTGAGCAGGTGGTGCTTTGCGGTGGGCTTACGGCATTGATACAGGCAGGCTACGAGACACTTGTTGAGGCAGGCTATGCTCCAGAGATGGCATACTTTGAGTGTCTCCATGAGGTGAAGCTGATAACCGACCTTATTTACGAAGGTGGTATTGCCAACATGCGTTACTCCATCAGCAACACCGCCCAGTATGGTGACCTCACAAGGGGGCCAAGGGTAATCAATGAGTCGGTAAAGGCGGAGATGAAGAAGATACTTAAAGAGATACAGTCAGGCGAGTTTGCCCGTGAGTGGATGCTTGAGTGTAAGGCAGGAAAGCCAGTATTTAATGCACTTACAAAGAAGGGTGAGGCACATCCTATTGAAGAGGTTGGAAAACGCCTCAGGGCAATGATGCCCTGGCTTAAGAAGGAAAAGCTTGTTGACAAATCAAAGGCATAAATTCAAGGGGTTATTGCTTAAAACGATAAGAGGAACTACACTTTTATGTGGGTTCCTCTTTTTGTTTGTCTGCACTACGAAGGCAGCAACATGGCTTGAGATTAAGGGTAAGGGTCTTTCTGTCAGGTTCAACAGTGGGCTCAGGGCAGCTTCAGAAGAGGTTATTGGGTTATTTCCATCAGCAAAGGGGTTTGTCGAGCAAAAGTTAAAAAGAGAGATTAAAGACCCGGTTCACATTGTCCTTTACAAAAGGCATGATGAGTTTACAAAACTCACTGGCTCAGACCTTATAATGGCCTTTGCGGTGCCTTCAAGGTCGTTGATTGTAATTGATTTCTCGAGGATGAAGGAGCCCTTTACCCTTGAAGATACCCTCAGGCATGAACTTGCCCATCTTGCACTTAAAAGCCAGAAAGCCATACCCCGATGGTTTGACGAGGGTGTTGCCCAGTGGGTGGCAGGCGGATTTAATGAGTTTTATCCCATAAGGAAACAAAAGATACTAAGGGCTGCTCTCAGTTCAGGCAGTCTCATTCCCCTCTGGAGACTTACTCGTAGTTTCCCATCTGAAAGAAACGCACTTATGCTTGCCTATGAGGAAAGCAAGAGCTTTGTTGAGTTTTTTGTTGATAAATACGGTGAAAGGGGACTGATAGATGTAATTGAAAGGGTATCCCGCGGTGTGGATACAGAGAAGGCAATGGAGCAGGTCTCGGGTATTCAGTTCAGACAGTTGATTGCAAAATGGAAACAGCACATAAAAAGCAGTTATACCTGGGTTCATTTTGTATCTAACAACATCTACGAGATACTCTTCTTCCTTGCAGCCCTGGTAACAGTGGCAGGCTTTGTCGTGATTTTAATCAGAAAAAAGAGGTATGTCGATGAAGATGTGGACGAAGAGGACGATTACGACTACTACAATGAAAACGAGATTCTTGAGTATTATGAAAAAAGAGAGCGAAAGGACTGGTAGTCTAAATGACTATTGTTTTCGGAATTGGAAAACCATTGAATTCAGAGGCATAGGAGATGGTGTAGGCACCTGCGGAGAGTATAAGAAGGTGATCTCCCACTGATGGCTCTGGCAGGACTACATTTCTGTCTATCACATCGAAGCTGTCGCAACTTGGTCCAGCAAGTATCCAGCGCTTTTTTCTTGCCCTGCTACCAACCACATAGGTATACCGAATTCCACCAATGCTTTCCATGAGGCCATTAAAAACACCTGCATCAATGTATAGCCAGTTTTCCTCTCCCCTTTTTGCTTTACCGATTACAGTGGTAACAAATACCCCTGCGTCTCCAACAACAGCCCTGCCAGGTTCAAGATGTATTTCTATGTCATCTGGAAATTTCTCTTTCAATGTCTGATCTATTTTCTCTTCTATTGACCCAATATCCACAACATCCTGGGTATATCTTATTGGATATCCACCACCTATGTTAAGCAGGTTCAGTTTTATGCCTTTCTTTTCTGCCTTCCTCCAGAGGTCCACTGCCTTATCCAGTGCTGTGGCCCAGGAGTAGATATTCTTACATTGTGAGCCCACATGGAAGGTAATACCAGCAGGCTGAAGTCCTTTTTCTTTAGCCATAATCAGCAGTTTCAGTGCCCTGTCAGGCTCAACGCCGAATTTCTTGCTAAGTGGCCAGTCGCTTCCCTCATTAGGAACAGAAAGACGGATGTAAACCCTGCTTTCAGGGGCATAGAGCGACATCTTCTCAAGCTCTGTTTCAGAGTCAAATGCAAAAAGCCTTATGCCGTAACTGTAGGCATCCTTTATAAAGGGGATGCTTTTTACAGGATTACTTGATATTATCCTTTCAGGTGAAACCCTGAGTTCTTTAAGGAGTGATAGCTCTCCCTGAGATGCAATTTCAAAGCCTGCTTTAGTGCTGTTTATAAGTTTCACAACCGATGGCTCTGGAAGAGCCTTTATGGCATAAAACACCTTTGAGTTTTTAATCTTACTGCCTATAATGGAGAGCTTTTCCCTGACCACATCTCCATCTATGAGTAAAAAAGGGGTCTGAATTTCGGTGGAGGCAAGAAAGTTAAGCACCTTGTCCCAGGTTGAATCCTTTATGAACTTGGGCTTCATATCTTTTACCTCTTTTTTATCTTTATGTATCTTTTTATAGCACTTCGAACTACTTCAGGGATGTTTTTGTTTTTCTCTAAGATTACAAGGTCGGTCATCCTTAAATGGGATATAAAGGTAGTGGAAATACCAGGAGGGGTTTTAGGGTTTCCGACCAGCGCAACCTTTACGGGATAACGCCTTATCCAGTCACGCTTTTTTGATATGTAGCGGAGAGCCTCTTCTGGCACTGAAGGGTTTCGGGCAACCATCTCAACCTCACTTTCCGTAAGCTTTGGGTTTTCGAGTACCTTAAGCACCACCTCTTTGTTTGGGTCTCTTATTAGTATGCTGCGTATCTCTTTTCCACCTTTAAGGGCAAGCTGTATCTTTTCTCCCACCCTCAGTCTCTGAATACGCTGTAGAAGGCCCTTGGTCCTCTCCTCCTGTGACTCTGTCTCTGCTTCTACCTCAGCCTCAGCTGCCTCTTCCGTTGCAAGCTCTCTTGAAACCTTCACAGGGAGACTCAGAATACTGGCAACCTCTTTCATAACAGGCTCTGGTGTCCTGCGGCATTCGTAAAGTAAGCGTAGGACTTCGGGTCTGTGTCTGTTTGCCTCGAGGATCTCATAAAAAACCCTGTCATCAGCAGGGTTTTCAAGCAGTATGGATATTACCTCTTCAGATGCAATTGAAAGGTCTAAACCGATAAGTTCACCCATAAAGTTTTCCCTTCAATTTTCGCTATTAAATTAAAAAACTGATTGTAATTATAGCAGAGATAAAAAAGTATTATAAAGCAAAAGCAAAAAATCTGAAATTATGATTTACATCATTGCTGATGATTATTAATTTAGAGCATAATCAAGACATAGGATGCTATGGGCATCAATAATAAATAAAAACAAGGAGGTTTATCGCTATGTTTTGTTATCAATGTGAACAGGCTGCAAAGGGAACAGGTTGTACAAAGGTGGGTGTGTGTGGCAAGCCACCAACAGTTTCAGCTTTACAGGACCTGTTAGAGCATGCCCTGAGGGGGCTTTCAGTATATGCCGTTGAGGCAAGGAAGAAGGGGATAGTTGACAGTGAGGTCAATGCCTTTACCACAGACGCACTATTTTCGACTCTTACAAATGTTAACTTTGACGAAGAAAGCACTGCTTCCCTGGTAAGGAGGGCAGTGGAACTCAGGGAGAAACTCAAAGAAAAGACAAAGGTCTCTATTGAAAATGATGCAACAAATTTTATCCCTGCCCCTGATGTAAGTGGAATGGTTGCACAGGGGTCTCTTTATGGGATCCAGTCGCTTCATGACGACCCTGACATTCGTTCCCTGATGCACACCGTGATGTATGGTCTTAAGGGCATTGCTGCCTATGCAGTGCATGCAAGGGTTCTGGGAAAGGAAGACGACAGCATTTATGCCTTTATTCACGAGGCACTTTCCTCCATGCTTAACAAGGACCTGAGCCTTAACGACTGGGTGCAGATAGCCCTTAAGTGTGGAGAGGTAAACCTGAAAACCATGGAACTGCTTGACGCTGCGAACACGGGACACTACGGAAGTCCTGTGCCAACAGAGGTATCCCTCGGTGCCAAAAAGGGGAAGGCCATTCTGGTCTCAGGCCATGACCTCAGAGACCTTGAGGAACTCCTTAAACAGACAGAAGGAAAGGGTATTAACATTTATACCCACGGTGAGATGCTGCCGGCTCATGGTTATCCAGAGCTTAAGAAGTACAAACACCTTGTAGGCCACTACGGAACTGCCTGGCAGAATCAGCAAAAGGAGTTTGCCGAGTTTCCTGGTGCAATACTGATGACCACAAACTGTATTCAGAAGCCACTTGACTCTTACAAGGAAAACATCTTCACCTCTGGTCCTGTTCAGTGGCCTGGAGTGGTGCATATTGAAAATCACGACTTTACCCCTGTGATTGAAAGGGCACTGGAGCTTCCTGGCTTTAAGGAAGACATCCCTGGGAAGACCGTAATGACAGGCTTTGCAAGGGATGCAGTTCTTTCAGTGGCTGACAAGATAATTGAGGCCCTAAAGGCAGGCAAGATAAGGCACTTTTTCTTAGTAGGTGGCTGTGATGGTGCAAAGCCAGGTAGAGACTACTACCGCAGATTTGTTGAGCTTGTGCCTAAAAACTGTGTGGTCCTGACCCTTGCATGTGGAAAGTTCCGTTTCTTTGACAAGGATCTTGGCGACATCGACGGAATACCAAGACTTCTTGACATAGGTCAGTGTAACGATGCCTACTCTGCTATCAGGATTGCCACTGCACTTGCAGATGCCTTTGGTGTTGGAGTGAATGAGCTTCCACTTTCACTGGTGCTTTCATGGTACGAGCAGAAGGCTGTCTCCATACTGCTTACGCTGCTTTATCTTGGGATAAAGGACATAAGGCTTGGGCCCTCGCTTCCGGCCTTTATTACACCCAATGTGCTTGAGTTTCTTGTGAAGAACTACAACATAAAGCCAATCAAGACCCCAGAGGAAGACATTATGGATTGTCTCTGTCAGGCAAAGGAGCGTGAAAGTAAAGACTGTCTTGAGCTTGCAGAGATGCTTGCCATATAAAACACTCAAAAAGGGGGCAGTGCCTGAAGGCACTGCCCCCTTAACTTCTTTTTTTCTTATTTCCAAGCAGATCACTTATGGAGGTCTTTATTATTTCTTTAAGCGACATCCTTTTTGATTCCTTACATCGGCACTCAACCTCGTAGTGGCTGCCTTTATTGCTGTCTTCTGTCTTTTTTATCTCCTTTTCATCCTTCATAACTTTCCCTGTTCACCAATATACCAATACACCAATATACCAATATACCAATATACCAATATACCAATTCACCAATGTCCCCCTTCCTACTGATTTCCGAAGTTGTTCTCCTTCCCACAGTCAGGGCAATACCAGGTGATGTTGTTACAGGTCATACCCCAGAGGTTTTCCTGCATGCAGTCCTGACACATGGCAAAACCACATTCGCATGTCCAGGCAAAACGAACCTTTTTGCCACAGGCAACGCATTGGTATTGCTTCTTCTTTTTATCCTTCCATCCCATAGTATTATTATAAGACTTTTAGGGGGTTAAAAATACAGTGGTTTTGTTATCCTATTACTATGAACCTCACAAATCTGAAGGGAAACAGAGATTTCTGGGATACCTTTGCCCCCTGGTATGAAAGATGGGCAAGCAGGGGGCAGTATCATAAACCCATCCTGTATGAGCTTTCACAGATGATAGAGCAGGGATGGAAGGTGCTTGACATAGGAGCTGCAACAGGTGTGCTGTCAATTCCTATGGCATCTCTGGGATGCAGTGTTCATGCCCTTGAGCCTTCCGTTGGGATGCAGGAGATACTTAAGAGGAAGCTTTCAGAGCTTAATATAAAGGTGGATACCCTTCAGAAAAGATGGGAAGATTACGAGGGAGAGAAAAAACAGTTCAACTTGATCCTTGCCTGTAACTCTCTTCATCTAACGGAAGGGGGAATAAAAGGTGGAATGAGAAGGGTCTTTGAGTTTTTGCCTGAATATGTCTGTCTCATCACAGAGATAAACCAGTCACTGTTTATAGACTTCAGGGAGATTGACTCCCTCCAGAAGGACTACCAGTTCCTTTACATAAGAAATTACAGATGCGACAGTAGTTTTATCTTTGAAAACCAGTCTGAGCTTGACAGTTTCAAAGAGACCTTTAACTTAGACATTGAGACAGAGGAGGTTGACGGACGCCTCATTCAAAAGGACTGGACAGACATTGCAGTTCTGTGGTGGGAAAGACTGTCGTGATTTGTTAAAATACATATCCTGTGAAGTATTTAAAGAGGCTATATAAATGGGTACTGCACTGGGCAGAGACACCCTATGGCTCTCCTGCCCTTTTTCTCCTTGCATTTTCAGAGGCATCGTTTTTTCCTGTGCCACCTGATGTGCTTCTTATGGTGCTCTGCTTATCAATCCCTGCAAGGGCCATGTATTATGCCTTTTTGTGTACCGCAGGTTCAGTGATTGGTGGGATGTTTGGTTTTTTTCTTGGTCTTAACTTCTGGCACATTGCAAAGGGAATTCTCTTTCACTATATAGACCAGCAGACCTTTGAGGCTGTAAGGATGTACTTTCAGCAATACGAGGCCTGGGCAGTGGCTGCTGCTGGCTTTACCCCAATACCCTATAAGGTCTTTACTATTTCTGCAGGATTTTTCAGGGTAAACTTTCCCGTATTTTTAATGGCATCTGTTTTAAGCAGGGGGGCCAGGTTTTTCCTTGTGGCAACTTTGATTTATTTCTTTGGTGAAAGGATAAGGGATTTTATTGACAGGTATTTTAACATCCTTACCCTGGTTTTTATGGTGCTGCTCTTGGGTGGCTTTATGATTATAAAGTATCTTCTTAGATGATTCTTTCTATTAAGCAGAAATCTCCCCTTAACCTGTCCTTTATATCTAAGTGTCTTTTTCTGTGGCAACTTAGCACTATTATCTGATGTTTCTCAGAGAGACTGCCTGTGAGAAACTGCATGGCCCTTAAAAACCGTTCATCGTCAGCATGTGCAAAGGGTTCATCAAGTATAAGGGGAAGTTTAATATCAGGAGCAATGTACTCAGAAACGGTAATCCTTATGGCAAGGTAGAGCTGCTCAAGCGTGCCTCCACTGAGGTACCACTGGGCTTCAGTGTCAGTTAACTCTTCGTCTTCTGAGAGTACTCGAAAGTTAAGGTCCTTCCCAAAAACTATCCTTCTTTGTTTGCCTGTGAAGTGATACAGTATCTTCGAAGCATCCCTGTTGAGCCTTTCAGCCCAGACACTGTAGTTTGAAAGAGAAAGCCCCTGAAGCAGGCTTATTGCCTTTTCAACCGAAGTTACATACTGAGTGGTGTATTTGATACGAAACTGAAGGGCCTCTATCTTTCTGTCAATCTCTGTAAGCTGGTCTTTAAGGGTAAGAAGCCTTGTCCTTCTTGACTCAAAGGCATTCTTTTTTCCGTATAGCTCTCTAATGTAAGAGGCAAGCCTTTTGAGGTGGTCTTCGTAAAAAGAGGATGGCCTTTCCACCTCTGGCATGCTGCCTAAAGAGAGTTCCTTTAAGAGGGTATGGGCCTCTTCTTTTAACTTTTTATACCTTTCTTTATCTATGGGCTTTATCTCTGAAAGGGACCTTTTTATCTCCTGTGCCCTTTTGGCTCTTTCTATCCTGTTAAAGGCTTCCTGAAAAAGCTCTTCCTCTGTCATGGAATCTGTTGAGATAAGGAGTTTCTTTTCAGTGAGATTCCTGATTTTTTTTGTGGTATCCTCTATCCTGTTTTTTATCTCTTCTGCCTCCCTTTTTATCTCTTCAAGCCTCTTTCTTTGAAAGGCAAGCCTCTGTTTAAGATCTGAACATCTTCTTATGTCCTTTATGAGATGCTCTATCTCCTCGGGGGAGGGCTCTTCTTTAAATAGATAAATACTGTTTATCTCCGAAAGAATCAGGGCCTTTTTGTTTTTAAGAGATTCTATCCTCTCTTTTAACTCCTTAATGGTTTTATAATCGTGAACCAGTCTCAGATATTCAAGGTAATCGCTACAGTCAATCCTGTATAGCTCCCTGATTCTTCTCAGTCCCTCTTCATTCAGTATGATCTTCTTTTCTATCCCGTCAAGCTCATCAGGTGTTGTATCTGTTTTTTCTTCAAGTGATCTTATCTCCGCTGAAAGCCTTTTGTAATAAATCACTAAAGGAAGTAAAAGAATTAAAAGTAAGAATGACCAGTTAAAGATGGGATAAAGGCCCAGAGAAAGGGCGACCACAACGAGGGCTGTAACGATAAGAGAGATGCTTTTCTTCTTCAGGGATTTTATGTAACTTAATGCCTCCTTTAGGTCTTTGAGTTTTTTTTGTCTTTCAGGGTATTCTTCAAGGAGTTTAAGGTCCTGAGCTGAAAGCTTGCAGATGATGTGATGGAGCTTTTCAAACTCCTCAAGGGAAGACGGAAAAGACAGGGTTTTTTCTTTGTAGCTTTCCTTTAGTTTCTCAAGCTCAGAGTCAAGCTCTTTAAGAGAGGTTGAGAGGTTCTGAAGTTTTAAGGCCTGGTCTATGTCTCTATTACTGAGGTCTTTAAAGGTCTTCAATTGCTCTTCAAGCTCGGAAATCCCTTTTTCAACTGACTCAGCCTCTTTTGTTTTTTTCTCTACAGAGTTCTTTGAGCTCTCAAGAAACATCCTGTCACCCTTTAAGGTGGTTTCAAGCTCAAGAAGCTCAGCAAGTTCAAGCTCAGGAAAGGGCATTAAAGAGGACAGTTCTTCCTTGAGTCTTGCTATCTCTTTGCCCTTTTCGTCTTCTTCCTTTAGGATGGCTAAGTTTCTTTTTAGTTCATTCAGTTTTATGTGCTGTTCGGTTTTTTTTATCTCTGAAAGCAATCTTTCATATTGATTAATCAACGAGTCTTCCACCGAAAGCTCTTCAAGCAGGGTTTTCTTTCTGCCAAGCTCTTCGTTAAGTTTTCTGTTAAGGGCCTTCAGCTCCTGTCTTGCGTCACCCTTTGCCCTGTTTTTAAGGGTAGTGCGGGGGAAGTTTTTTTCAATTCCCTTCCTGAGAAGCTCTATTGCCTTTGCAGAATTTAGCCCTTCAGCGGAAAGCTCCACTATAGACTGTATCCTTGGAACCAGAGAGCCTGAGTGATCTGCAATGGATGACCTGATAAGCTCGTGCTGTTTAACAAGGGCTGTGCTCATGAATTCGTCCTCGTTCAGACCAAAAAGCGTCTCACCAACAAGATAACGATAGGAACGGCCGACCTTTCTGTAAATCTCTGGCGTGATGTCCCTTTCATCCTTATAGACCCTTTTTTTATCACCCTCTACCACAACGGTGTATTTGTTGCCCTTCAGGGTAAATTCAAGTTCAAGGTATGAGTCTGCATTTATGGATGGGTCTTTTCGGTGGCAGTAGAGACAGCTTAATATGCCAAGGAGAAGGCTTGACTTACCCCTTTCGTTTTCGTCCACGATAAGGATGCAGTTTTGTTCAGGAAATATAAAATCAATCCTTCTGAAGATGCGATAGTTTTCAGCCCTGAATCTTTTTATCCTCATACCTTGGCTCTATTTCCCTTCCCTTAAG
>WFMM01000122.1 GCA_015484595.1 Nitrospirota bacterium | reverse complement strand
TGGGGAATCTCACGGTTGGTGGCACAGGAAAGACTCCGCTTACCATTGAGATTGCCAGAGAGGCAGTAAAGAGGGGCTTTTCAGTCAGTATTCTCACCAGAGGTTACATGAGCAAGTCCTCTGAAAGCATGATAGTCAGTAAAGGGAAGGGTCCCCTTGTAAGCTGGGAGCACTCTGGAGACGAGCCCTACTTGATGGCTTTAAAGACAAGAGGGGTCTGGATAGTAAAGGACCCCAACCGATACAGAGGAGGGCTTGTATCAGGCACAAAGGACATCTTCCTTCTTGACGATGGATTTCAGCACTGGAGGCTTCACAGGGACATTGATGTGGTCGTGATTGATGCCCTGGACCCCTTTGGAAGAGGAAGACTTTTGCCCTTTGGAAGGCTGAGGGAGCCTGTAAGTGCCATCGGGCGTGCAAGCGTTGTGGTGATAACCAAGAGCAACGACAGAGACAAAAAGCTTGAAGAACAGATAAGGCGTTTTAACAAAAGGGCTCCGATATTTTATGCAGATTACAGGGTTGATGGCTTCAGGTCACAGGGGCATACGGTCAGGGCTGGAGAGGTTTCCACAAAAAGGGCCTTTGTCTTTTCCGGTATCGGAAACCCTGAGTACTTTGAACGAATAGTCAGAGAATATGGACTGAATGTGGTAGGTGCGGCAAGGTTTCGGGACCATCATCGTTATACAAAAAGAGATATAGAGCGAATTGTGAAAAGCGCAAAGAAAAGCGATGCAGAGATAGTCCTGACCACTGAAAAGGACCTCGTCAGAGTATCCGAAACCGAGGACCTTGAACTACCTCTTTTTGCCCTTTCAGTAAGACTCGAGCTAAAGGACAGGTCTTTCTTCGACATGCTCTTTAAAGACCTCCTCCCCCGGGAGACCCTCTTTCATAAATCTTTCTAAAAAAGCATAAAATTTCCTCTTGACGAACCCATTTATAATTTATTATTATTAATGCCTTATGTGGGATAGTTTATCCCTTAAATCCTGAAATCAGAAGGGGGGTTGTGGATTGCATGCTTTAGGTAAACATTTATTGGTTGAGCTTAAGGACTGTAATCCTGAGATCATCAAGGATCTCAATACAGTCAGAGAAGCCATGCTTACTGCTGCAAGGCAGGCAAGGGCAACAATCATTGATGTAGCCTTTCATGAATTCAGTCCCTTCGGTATAAGCGGCATGATAGTAATAGCTGAATCCCACCTCTCCATACATACCTGGCCGGAGTACGGATACGCTGCAGTTGACATCTTCACCTGTGGTGACATAATAAAACCTGAACTGGCAGCAAGGTATCTGATTGAAAGGTTTGAATCCAAAAACCCCTCTATCGTAGAGATGAAGCGTGGGATAATCTCCCATACTGACCAAAAATTCCCTCACAAGGTCTGTGATGCTGGGCTCCAGATGGTTTCTTGAGGTTACCTCTGACAAGGAAGTAAACCTGCATTCTCTTGAAGAGGTAATCTACACAGGACAGAGCAGATTTCAAAAGGTAGAGATACTGAGAATCGGCAGTTACGGCAAGGCATTGGTGCTTGATGGGAAACTGCAGTCTGCCGAGGCAGACGAGTTTATCTATCACGAGGCACTGGTGCATCTCCCCATGCTTACTCACGGAAACCCCTCAAAGGTTCTAATAGCTGGCGGTGGCGAAGGAGCAACCATTCGAGAGGTCCTGCGGTATCCTGACATAGAAAAGGTCTACATGGTTGACCTGGATGACGAGGTCGTAAAGGTCTGCATGGAGCACCTTTCCGAGTGGCACAGGGGAAGCTTTGATGACCCGAGGGTTGAGGTGGTTTATGCGGATGCAAGAAGGTTTATAGAAGAATCGGAGGAAAAGTTTGATGTCATTATTCTTGACCTTCCAGAACCCATGGAAGAGGGGCCAGCTATAATGCTTTATACGGAGGAGTTTTACAGGTCAGTAGGTGAGCACCTCCTTGAAGGAGGCGTAATGGTAACACAGGCAACCTCGGTATCGGTAAACAATTACAATGCCTTCAGGATAATCCATAACACAATAAGTCAGGTCTTTCCAAAGGTGAGGGGCTACTGGACATCGGTTCCATCATTTTACATACCCTGGGGATTTGTTTTTGCATCACATGAAAAAGACCCTTTAAACCTCAGCACCAGTGAAATCAAAAAGGGGCTTGAAAACCTCAGGGGTGAGATGAGATTTTACAACCCCGAAATTCACCACGGTATGCTTGCCCTTCCTGAATTCCTTAAAAAGGCACTGAAGGAAGAAAAAAGGGTAAATAAAGACAGCGCCCCCATATCCTTTTACTAAAACCTGCTGTCGTATTAGCTCAAAAATAGCTGTCCGTGAAATTGCATCTTTGTTAGCTCATTATTTTGTCCGTGAAATCTCTCTGGCTTCAGCCCTGTTTTCTTTGCCAAAAGCATCCCCACTAACTCATCAAGCCGCTTTTTTAATTTTACCAGACTC
>WFMM01000121.1 GCA_015484595.1 Nitrospirota bacterium | reverse complement strand
CTGCGATGTAGGCATGGTGGCAGCCAAGCATTGGAAGCCCCGGGAAAGACATCATCAGCTCTGCTATCTCAACTGGATTTTGAGATTTAGTGCTGAAGGCCACATCCTCTATCATCCGCATGGCATCCTGGTTGTGGCAGTGCTCACAGATGTAATGACCATTGGGACAGGTGATGTGTCCCTCTTCTTCTTTGCCGCAGTAAAGACACTTCATTGCCTGAGAATTCTCAAGATACTGAAGGACCTCACCACAGACCATGCAGTGCTCGGCCTTTGGGGTTTCCTCCTGACCTCTTTGTCCCAAAAAATCTGTGATTTTTTGGGGACCCCTATTGACTCCTGACTCCTGACTTATCCTGTCCTGCCCACCGGCAGAATCGGTTGAGGGTCAGCAACTGTCAGGTTTAGTTTTTTTATCTTTGTCCGACATCACCGCCTCCTTTAAAACCCGGATGCCTGCATGTTTATCTTTCCTTCCCGGGCAAGTTTGCTCAGTATGAATATGAACAGCGAACGTATCCCCGTGGTCTATCCACGGGGTTAGAGAGCGAATATTAATGAAAAAAACTTCCTTACATATCGAAGATACCCTGCGGTTTAGCCGCAGGGTTCTTCATTCAGTTTCTACTGTCTCTCTGTCTTCTGCTGTCTTTGCTATCTCAATAAGCATATCTATTAAATCAGGCCTTCGAAGACTGTAGTAAATATAAGATTTTCTGTGTCAAGCTTTTTATACTGGAATTCCCTAATTTTTGCTCTAATAGTAACCTTGATTTTGGAAAGAATCTAATGGGTTTGACAGATCAAGCTAAATTCATTAAGCAAGTAAATCTTTTTTCCTCTGCTCAAACTCCTCTTTGTCAATCTCACCACGGGCGTAACGTTTTTTTAGAATCTCAAGGGGTGACTCATCATACTTACCCTGGTGAGATTGTGTCTTTGTTGAAAGGATAAGCCATCTGATAAGGAAAATTATGCCAACAATAATCGCAACCCAGAATACTACCATGATTATCATCCACAGCCATCCCATTCCATAACCCATGCCCCATCCCATCATGCCAGGCCCCATACCCCAGCCATAGCCGTAACCTTGTGCAAAGACTTTTGAGCCGTAAAATATCAATGAAATTGTAATAAAAAGAATCTTTTTCATAACTTTCCTCCTCTGAGTAAGTATATCATAGAAATAAAAAAACAAAGTCTTATTTTAATCGTCTCACGAACACATCCTCTGCCATCGCTCTGTCCACCGCTACCACAGAGTGACCTATCTTGAAAACATACGATGGAAATGTCTGAATAATGTCTATCTTTACTCCTGGCAGAATTCCCATTGACATGAGTTTCTGGAGTTTCCTGTTGTCCTTAGTAACAAGATAGGCAACCGCCACCTTTTCTCCTCCCTCCATCTCGGCAAGGCTTGAGACTATGCTCTTAGGGTGTTTCATCGCCTTTACACAGCACTTCCCAGGTGGTATGGGTCTTTTGTGGGGACAGACCTTCGGATGTCCCAGAAGGGTACAGATGCTTTCTTCCACCTCCTTCCTCAGGAGATGCTCAAACTGGCATGCCTTCTCCTCCATGAGGCTCCTCTTCAGGTCAAATACATCCATCACAAGCCTTTCGGCAAGACGATGCCGCCTTATGGCAGCCTCTGCCTCTTTGAGCCCCTTTGATGTCAGTTCTATCCTGTCACCCAGGAGCTTGATATACCTCAACTCGGCCAGCTCATTCAGTTCAGGGTCAGCCCTGTCAATGGATAAATCTTCAACTGTTACAGAATCTTTATTCTGTTCTTTTGTCAATATCCAGAGTTGTTCAAGGATCTCTTCTGCCCTGTCACTTGCTCTCATCTGTCTTTTTCCTCCATCTTTTAATGAATTTAACAATGCCTGATTCTGCAGGCACCTCGTATCCGCAGTTGGGACATTTTATGAGGCCGCAGGCACCCATGGATTTACAGCCACTGCAGCCTTTCAGGCCGTCCTCCTGATTGAACTCAAGACCACAGAGGGGACACTTCATAGCACCACCCCCAGTCCGTTAAGTATCAGATTTACAAGATATCCAACCACAAAGGCAAAGGGAAAGATGAAGGCAGCCATACCCACTGCCATCTTCCAGCCTCTCTCCTTTATGGTCATGGAAAACTGGGCTATACAGGGCATGAAGAGTGCAATTGTAATGATTGACACAACAAGGGGAACACCGGAGAGCGCCCCTGAGGTCTTCAGGTCATACAGCCCTGCTGCTCCGAAGTCTCTCCTGAAAAATCCATAGAGAAATGCCTTTGATGCCTCTGGAGGAAGCCCTATCCAGCCTGTTGGATAGGACAGTACCTTTATTACCAGGTCAAAGAGACCTGTTATCCTTCCGGCCCATATCAGTATGCTTGCCAGTATGAACAGGGGAAGCACCTCCTTGAAGTACCATTCCACCCTTGTATAGGTCTTTGTAAGCACATTGGACAGTTTTGGCCATCTCAGCGGTGGGACCTCCATGTAAAATAGCGGCCTTTCACCGGGCATCAGCCTTGCTGCAAGAAAGCCCACGAAGAGAAATACCGTGCCCATAACCATGACGAATATACCAAGCGCCTTTGTGCTGCCGGAAAGGAGTGCAAGTATAACCCCCATCTGGGCGGAGCAGGGTATGGCAAGCGCCAGAAGCAGTGTGGCTATGACCCTCTCCCTTCTGGTCTCCAGAGTCCTTGTAACCATGGTGGCCATGGTGTCACAACCAAAACCCAGCACAACAGGTATTACCGCCCTTCCGTTCAGACCTATCTTTTTGAAGACCCTGTCAATCAGCATGGCAAGCCTTGGCAGATATCCCGTGTCTTCAATTATGGAGAAGGCTATAAAGAAGGTGGTCACTATGGGCAGTATTATGGCAATGGCATACCTGATACCCAGTGTGATAATACCGTATTCATTCACAAAGAGGTCCTGGAGCACCTTCCAGGGGATAATGGATGAGACTATACGGTTTGCAACTGGGTTTATGTACTGGCCAAAAACCGTCTCCTCAAGGAAGTCAACCGCTGTCTGGGCACCAAAAACCCCGACGAACTCGTACAGAAGATAGATGATCCCGAGAAAGATGGGCACTCCTGCAACTGGATGCATGCTCAGCCTGCTCAGTCTCTCCCTGAAGGGGATACCCTTAACCTGATCATTATCCATAGCATCCTCTATAAGGGTATTAATAAACCGCTGCCTTTCAATGGTAATGATGTAATTCAGTGGGTCTGCAAACCTCTCCCTTGCATGCTTTACGATTGCATCAACCAGAGCATATCTCTCAGGTTCCCTGTCTCTCACCATCTGCCAGATCTCATGGTCATCCTGGAGCAGTAGAAGTGCCACCGCCCTCTTTGATATCCCGTAGGATGAATCAAGGTTCTTTGCAATATCAGCTATGGCGTTCTCTATCGTCTCTGGATACCTGAGGGGTGGGCCTGAAGGCAGGATATCCTCTTTCAGGATCATCTTCTTCAGTTCATCCATCCCCATGCCCTTGGTTGCCACGGTAGCCACCACGGGGATACCGAGTCTTTCCTTCAATACCTTCGTGTCAACCCTCATACCAAGCCTTTCAGCCTCATCCATCAGATTAAGGTCAAGCACAAGGGGCATGCCTGCCTCCAGCAGTTGAACGGTGAGATGGAGCATCCGTTCAATGTTTTTTGTATCAGCCACATGAACAACCATATCCGGTCTGTTCTCCATGAGAACCCTTCTGGCAACCCGCTCCTCCTCTGTTATACTGAGAAGGGAGTACATCCCCGGTGTGTCCGTGATGGCCACTGCTCGGGAGTCATCTGCCAGCCTGCCCCTGGTTATCTCTACCGTTGTACCGGGATAATTGGAAACGGTGACATACATGCCTGTGAGGTTCCCGAAGACCACACTCTTGCCAACATTCGGGCTTCCCACCAGCACCACGCTTCTCCGGGCATCAATCTCCATATCAGCGGTGCTGTGACACTGCGGCCTCTTTCTGCTCAGATTAACCGTCATCTTTGTGCCTCCTTAAAACAGGTTTACAGCTATTAACAGTTATTTCTTTTTTGAATTTGATAATCATTTTCATTATAGAGAAGTTCTTTTATTTTGTCAAGTCGTTACTGTTAAGTTTATCGTATTTTAATCTTCTATTTAATCTTGGCAAACTTCTGCACCCTGTTGTTTCCGAAATCCACCACATAGAGGTTTCCTTCGCTGTCAAGGGCAATGTCTGTGGGATAAAGTAGTTCTCCAGGGCCGCTTCCCTTTTTGCCAATGGAGACCAGAAAGTCTCCTTCAGGGCTGAATTTCTGTATGCGATGATTATAAAAATCAGCCACAAAGATATTACCCTCCGGGCCTACTGCCACGGCGGTGGCTGTTTTGAACCATCCGTTAAAGGGTCCGTGTATGTCCATGGCAAAGGGGCCACCCCACTTCCTTATAAGTCTTCCCTGCCTGTCAAAGACCTGCACCCTGTCGTTATATGCATCTGCCACCACAATACTTCCGTTTTTCGTTATTGCTACATCGGTAGGATAGTTGAATTCTCCACCACGAATGCCCTTTTTGCCTGTCTTACCAATCTGCATTATAAATCTGCCATCTCTATCAAGCACCTGGACCCTGTGGTTAAAAAAGTCAGCCACATAGAGCCTCCCCTCGTCATCCACTGCCAATCCAGAGGGTGCATCAAACTGTCCCTTCTGACTGCCTGAAGAGCCTATCGTTCTGAGAGGGGTTCCGTTAAGGTCAAAGACCTGTATCCTGTCGTTAAGATATTCAGGCACATAAAGTCTTCCTCCTTTTGCCTCTATCAGCATTGGGCGGGCAAGTTCACCCATCCCTGAGCCCTTTCTGCCAAACTCCCTGAGAAACCTTCCGTTCAGGTCAAAGACCTGTATTCGGTGATTTCCTGCATCAGAGACAAACACTTCGTCTGCCTCTATTGAGATACCCATTGGCTCTATAAATTCACCCGGACCATCACCCCTGCCGCCCCATGAAAGCACATACCTGTACCCTGGCTCCTTTGCCACTGGAAACCATTGATGCACTGCAACGAGGGCACTGGCAACCACTATGATAATAATTAATGAAAATTCCCTCAGTCTCATCAGAAGTTTACCCTCACGCTCAGAATCCACAGAAAATCTCTCTTCAGTGCATTACCGTTCAGGTCCTGAATAACAGGGAACTGAAGAGCAGTCTCAAAGACAGTTCGTTGCGTTACATACTGTATGCCCGGGGTTATAAACCATGAAAGTCCACCTGTATCTCTGTCATAACTGCCCATGTTTTTGTCCTTGCCTTTTATAACAATACTACTTTCAAGCACCCCATAGACAAAGGCTGGAAGCCCCCTGCCTAACTTTTCTGGTATCAGCCTGTACTGGTAAGAAATGTCTAATCTTGTGGTATTGCCGAAACGGTAATCATTGGCCCTGGTATTGTACCTGTATGAAATGGCGGTATCAAACTGCCACTTCAGTGTCTGCCATGTAAATACCGCGCCTGCAACTGAATCCCACGAGCCCGAGCCCACCTGCAGTGGCTCGGGTAGCCTGCCAAGACTATCGGTTTTGTTGTCCTCTCCGGTTGGCATCTTTATTCCAATAAAAGGTGCTAACCTCATGGTCTGGCCTTTCATATCCCTTTTCCAGAGGGTGTATCGACCCAATAAAGTTATATCGCCAATGCCTGAGCCACCCCTTGTAACCCTTCCAGAGGCGGTCTTGATACTGAGTTCTTTATCAACTACAGGAATAATTCCAAAGACAGATAGCCTTCCGGTTACACCGTATGCAATCACCACAGGAAGACTCCATACGGTAAGTTCCCTGTGCTGAGAAGTGGGGTCATCGGTTGCACGAAGATAATGGGCCTGAGCCCTTATTAAGGCTTCACCTCTTGCCACTGGTAGGGCAGTGTTAAAGGTGATCGGTGCTGAGAGAGCATCCCTTGCATTATAAAGCAATATCACAAGTAGCAATATATGTCTGGCTCGGTTTCTCATACCCCCATCCTTTCAGGATATTACTTAATTAATAATGCACTTCCACAGAAAGACTGAATCTATAATCATCTTCGGGCTGATGGCCATACATGTTCTGATAAACCGGAATCTGCACCCCTCCTTTTAATGCCAGGTTGCGGTAAGTAAAAAAGAAACACGGGGAAAGAAATAATCTGTTGCCTCCAGAATCGTCCACCTCTGTGCCTCCTAAGTGGTCTTTCATAATTAGTTCCCAGTTCATTTCCAGAAGTACAACGAGGTCTGGCTTAAGATACTCTGTAGGCCAGGGACGAACACCAATTGAAAGATCAGTAAAAAGAACATTGCCTTTTCTTAAGTCATCACTGCCTCTGGTATTTATCCTGTACCTTACATCTCCAAAATAATACCACTTAAGCGACTCTCTTGCCACAGCAAGCCCTATAAAAAAGTCTGTGGAGCCTGTGCCTAATCCGGGGGTTTTATCATCATCGCCAGTTGGAAGTTTGATGCCCGTAATCACTGCCGCTGAGTCCTGAATGCCGGGGCTATCATGACGCCAGAATCGGTATTTGAGCCTGAGTGATATATCACCAACACCACTACTTGTTTTTTCTCCCCTCTCGCTTTCTATCTTCTTTTTCAAAATATAAGGAATAGCCAGTGTTAAAGCAAGGTCAGGCGTTAGTCCATACATAATCTCTGAATGCAAACTATACTGATTTTCTGTCTCACCCGCTCCAGAGGCCCTCTCTCCCTCAAATTCTACTTCAATGCCTGTTCCACCTTTGTAAATTACATGAGGGCCCAGGCCGAATATTGGTTCATGTGCATATGAGTTTATAGCAAATATTAAGATTAAAAGCACTGATAATAAAAAGGGGAGAACTCTATTAAACAGTTCTGTTTTCATTTTTTCTCCACCCTTTCCACATTGATTGTCCAGGGTTTTTCTTTCTGAACAATCACCTCTCCTGTCACAGCCACATCACTGCCAATGTAGCCCTCAATTAGTTTTCTGTCTCCTGTGAGGTTAAAAGTCCTTTGTCCTTCCCTGGATTTCAGTATGAGGTTACCCTTTTCATTCCTTTCTATCCTGCCAGTAACGGTGGCAGTAATCCTGTCAGGTGTAAACCCGGCGTCTTCAATTGCCCCGGGCACCTGACTGATTTCTATGGACTGCCCCTCTTCTGCAGTGAGTCTGGCCATACCCTTCTGTATATCAATATCAATGCCTTTGACTCCCTTTACCCTTTTCAGTT
This sequence comes from Nitrospirota bacterium, assembly GCA_015484595.1. Lineage (GTDB taxonomy): Bacteria > Nitrospirota > Thermodesulfovibrionia > Thermodesulfovibrionales > JdFR-85 > JAADIE01. The sequence continues at coordinate 1,665 of WFMM01000121.1, read as the reverse complement.
TCTTCTCCACCCCGTAGGCACAGAATGGACAGGCCATCCCCTTTATCATTATGGTTACCCTTTTTACTTCTGCGTAGGAAGAACTAAGTAGGACAAACAACAAAGAGACTGCTACGAACAGCGTTGAGAAACTGAAAGGCCCTTTTCTGTAAATCTTATCACACATATCCACCTCCTTCAGTAAAGGCGTATAACATCATAAAGATAAAAAATCCCCATCAAAACAAGAACCACTCCCCCTGTTTTTTCAATCAATGTAACATAGGCTTTTACACTTTGCAATCTCTTAAATGCCCCAACTGAAGCCCCGGCTACTAAAAGGGGCAGCCCCCTGCCAATGGAGAAAAAGAGCATAAGAACTGCTGAATACCATACCTTTCCTGTAGCTGCTGCCACTGTGAGGACTCCAAGAACAATGGGCACACAGAAGGGACAGAAAGACATGGAAAAGGGCACCCCTAACAAAAAGGCACCAAACAAAGAACCTGTCTTTTTAATTTTTATATCAAAGCCAATGGTCCTGAATTTAAGGATATTGAGCCACCTCAGCCCAAGCACTATCAGTACAATACCAATTAAAAACTCCCATCTTGGGCCGAATATCGCACTTACTTTCCTGCCAATCAGGGCAAATAGTATCCCAAGTGCAACATCCGCAACCGTCATCCCTGAAACAAAGAAAAGAGTCTTTGAAAAGGCCCTTTCAGGTGATGCGGTTTCCCTATCACCTGCGATGTAACCCACAAGAACAGGCACTACTGCAAGCGACCTTGGATTAAAGGCCATTGCCAGACCAATCAGAAATACAAGGGCAAAGCCTATAACAGAAATATGAGAGAGTATCTGCAAATCTTCAGGATTAAACATATCTTTAACTGCTCCTTTTAAGGGTTAAAAAATCAGGGAAGGCGATTGCTCTAACCGCCTTCCCTGTCAAATTAAAGTGGCTTACCAAGCCCTGCTGCCTTAAGAGTCTCGATGTTTACTCCACGGCCAGCACAGCAGTCTGCCAGTTTTCCGTCAATCAGTACAGCCGGAACAGAGCGGATACCAAGTGCCTTTGCCCTTTCAGCATTTTCAGGTTCATTCAGATTAAGCACCACTACATCACAGGACGGACATGCTGCCTTCTTGATCTCTTCAACCGTTTCGTTACAGACAGGGCAACCCGCAACGAAGACCTCAATCTTTCTTCCTGCCATATCTGAACACCTCCTTTCTTAGAGCCTGTTCAACAGGCTCTATTTTAGTAATTTTTAATTAATTTAACTTCATTGTTTTTTCAAAGGGGCTTTGCCCCTTTGATCAGTTGACTATTTTCGGGGTATGGGCATAGTCCCCAGCGTAACCCACTAATTTTCCAGAATAGCCTATCTACTGCTGTTTTTATCATACACCCTGTACTATGGTACGGAGTCAAGATATTTTTAATTAACTTTGTTTTTCTAAAAGAAAACCAAATATCAATATAATTGCTATTCCCCTTCATAATTTATTCACTTTTTCATGCTATAAATAAGAGCAACCAGGTAAATTGGCTATGATTAAAAGAGCTCTCATAATTATCAGTTTGTTATTTTTAACGACTGCCCCCTCTTATGCATGGCATAACAGGATGGCTGTCACGCCCTTTGGTGACTACTGTCCAATGGCTTCTCGATACGG
>WFMM01000120.1 GCA_015484595.1 Nitrospirota bacterium | reverse complement strand
GTTTTTTGCCTCCTCTATTGCTCTTTGGGCATCCTGTATCTGGTTTTTCAGGTTTTTCTTTTTGTCGCTCAGGCTGTTGTAGCCGATTCTGAACTCGGTAAGCTCCTCCCGTTTCATATCAAGCTCAGCCTTCATGGCTGTAAGCTCATCCTGAAGCACCTGTATGTCTGTTTCGAGCTCCTGTCTTTTCTCTGACTCTCTCTTAATCTCAAGCCTCTTTTCAGAAAGCCTTGATTCTGCCTCTTCTGACTCCCTTATCAGGTTTTCCATCTCAAGCCTGACAAACTCTGCCTTTTTCCTGTGCCGCTCGGTATCCTCCTTCAGTCTGGTGACAGATGACCTCTTAACAGAGAGCTCCCGTTCGTCTTTGATTATCCCGGCCTCGATCTCTTTAAGGGAGTTTTTGATGTCATCCACCTCTACGGTAAGTTCCTCAATCCTCTGTTCAATCTCCTCTATCTCTGAGGTTTTTGTCCTTATCAGGTCTTCCATCTGTCGGATCTCGCGGCGTTTCTTTAAAATCCCGCTTCCACTTCCACAGGTAATAACACCAGGGTACTCAACCACCTCCCCCCCTGGAGTGACAAAGCAGTACCCCCTCCGGGGCATCTTACCATTGCCTAAAAGTTCTATGGCAAGAGAAACACTGTCAACAAGGAGATAGTTTTCAAGTAACGCCTTAAGCATTGGTCCTGCCACTTCAGAGACCCTGACCACATCTGACAGTCTGGTAACGCCCTGAGGTATCTCCTCGGTGGGTATCCTCTCTGGAGTGCCTGCAAGAAGTAACGACACCCTTGGCATCTCCTTTTTTGCCACTGCATCAACAGCCCTCAGCACATCCTCCACCTCTTTAACCACCATGCCCTTTAGCTTTTCCTCAAGGGCTGCCTCAACTGCCCTTTCGTATCTCTCGTCCACCTCTATCAGCTCTGAAACCGTTGCTACCGGCGAGATTCCGGTATCCCTTAATGCTGTCACCTCATGTGTGGAAGAAAGCATCTCCTTAAGGGAGGAAATGCGGGACTCAGCTGAGACTATCTCCTCCCGCAGTCTCAGTTTTTCTGACCTGAGTTCCTCTATCTCAGCTCTCCTTTGAGAAAGCCTGTGAGAAAGGGCATCTCTTGTCTGTCTTTTTTGCTCTATTGATTCAACAGTACCCTGTATTGCCTCCTCCAGTTTCCTGAGTTCCTCCTGAAGCTCTCCCTTTCTTCTTTCTGTCTCCTGTAACTCTCTTTCTGAAGAGGCTATCCGTTTCTGGTTGCTCTCAATGGTAAGTTCAAGCCTGTGAAGCTCGTTTTTTAGCTGACCTATGTGGTCACTGAGGCTGAATAGCTCCTTTCTTCTTGACTCTATGGTCTGCTCCTTCTCCCTTATGAGTTCCTCAGCCTCTTTCACTGCCCTGGTCTTCCGTCCTAACTCCTCTTCTGCCTCCGCTATCTCTTTGTTTAATTCTTCTAATCTTGCGGTGAGTGCTTTTATCTCTGTTTCCCTATGTTCGCTGGTAAGGTCAATACCCTCAAATTCCCTCCTAAGAGAATCTACAAGTCCTTCAAGATGAAGGATGTCCCTTTCGTCAACCGCCTTTTTCCTCTCAAGCTCGGATATCCTGTTTTCTGCCTCTGTAAGCCTTAGCTGAAGGGCATCGATCTCTTTTTCCCTGTCTATAATCTCCAGTCTCTTTGACTCAAGGGTTGACTCCTTCTGGCTGATCTGGCTCCTTAGGGCTGCATCCTGATTGCCTAAGTTTTCAACCTCGCTGTTTATGTTATCGAGCTTTTCGGTAAGCTCAAGATACTCATGCCTTGAAAGCCTGATCTCAAGCTCCTTTAGTTCTTCCCTTAGTTTTTTGTACCGCTGGGCCTTTTTTGCCTGACGGTCCAGGGAGTTTCTCTGCCTTTTTACCTCCTTAAGGATGTCAGATACCCTCTGAAGATTCATCTTTGAGTTTTCGAGCTTGTTCTGGGCATCTGCCTTCTTTACCTTGTACTTAATTATCCCTGCAACCTCTTCAATCAAAAACCTTCTGTCCTGTGGTTTTGCGTTTATTATCTCCCCGATTCGTCCCTGCTCTATGATGGAGTAGCTCTTCATCTCAAGCCCTGTGTCGAGGAACATCTCCCGAATGTCCTTCAGGCGGCAGGGTCTTTTGTTTATCAGGTACTCGCTTTCTCCTGAGCGGTAGAGCCTTCTTCCAATGGTTATTACCCTCTCGGCTGAATCGCCGTTTCCTGACTCGTCAGGAACCTTTAAGTACAGTGTTACCTCTGCCATTCCCTTTGGCTTTTTACTCTGGGAGCCATTGAATATCACCTCTTCCATCTTTCCACCGCGGAGCATCTTTGCAGACTGCTCACCGAGGACCCATCTCAGGGCATCCACGATGTTACTTTTTCCAGAGCCGTTAGGCCCAACGATGCAGGTTATTCCAGGGTGAATGGCAAGGGATGTTCTATCAGCAAAAGACTTAAATCCATTTAACTCAATCTTCTCTATCTTCATAGCATTTGATTATAACTTCACTTCAGTCAGGCTGGCAAGAAGGAATTTTTAGCTGGCAAAAAAACCTTTAAATCTGATATCTTACATTATGTTCTTTTTACCCGTTTCACTTACATTGTTTTTACTGTTTATCCTCCTTATTCCGGTTCTCATAGCCCTTGCTCCTGCGGTTGCCTTTGCAAAGCTTGGCCTGAACCCGGTCTGTGGGTATGTGTTTTTTCTTCTCTGCCTGGTTGGAAGCGGCATAAATATACCACTTTACAGGGAAAAGATTGCCTATGAGATGCCAGCGGATGAGTTTACCCTTTTTTTTCAGAGGTTTTTCGGAATAAGGCTTCCCAGGTTTGACGAAAGGGTGATTGCCATTAACCTTGGCGGTGCAGTGCTGCCCGTGATACTTAGCATTTATCTGCTTGGAAGAACCCCTGTTGACTTAGTGCTTGGAGCAACACTGGTTACCACTGCAGTCTCCTATTTTCTTAGCAAACCCGTCCAGGGCGTTGGCATTGTGATGCCAGCCTTTGTGCCACCGATAATCGCAGCCCTTATTGCTCTGGTAATATCAAGGGAGTATGCAAGCCAGATTGCCTACATCTCGGGGGTTATGGGGACTCTGCTTGGTGCTGACATCCTGAGACTGGGGCAGATAAAACAGATAGGTGCCACCTTCCTGAGTATCGGCGGAGCAGGTGTGTTTGATGGAATATATCTCGTAGGGCTTGTCTCGGTGCTGCTTGCATAGGTCATGATCTCCACTTTAAAGGGAGTATTGATAAAGCGGTCACCTGAAGAGGTGGTGGTCGATGTCGGAGGGGTTGGTTACGAGCTAAGAGTACCCCTTTCCACCTTAACAGAGCTGCCAGAGGAAGGGAAAGGGGTCTTTCTCTACATCCACACCTCTGTAAGAGAGGATGCCATAGAGCTTTATGGCTTTAAAGAGGAGGCTGAAAGGGACCTCTTCAGGAGATTACTCACCGTGACAGGAGTTGGGCCAAGACTTGCCCTGAACATATTGTCTGGAACCACCGTGGCTGACCTTGAATATGCCATAGAAAAGGAAGACATAGCCCTGCTTACCCGTCTTCCAGGGGTGGGAAAAAAGACCGCACAGCGAATACTTTTTGAGCTAAAAGAAAAGCTCCCGGCCAGGATGACAGAGGAAGACCGGGTGTGTGTGGATGCTGTATCTGCCCTGGTAAACCTGGGTTACAAAAAGGCACAGGCCCGCGAAGCAGTAAAAAAGGCCTACGACAGAGGCCACAGAGATATTGAGACAATACTAAAGGAGGCGTTAAAATATTTAAATACTTAACTGATTGCGTTCATTGCGTTGATTGCGTTCATTGCGTTAATCGCGTTAGTTGCGTTGATAGCGTTTATCGGGTTGATTGCGTTAATAGCGTTGATTGGGTTTGATAGCGTTTGTTGGGGGTTGGGGTGTGTAGTTAGTGTTGAGTTTTGAGTGTTGAGTTAAGGTTTTTTATTAAACACTAAAAACTATGCACTCAAAACTAAAAACTACACCCTATTATGATTTATGATTTAGGATTTAGGATTTAACACATAGGTGTCTGAAATCAATCGCATAGGTGGTGAGCCGGCTGAGGACGAAAAACTCCTTGAGACCACT
>WFMM01000119.1 GCA_015484595.1 Nitrospirota bacterium | reverse complement strand
TTCATCCAGGAACGACAGGATGGGTCAACAGGGTTATGGTAGAAGTCGGAGCTGTCAATGTAGGAGTAAAGTTTTTCAGCCTTGCGACGGTTTATCTCTGCCAGCTTCTGAAGTCCTCCCTTTTGTTTTATCCACTCAAAGACCAGCCCTGCAATGTACCAGCTATAGGTTGGTGGTGTATTGTACATGGAGTTTGCCTTTGCGTGGGTTGCATAGTCAAACATGGTTGGTGTGTTGGTGATGGTCTGCCCAATAAGGTCTTCCCTGACAATAACTATGGTAATACCAGCAGGGCCGATGTTTTTCTGAGCACCGGCATATATAAGTCCAAACCTTGATACATCAATGGGTCTTGACAGAATGGTTGATGACATGTCCGCAACCAGAGGCACATCACCAACATCAGGTATCTCGTGAAATTCCACTCCACCTATGGTCTCATTTGGGGTGTAATGCACATAGGCTGCATCGGGGTTTAAATTCCAGGACTCCCTTGGAGGGATTGTGGTAAAGTTGGTATCCTCACTGGTTGCAGCTACATTTACATCACAGAACCTCTTTGCCTCGGCAATCGCCTTTTTAGACCAGTAACCGGTGTTTATGTAATCAGCCGTGGTCTTGCCTCTTAGCAGGTTCATGGGCACCATGGCAAACTGGCTTGATGCACCACCTTGAAGGAACAGAACCTTGTAGTTTTCGGGAATGCTGAGAATCTCTCTAAAGTCAGCCTCAGCCTTTTCAGCAATGGAGACGAACTCCTTGCTCCTGTGGCTCATCTCCATAACTGACATGCCTGTCCCCTGGTAATCGGCCATCTCCGAGGCTGCCCGCTCAATTACTTCAATGGGAAGCATTGCAGGGCCAGCACTGAAATTGTAAACCCTCGGCATCTTTAACTCCTCCTGTATTTACAAAATAGGGTGTAGCAAATAGGGTGCAGTGTGCAGTAAAAACACCCTGTCTTAACCCACAACAAATGCCACCAGCGCAATTAACTCAATCAACCCGATAAACGCAACTAACGCAATCCACAGAGATAAGCTCTGCTTTTGGTATACCTTTTTGCAAATATCACAACCTGACTATTATAATAAAATTAATGAAAAAGAAGATACTTTTAGGTTTATTAATTTTACTTATAGGTTTCCTCTTAGGGGGTGTTACCTATTATACAATATATGAGCGTATAAACAGACCCATCATTAAGCAATACTACAGCCCTCCTGAAGTAGACAGAACCATTAAAAAGACCAGCAGAGACTTCACCGATGTGGTAAGTGCTGTCTCCCCTGCTGTAGTAAACATCTCCACCATAAGGAGGTTTGATGGTTCAGGCACGGGGGATGGATTTTTTGATTTCTTCAGTCCCTTTCGCAGGGGACCACTGAAACACAGTGAGCAGAGTCTTGGCTCTGGTGTAATAGTCTCCAGTGATGGATACATTCTTACAAACAATCATGTAGTTGAGCAGGCAGAGGAGATAAGGGTTACCCTCATAGACAGAAGAACCTTCAGGGCAAAGGTGATAGGAGTTGACCCAAAGACCGACCTTGCCCTTATAAAGATCAACGAAAAGGGGCTTCCCACCATACCCTGGGGAAATTCAGATGCGCTCAGGGTTGGTGAGTTTGTCCTTGCCATAGGTAATCCCTTTGGTCTTAGCCACACAGTTACCATGGGCATAGTAAGTGCCCTCGGAAGGGCCAATGTGGGTATAGCAGACTACGAGGACTTTATACAGACCGATGCAGCCATTAACCCTGGTAATTCAGGCGGACCACTGGTTAACACAAAGGGCGAACTGATTGGTATTAACACGGCCATATTTTCCCGTAGCGGAGGTTATCAGGGCATTGGCTTTGCCGTGCCAAGCAACATGGCAAGGATGGTGATGCAGCAGCTGATGAAAAAGGGCAGAGTGATAAGGGGGTGGCTTGGCGTGACCATTCAGGAACTGACACCTGAGCTTGCAAGCAAGTTTGGTATAAAAGGCAACGGAGGTGCCCTTGTAAGTGACGTGCTCAAGGGTGGGCCTGCTGACAGGGCTGGAATAAAAAGGGGAGATGTGATAATAGGTTTTGACAACCATGAGGTCAAAAATGTTTCAACCCTGAGAAATCTGGTTGCCCAGAGTCCTATTGGGTCAAAAAAGACGGTGGAGTTAATACGGAATAAGAAAAGAAAGAAACTCACTGTAGTGGTAGCAGAGTTGCCAAAGGAGTTTAACGAGTTTTCTGAGGAAATCGTCACAGAAAAAGAGACAGAAGGTGCTCTTTATGGCGTAACCGTTACAGAGATTACCCCTGCTATTGCACGACAGATTGGGGTCTCTATAAAGGAAAAAGGGGTGGTGGTGGTTGATGTATCCCCGGACAGTCCAGCCAGAGATGCAGGGCTTAAAAAGGGTGACATTATTCAGGAGGTTGACAATCGAGTCATTAAAGATTATGATGGATGGAAGGAGGCACTTAACCAGATAGACGACACAGATACGGTGGTGATACTGATTAATCGAAGGGGGAGGCGTTTCTACCTGGCTATAAAACCATAAGGTTTTGAAATTTCTAAATTCTAAATACTAAATTCTAAATAAAGAAGAGGAGAAAAGTGCAGAAGGCTTAGGATTTAGGATTTTGAAGTTAGTATTTTGCAGGGCACATGGGCATTGAGTTTAACACTCATTCTCGAAATACATCCTTGTATGTCTCCTAGGACGCACTCTGAAGCTGCCATCACGGCAGCCTCGGACGTTTGCTGAAACCGTTCAAACTCAATACCCATGCACCTTTAATTATGCTTGTTTCAATGAGTGTTTGGAAATTATTAATTGGAATTTGTGATTTGTTTAGAATTTAGAGATTAGGATTTAGAATTTATCCATAAATGAAAGGAGGTGAGAGAGGTGTTTTTACTGCTACTGAGGTCATTGATTATCCTTTCCTTTCTGGCAGGCGGCTATCTCCTTGGCAAAAGCTATGGCTACTCAGCTGCAGGAGCCCTTTCAGGGTTGGCTCTTGGAGTCATAACCCTTTTTATTGACCGCTTCTTCCAGAGGGTTAACCTTGGAAGATTTATCGGAGCCTTTTTAGGTCTATTCTTTGGTTTAATCTTTGCCAGACTGTTGCTTTTACCATTAAAGCCGCTTCTGCCAGCCAACCTGAACACCCTGTCATTTGCACTCAATGCACTCTTTGGTTACGGTGGTATGATGATTGGCTTTACAAGGGGCAAAAACCTCACAGCCTCGGGCATCCTGCGCATGTTAAAGGGACAGCCCATGGAGACAAACCTCAAAATCCTTGACACAAGTGTAATCATAGATGGAAGGATTGCAGACATCTGCGAAACAGGATTTATAGAGGGGACACTGATACTTCCACAGTTTATCCTTCAGGAGCTCCAGCACATAGCCGATTCTTCAGACTCCCTTCGTCGTGCCCGTGGCAGAAGGGGACTTGATGTGCTTCACAGGATGCAGAAGATGTCAGGACTTCATGTTAAGATCGTTGAAGAGGACTTCCCTAACATCAAAGAGGTTGATGCCAAGCTGGTTGCTCTGGCAAAGATGCTTGATGCCAAGATCCTGACCAATGACTTCAACCTCAATAAGGTTGCAGCCCTTCAGGGTGTAACGGTGCTTAACATCAATGAACTTGCCAATGCCCTTAAACCAGTGGTGCTCCCTGGCGAAAGCATGCGGGTTTTCGTGCTCAAGGAAGGTAAGGAACACAATCAGGGCGTTGCCTATATGGACGACGGAACAATGGTGGTCGTGGAAAACGGAAGAAGGTTTATAGGCAAGACCATCGATGTATCGGTTACCAGTGTGCTACAGACCACTGCTGGAAGGATGATCTTTTCAAGACCAAAGGGTGATAACGACCGTTCTGAAGTAAGGGCAGGAAGGTAATGGCTGAAAAGGTAATAGCACTGGTTCCATCGGCTGGCTCAGGCAGGAGGTTTGGAAAAGACAAGGCCTATGTGAAACTAAGCGGTGTGCCCGTGCTCATAAGGACACTTATGGCCCTTGAAAGTATTGAAGAGATTACCGAGATAATCCCCATCCTTAGAAAAGAGGTGCTTGAAGAGGCGGTTAAGTTGATAGACAGCTACGGGTTTAAAAAAATCAAACAGGTTGCTCCAGGTGGAAAGGAGAGGTTTCACTCTGTTTACAATGGACTTAAGCTCATAAAGGATGAAGATGCCCTCGTGATGATACACGACGGGGTACGGCCCCTTATTGACGCTGGCCTTGTAAAGAGGCTTCTTCAGGGAATCGGTCAGTTAGACGGCGTCGTGCCTGCAGTGCCTGTAAAGGATACGATAAAGGAGGTAAGGGACGGCCTGGTAGTAAAGACCCTTAAAAGAGGGCTTTTATACAACATCCAGACACCCCAGTTATTCAGGTACAGCACCCTTATGAAGGCATACCTCGCAGCACAGGGAGACCCTGTTTTTTTCACAGACGATGCCCAGGTGGTTGAGGCACAGGGTGGTAAGGTGGGCATAGTGGAGGGAGACTACAGAAACATAAAGATCACCACCGTTGAAGACCTAAAGATAGCAGAGCTCTTTGTCAGGGAGACAGAAAAAAACAGATGAGGGTGGGAATTGGTTACGACTCTCACAGGTTCGTTCAGGGACGCCCTCTCATAATTGGCGGGGTCGAGATCCCCTTTGAGATGGGCCTTGGTGGGCATTCTGATGCCGATGTCCTGACCCATGCAATAATTGATGCGATAATCGGGGCAGCAGGTCTTGGCGACATTGGAAAGCACTTTCCAGACAGCGACGAAAGATATAGAGATGCCTCAAGCATCGAACTTCTTAAGCACATCCTGAAGCTGATAAGGTCCAGAGGGCTTGAACCACACTGGATCGACTCCACCGTGATACTTGAAAAACCAAAACTTGCCCCCTTTATAGAGGAGATGAAAAAAAGGTATTACGAAGCAGGCATCAAAGATGGTACAATAAACATTAAGGCAAAGACCAACGAGGGTATGGGGCCCACAGGCAGGGGAGAGGGTGTGGTGGCGATGGCAGTGGTTTCGTTGAGAGAGGAAAAATAACAAACACGGGAGGTCACAGCGATGGAAGCCTTGCAGGACATAGATGTATCGCGGCACCTTGAGACCCTTTACGAGGTCTATGATGAGATTGAAAATGCCTACAACGAGGCAGCCCGATTTTATGACTTTAGCTGCCAGGGATGTGAGGAAAACTGCTGTACCACGGTCTTTTATCATCACACTCTGATAGAGTATTTTGCCGTTATTGACGGCTTTGACAGCCTGCCTGATGAGCTTAAGGAAGAGGCCCTCAGGCGTGCAAAGGACTATGTAAAGGAGCTTAACAAATTCAGAGGGAAGGAGCCCCTGCTTAAACGGTTCTGTCCCCTTAACTTTGACGGTCTCTGTAAGATCTACAGACACCGTCCTTTAATCTGCAGGATTCACGGTCTGCCTGGTTTCTTTAAGCACCCCACAAAGGGCATACAGCAGTTTGGTGGATGCAACAGGTTTGAACGCCTGAAAAACTCAAGCAGAGAAAAACTCATAGACCGCACAAAGTTCTACACAAAGATAGCCACCCTTGAAAGCCAGCTCCGTCGTGACATGAACTATGTCATCCGTTTTCAAAAGACCATTGCAGAGATGATTAACGACCGTATCCTGCTTTAAGCAGGAGGTTAAGATGTTTGTTGATGTCTCGGAATACCTTGAAAGGCTCTCGTCTATCTACAAAAAGGTAGATGATGCCTACTCTGAGATTGCAGACTCCATGGGATTTAGCTGCAGGGGCTGTGAAGATCTCTGCTGTAACAATGTATTTTTGCACTTTACGGTAGTTGAAAACTTCTTCCTCATCGATGGCTTCAGGAGGCTTTTAGAGGAGCAAAGAAAGGAGATATTCCAGAGGGCAGAGGAATACAACAGGGCCTATGCCTCCACTTCAAGACCAGTGGTAAACCTTAAAAAACTCTGCCCACTGAACTTCGATAGCCTCTGCGTTCTCTATGAATACCGTCCCATTGCTTGCAGACTCTATGGCCTGCCCGGAAGACTTACAAGCCCTGTGCGTGGCACAGAAGAGTTTCGTGGCTGCTGGAGGTTTGAAAAACTCTTTCCTGAAAGTGGAAAAAGCCTCGACCGGACACCCTTTTACGCAGAGCTTGCTTCACTGGAGGGTGAGCTTCGGAAAAAACTCTGCTACTACCAGAAGTACAAAAAGACCATAGCCCAGATGATACTTGACGAAAAGAACCCTGACGGACTTATTCCAAGAAACTACGACTTCTTTGAGGGATACTGATTGAACAGACTATCAGGGCAAAAGAGCCTCTACCTGAGACAGCACACTGAAAACCCCGTGCAGTGGTACCCCTGGTCGGAGGAGGCCTTTCAGAGGGCAAAGGACGAAAACCGCCTTATCTTTCTCTCCATTGGCTACAGTAGCTGCCACTGGTGTCATGTAATGGAGAGAGAGTGTTTCGAGGATGAGCAGGTGGCAGAGCTCCTTAACAGAGACTTCCTGTGCATAAAGGTTGACCGTGAGGAAAGACCTGATGTGGACGATGTGTTTATGACCGTATGTCAGGCAATGACAGGCCGTGGCGGATGGCCACTCAGTATTTTTCTTACCCCTGAGGCAAAACCCTTCTTTTCGGCTACCTACATCCCCAAAAGGGGTGCCCCTGGCTACCCTGGCATGCTTGAGCTTTTGCCAAAGATAGCTGAACTCTGGAAGCAAACCCCTGAGATGATACTAAAGGAGGCTGAAAGGATTTATCAGACCCTTAAGACCCCTCAGCCCTTTCCCGGGCAGGGGCAAACCCGACCTGACCCAGCCCTTCCGGAAAGACTCTATGGGATACTTAAAAACAGTTACGACCCTGAATGGGGTGGCTTTGGCAGTCAGCCGAAGTTTCCCATGGCCTCAAACCTGCTTTTTTTAACAGACTTTGCAAAGGTGCATCCAGACAGTGCTGCCTCTGACATGCTTGGAAACACCCTTTACAGGATGACCCTTGGTGGAATCCGTGACCATGTAGGAGGGGGCTTTCATCGGTATTCAACAGACCGTTACTGGAGGCTTCCTCACTTTGAAAAGATGCTCTATGACCAGGCCCTTTTACTTGAGGTCTACTCCACAGCATACAGCCAGATCAGGGAGCCCCTGTTTCTTGAGGTTACCGGAGAGATTGTGGAGTTTCTAAGGGAATGGTTTTTATCAGAGGAAGGACCCTTTTATACCGCCCTTGATGCTGACACAGAGGGTAAAGAGGGTGGTTACTACCTGTGGACAAAAGAGGAGATAACGAAGGTGCTCGGTACGGAAAGGGCTGAGCAGTTTTGCAGGCTCTTTGACATAAGGACCGAGGGTAACTTCCTCGATGAGGCAACCAAAAGACTGACAGGTGAAAACATCATCTACCTGAAGGAGTTACCCGAGGATAAAGGATGGGTTAAAGAGGCTTTAAAGGAACTCTATGATGTCAGAAAGAAAAGAACCCCACCAGCTCTTGACAAAAAGGTGCTCTGCGACTTAAACGGTCTTACCATAAGTGCCCTTTGCAGACACTTCGAGGTATCGGGCATGAAGGAATCCCTCAGGATGGCAAGGAGGGCTGGGGAGTTTTTTCTCGGCAAAGTAGCCAAGCCCCTCGGACACTGCTACTATGATGCAGAGGCATACACCAAAGGTGGACTAAGTGATTACGCCTCTTTGGCACGAGCACTAATTGATGTTTACTCACTTACTGGTGAAAGTGGGTTTTTAACCGCTGCAGAAAACCTGCTGCTTTTAGCAATAGAGTGCTTTTATGACAGAGAAAGTGGGGTTTTCAGAGCATTCAGGCCTGACCCAAATCTGATAGACATTCCCACCGACCCCTTTGACTCTGTGCTTCCCTCTGGTGTATCACTTATGCTTGAGTCACTCTTTAGGATTTACTCCCTAAACAGAGACGGCAGGTTTAAAGAGGTATTTGACAGGGCATTATCATCACTAACACCACAGATAAACGAATATCCCCAGATGTACACCTATCTGG
>WFMM01000118.1 GCA_015484595.1 Nitrospirota bacterium | reverse complement strand
CCTGTGCAATGTCAGGAAGATACCTCTTTTTCTGCTCTTCGGTTCCAAAAAGCAGGATAGGGTAAGTGCCCAGGGCATTGGCAGCATAACTGGTTGACACGCCAAGGCAGGCCCTGCTTAATTCCTCAACAGCTATACAGAGCTCCAGTGCGCCCATGCCCAGCCCACCATACTCCTCGGGGATAAATATCCCAAACATATCAGACTGGGCAAGGACCTTCATTATCTCAGTGGGAAACTCCTCTTTTTCGTCAAGCTCAGCCCTGACGGGCACGACCTTTTCTTCAGCAATCTGTCTTGCAAGGTCTCGAATCATCTGTTGCTCTTCTGTAAAAAAGTAATCCATCCCTAACCTCCAAGAAATTTATCCGCTTATGTCAACCCCTTCTATGAGCAGATGGGGCGTGCCAATTTTACCATAGAACCTTAATTCATTACCAACCCCCACTACTTTGCTGAATATATCAAGCATGTTCCCTGAGATGGCAGCCTCCTTAATGGGGTGTTTGATCTCTCCGTTTTCGACCCAGAGACCGGTTATCCCAAAGGAAAACTCACCGGTTACAGGGTTTGCAGTGTGCACCCCCATTGCCTCTGTGACCACCACACCCTGATTCATCTGTTTAATTAGCTCATCAAAGGAGTAGCTGTACCGCTCATCCGATGCCTCTATGTAAAGGTTTGAGATACCCACCGATGGAGGTGTAAATATACCACCTCTTACTGCATTGGCAGTGGACTGAGTGGAGCCCTTTCGGGCTGTATAGAGGTTGTGCAGATACATCCTTAAGACACCCTTTTCCACGAGGAGGTTTTTCTGACTGGACACCCCTTCAGCATCAAAGGGACGGCTTCCAAGGAGATAGTCAACGAGGGCATTGTCCATTATATTAATCCTGTCAGAAAAGACCTGTTTGTCCATTTTATCAATCAACAGGGACTTTCCCTTCTGCACATTGTCTGCAGAAAAGGAAGAAGAAAGCACGCTAAGAAACTCTGCAGCTACTGAGGTATCAAGCAGCACATAGGTCTTACAGGTCCTTGCCCTTCTGGCACCAAGCAGGCTTATTGCCCTTTCTGCAGCCTCCCGGCCGACACGCTTAAAGTCAATGTCAGAAAGCCTCCTGCTTCCAGCATAACCCCAGCCCATCTGTGCATCTCCTTTGTCCTCTGCAGCCAGTGTGATGTGGGCTGTGCAGGATGTTGCCTTAAAGGAGCCCTCAAAACCCTTTGAGTTAAGGATTATAATCTCTGACTCAGTGAATGAACCACCTGCCTTTCTGACCTTTTTTATCCTTTTGTCATGGGAAAGGGCTGCCTGTTCAATGCTCATTACCAGGTCTGTTGCCCTGTTTCTGTCAATGCTTGAGATGTCTTCGTCATAAATCCTGACCGACGGGATATCCGAGGCAGAGGCTATATCAAGACAGGGGTCTTCTGATGTAAGCTCTGATGTGGTGATAGCCTCTTTGACCACCTCTTTGTACCGTTCAGGCTCGGTGGAATAGGAAAAGCCAGGCCTTCCATTTTTTATGACCCTTATTGCGTATCCGGTGCTTTCGGAGATGTCTATGTTTTCTATCTCCTGAGACTTTACCTCTATGTTTAAGGTCCTTGAGTTAAGAGCAAAGACCTCTGTCAGGGAGGCAGACTGCGAGGTAGCCTCTTTTATTATGTCCTCTATCAGTTCTTTGTTAATCCTCATAGTATGTGGCAGATGCTGTGTCTGATTCCCAGACCGTTACAGCCGAGACCCTTATGTCGTCTGTATTGATCTTCTTTTTAAGGGATTCAAATATCCACCTTGCGATGTTTTCAGAAGATGGATTTATCTCTGTAAAGGGAAAGAGGTCATTGAGCATAGAGTGGTCAAGCTGTTTGATTATCTCATTTGTGTATGCCTTCAGGTCGTGAAAATCCAAGGCTATATCTATCTCGTTTAGTTTTGATGCAGTTACATGAACCTGTACCTTCCAGTTATGCCCGTGAAGCTCCTCACACTTGCCCTTATATCCCCTTAACTGGTGGGCTGCTGAAAAGGTGGTCTCTATCATCAATTCATACATGCCTTTTCCTCCTTTTTCTATTTACTACCCCCTACACGCTACACCCTACACCCTGCCTTTTATATGCTCTTTTTAAATATGGAGATGTAGGGTAAGTTCCTGTACTGATTGTCGTAGTCAAGACCGTAACCAACCACAAACTCGTTTGGTATCTCAAAGCCTTTGTAATCAATGGGGACATCCACGATTCGTCTTTCCCTTTTGTCAAGAAGGGCACAGATTTTAAGTGCCCTCGGTGACTGCTCTAAAAACCTCTCTCTCAGATAGTTAAGCGTAACTCCGGTGTCAACTATGTCCTCAACCAGCAAGACATTTTTATCCTTTATATCCTCTCTCAGGTCGTAATAGACCTTCACCTCACCAGTTGTAGAGTCCTTAACATAGCTTGAGGCTATGATAAAGTCTATGGTCATTGGAACCTTTATGTGTCTTACCAGGTCGGCAAAAAACATAAAGGCCCCCTTCAGGATACCCACTGCGATTAGCTCATGCCCCTCGAAGTCAGCTGATATCTGAGCAGCAAGTTCCCTTACCCTCTTTTGAATCTCATCTTCTGATAAAAGAGGCTTCCCTACAATCACTTTTTCCTCCCAAATAAGTATAATAGCCCGCAAAAGGAATGCGGAAAGCTGTCACTGAAACGAAAGACGCAGAAAGACAAATATATTTGCAGTATATATTACCATAAACCACAAAAAACCTTCTTCAAAAAACCTGCTCACGAAGGGAGGGAAAGACTGGTAACCAAACAGGGCCAGGGCATCGTTGATAGCTACCTGTGGCCAGTTGCATGCTCAAGTATGTTGACCAGTCCTTCAAACAGAAAGGTTAGAGATTCCACATCAAGAAAACGGTCTGCTGTGGAATCAAATAGTATTTTAAGGGAGGATGGCTCCTCTTCAGTGCCCTGCCAGTAAAGAATCAGTGCTGAAACCTTTGGAAGTGCCTCAACAATCCAGGCATTGTCACAGGCCTCGTGTTTTACTTTCCGTCCACCCAGTGAAGGTAGCATTCTTTCGATTAACTGGCGGTGGTTGTCAAAGAGCTCCTTAAGTGGGTCTTCACATTCCCTTTTAAAGGACGATGCCTTTACCATCCCTGATTTCAATTCAGAAAAGGACACCCATTTCCCAGATGGCTGTCCTGAGCCAGCAGTCCTTATGTAATGAAGAAGGAGTATCTTTATCCAGGGGTTTATGTGTCCCTCTGTGCTTATTTCACCATCCTGTCTTATTATGTATTCAGTGCCAAAGCAGTTGATTGAAAGTGCGTCGTCCCTGAGTTCAGCACCGATACCTGGTGCAATCTTTTCAAGGTCAAGGCCACTTACCTCTTTTTTAAGTTTTTCAATCAGTTCAGCCTTCCAGTCTTTGATCTCAATCTCAGATAAGACCCTTTTTGCCTCATCCGATAGATAGGGACAGTCCTTTGCTTTTACTTCTCCCTTTAAAACTGAAAGGGCAAAGGCCATGCAGGTCTTTTGTGGGCATTGGCCACAGTTTGTCTTTGGCAGGAGTTTGTATACATCCACTGGATTCATGAAAGAGATATTAACATAATAAAGACACCCTGTGGCAAGACCACTGGGTTGCGAGCACTTTGCATATTCAGGGCACTTTTTTATTATTAGCCCTTAAATCATGCCTTCAAGCCACTTTTTAAGTAGCATGGGAATGGTAACAAAACCAAGCACCCTGTTTTTTTTGTCAACCACTGGAACCTCTCTTATCCTCTGTTCAATCATCATTTTTATCAGGTCATATATTTCTTCATCTTCCCTGCAGGTAAATACATGGGTTAGCATGAGGTCAGAGGATGTCTCTGCTGTGACATAGCTGATAAGTTTACTGAGCCGTGCCTCTGGTGAGATGTGATGATGAAATATTGCCTTAAATACCCTTTTACGATTTATCAATCCAAGCAGGGCTTCCTTTTCATCAACCACGCAGAGATGATGAAGGGATGGATTTTTCATAAACTCTTCTACCAGATCCCTTATGTGGGCATTACTTCTTACCATTATTGGTATCTCATAGGGACGGAGCTCTCTGATTTTTCTTAACTTCATATTACCTCCCAGTTTTTCCTATCTCACCGGCCTTTGATATGGCATACTTAACCGACGGAGGCCCAATCACCTGAACGATAAAGGTGGTTGCTGTAATGATGTTAATTATGGTGCTTCCAACTTCCGAGCCCTTTAGGCCCAGCCTTTCAAAGTGCTGATAGGCATCAAGTGAAAGCCCTATTGCCACACCTGCCTGTGAAAATAGTGCAAAGCCAAGGTACCTGCTTACCTGTTTTGGTGCCTTTGAGAAGGTGGCTCCAAGATATGCACCAGCCCACTTCCCTCCTGTCCGTCCTATAACATATAGAAGCCCAATTATTCCCATCTCCCGTAAAAGACCTACCTGTAGCCTTGCACCAACAAAGACAAAAAACAGTATGTATATTGGTGGTGCAAAGCCCTTTATCAGCTCAAAGACACCCTCGTTTCGGTGGGGATGGGCATTGGTAAGGACCACGCCCATTGTCATTGATGTTAGTATTAGAGAGAGGTCAAGTGATTCGGAAAGACCTGCTGCAAGGGCTAACATGCCAGTGGTGATGACGAGACGGTCCTCTTCCACCTTTACAAAGGATAGCACCCTGTCAAGTGCAATCCCTGCCACAAAGCCAATGATTATGGAAAGCCCGATCTCTTTAAGCGGGGTAAAGAGCATAATGTTAAGGTTTAATTTCCCTGAGGTTAAAAGCACATCCGAAATGGCCAGGGCAAAGCCATAGAGCACAAGGGAAAGGCCGTCATCAAGGGCAACTATTGCAAGGATGGTGGTCGTAAGTGGGCCCCTTGAGTGATATTCCCAAAGGACATCCACCGTGGCAGCCGGGGCAGTTGCAGAGCTTAACGCTCCAAGCAGGATGCCAAGGGCAGGATTCCTGGTATATAGTGTTACCAGTATTGACACAAGAGCCATTGCAGAAAGACCCTCGGAAAAGAGTATTGAGAAGAACTGCTTTCCGTATTTTTTAAATACCCTGTGCTTGAGCTCTCCGCCCACCATAAATCCGATGATGCTTAATGCAATGGTAGTGACAGGGGTGAGACTGTCAAGCAGCTCCTTGCCAAGTATTCCTGAGAAGGAGTCACCAAACAGGATACCAAGAACGATAAAGCCCACCACCTGTGGGATGCCAAGGAACCTGAAGCCCCTTCCCATGAGCAGACCAAAGACCAGGACAAGGCCTATTAACAGAACTATCTTCATTACCTTAAGGCCTCAAAGCCACTTATAATCTCGATGGTTTCGTTGGTTATCTCTTCCTGTCTAAGGTAATTATAGAGCTCTGACAGCTCGGAAAACCTCTCTTCTATCGCCTTTGAGGCCCTTTCCATACTGAGCAGACGGGAGGCGTTCTCACTGGCAAGGGACTCTACAAAGGCCTTGTAAAGTGACACCGTAAGGAACTGTTTTAACAACTCTTCCATAATCTCCTCGGGTTTCATGTAAATCAGGGGTGCTCTTTTTGCCGTTGTCCTCTTCATGATCTTTTTAAGAGGTGGAGGCAGCACCCTCTGACGGACGATCAGATAGTCACCCTTTTTTCTGTGATAGGCAAAAAGCAGGTAGAGTTGCTGAAACCTTCCTTCCTGATATAAACGAAAAAGCTCGGCTGTCAAGTTCATTACCTTGACATCCACTGCATCAACACTTACAGGGCTTTTAAGGGCAAGCATGACAGGAAGTCCCCTTGAGCTTGCCTCTTCAAAACCCCTGGTGCCAGAAACTACGATACCTTCAACCTGTTCAGTCAGGCCTTTTTGAACCTCGGTTATTATTTTTTCGTTAAAGAGGCCGCAGAGGCCCTGTTCAGAGCAGAATACAACGATGAGGCTCTTGCACCTGGTGTCAGCAAGGGCAGTTAAGGCCTCTGGAAAGTAATGGAGTATCTGTGCCATTGAATCCTCGATGTTCTTTGAATAGGTGCGCAGGTCAGGAAGGATAGCCTCTGCCTTTCTGATGGAAAGCCCTGACAGGGCCTTCATGGAGTTTACTATATCCTTTATGCTTTTAAGAGACCTGAGACGGGATTCGAGTCCTTCAAGGCTTAGATCGGTCATTTCGTCTCCCCTGTTAAAAAATCGGTTAATCTGTTTTTTGTCTTTGAGGTCAGTTCTCCTGTGGTTTCAATCTCCTTTATTACCTCGGGTATCTCCTGCTTTACTTTAAGCAGTTGGGACTCTACGAAGGGTCTCACCTTTTGTAGCTCAATGCTGTCAAGATATCCCTGGTTTAGCATGAAAAATACCACAACCTGCTCAGCAAGGCCAAGGCTTGAGAACCTTGGTTGTTTTAAGACCTCTCTTAATCTCTGCCCCCTCGTAATCAGTGCCCTGGTTTCCTCCTCCACAGGGGCTCCAAGCCTTGTAAAGATCTCCACCTCAAGGAACTGTGCATAGTCAAGCTTCAGTCTTTCTGCCACCTGCTTCATTGCAGGTTTCTGTGTCTTTCCACCAATTCTTGATACAGACCTGCCAATGTCAACCGCCGGGATAATGCCACTGTTGAACAGGTTAAGGTCAAGGAATATCTGGCCGTCGGTGATGGAGATAAGGTTGGTGGGAATGTATGCAGTAAGCCTTCCAGCATAGGTTTCAGCAATTGGAAGGGCAGTGATAGAGCCTCCACCGTAATGGTCGTGCCGTCTGGCAGCCCTCTCAAGTAAACTGGAATGTATGTAAAAGATGTCACCAGGGAATGCCTCTCTTCCAGGAGGCCTTCTGAGGAGAAGTGAAAGGCTCCTGTATGCATCGGCATGTCTTGTAAGGTCATCGTAAACCACAAGGACATCTCTTCCCTTTAGCATGAAGTACTCAGCCACTGCAGCACCAGCATAGGGAGCAATGTATTTAAGCCCCAGTGACGCACCTGCATCTGCTACAATCAGCACAGTGTATTTAAGGGCATCGCTGTTTCTTAACTCCTCTATCACCCGGGCAACCTCAGCCTTCTTTTTTCCTATGGCAACATAAACACATATCACATCGAATTTCTTTTGATTTGCTATGGTGTCAACTGCAAGGGCTGTTTTGCCTGTGCCACTGTCACCGATGATCAACTCTCTCTGTCCCCTACCGATTGGTAGCATGGAGTCTATAACCTTTATGCCTGTATAGAGAGGCTCTTTAACGAAGTCTCTCTCTATAAGGGGTGGTGCGGCCCTGTCAAGGGGCATCTGCCGGGTCTGTTTTATCTCACCAAGACCATCCAGGGGGCTTCCCAGAGGGTCTAAAATCCTTCCAAGCACATTGTCGCTTACACCAATTGAAAGCACCCTGCCTGTAAGCTTTACGGCATCGCCAGCTTTAACTGCCTCTGGCTCTCCAACTATTACCACCTCAACCCTGTCTGGTTTTAAAGAAAAGACTATCCCGTAGTTATTGTTGTCAAAGGAGACCAGTTCATTGTATCTTGCAGTTGAAAGCCCTGAGATGCGGGCAACACCATCACCTGCCTCTTCAACGAAACCAACCTCTTCAACATGCACTCCAAAGGGGAATTCTTGAAGTCTGTCTTTTAAGTCTTTTAGCATATCATTATTCATGTCTGCTACCTACTTAAGGGCATCGGTGGCCCTTTCTATGTTCCCAAGCACTGTTCCATCAAAGACCCTGCTGTTTATCCTGACGGCAATACCTCCAATGTACTCCGGTGCCACCTGGTATTTGATATCCGGACTGCATCCAAACAGATGCGTGATGCTTTCGTATATATCCCTTTTGATATCCTCCTTTAGTTCCGATGCAGAGCTTACCTCAACTACACAGCCCTCGTAGCCTGAAAGTATTGCCTGGACTTCCCTTTTATCAAGTGAGCCAATTTCGGCTATGGTCTTTTTTACAAGCCTTTCGTTTAATTGCTCATCCCAGAGCGTATGAAGCAGGTTTTTTGAGAGTTCCCTGGTAAGCTCAATAGCCTCCATTCGTAATGTCTCTTGGAGTGTTTTCCTTTTTTCCTCAATCTGTCTTTCGAGACCTTCCCATTTTGCCTCTATCTCCTTTGAGGTCTCCTCAAGTATCCTCTGTCTTTCCATCTCTGCCTCAGCTCTGGTTTCCTCGATTATCGTTTTTTTAAGCTCATCCAGTCTGGTAAGCTTTTCATCCAGTTCCTTCTTAAGGGTAGCAATTGCGTTTTTTTCCTTACTGAGGGTCTCCCTTTCATTTTTAAGGGTTTCCTGTCTTTTAAGGATAATCTCCTTTACGGGCCTGAAGAGCAACCTGTAAAGAAGATATACAACTATGGCGAAGTTTACTATCTGAAACAAAAAGGTCCACCAGTTGAACATGATGTTTCCCTATTTAATCAGATAACCCAAAAGCGGGTTTGCAAACAGTATAATTAGCGATATAACCAGACAGTATATTGCCACTGACTCAACCATTGCCATACCAACAAAAAGTGTGCGGATTATCTGGTTCGTTGCCTCAGGTTGGCGTGCAATCGCATCGATTGCCTTTGTTAGTGCCTCCCCCTCACCCCTTGAAGGGCCATAACCACCTATGGCAATGGTTATGCCTGCCGTAAAGATTGAGACTGCAATTACAATGGTTAATGCATCCATGGAATCCTCCTTTTTTAAGTGTTTTATATCAGGATCATCGCTTTGCTGACCATTCCTGTTTTAACCCCCCGTCTGTTCGGTTTCTGTTATTACAAAACCCTTTTGCTCTATGGTCTGAATGCTTCCAGCAATGAATACCAGAGTAAGTGCTCCAAACAGATATGCCTGTATAAGGTCTCCAACAAGGCTGAGAATTATTATTGGCACTGGCACCAGGAACCCTGCAAGAACAAGCAGTATAGCCACCATCATTTCCCAGCTTAACATGTTGCCAAAGAGCCTTACTGCCATCGCTACTGTTCTGGATATCTCTCCAAAGAGGTTAAAGGGGGCAAGTATAAAGACAGGTTCAAGGTAGTGTTTCAGATACTGGACCGCCCCATGGTGTTTTATTCCATAGTAGTGAACAGACATAAAGGATACGAAGGCAAGTGCTGTAGTGGTGGCGAGGTCCCTTGTGGGGTTATGAAGTCCTGGTAACAGGTTTACCAGGTTCATAAATCCAATGTATATCCACAGACCACCAATCAGGGGAACATAGGGCCAGGGGTTTGCATTAAGGGTCTTTTCAATGGTGTCTGCTATCGCCTCGACAATGGATTCAACCACGATCTGGGCCTTTCCGGGTTTCCAGAGACTGAGCCTTCTGGTTAAAAGCATACTCAGAATGGATATAAAAGCCATAACTGCCCACGATGTAAGAATGGCCTCAGTTATGTGGACTGGCCCGATTCTGAATATTACCTTTGAAAAAATATTGATCTTATCCACCTCAAACTCCAAAGATGCTCTTTTTCTTCATAACTATATAAAGAGGTTTTGCTAAAATTAAGCCAGTGGCAATAAAGAGGCCTGAGTCAGGCACAAGAAAAAACCAAAGTGCAAGAAAGAATGAAAGAGCAGAAAATCGAACCCAGAACCTTAAAAAAGGTGAAAGCCTATTTCCCCTGAGCCCCCATACTTCAAGCCATAAATGGTGGTAATAGAAAAGACCAAGCATGAGCCCTGTTGTAAGATATACCAGAAAATGGGTGTATCTCATCTGTGACCTCTGTAAAAAAAGAACCTCCAGACCGTATATAACCCTATTCCAAGACCCAATAATATAAATGTAATGGTCCAGGAAATACCCTCGGGTCCGACG
This sequence comes from Nitrospirota bacterium, assembly GCA_015484595.1. GTDB lineage: Bacteria > Nitrospirota > Thermodesulfovibrionia > Thermodesulfovibrionales > JdFR-85 > JAADIE01. Next base: position 1,691 of record WFMM01000118.1, on the reverse strand, counting down.
GTTTTTGCATCAAGATATTTGCCCAGATAGGCACCCATTACAGTGGGAAGGGCAATCATCCATCCTATCACACCAAAGGTGGCTATGGAATGCCAGAGCATACCCTTTCTCCTGAAACGACTGAGCACAGTTGAGTGTTTTTTTATCTTTTCTACAAACTCCTCTTCCTGTCTTTTCTTATCCATATTCCCTCTGAAGTTCGATTAGCCTTTTGAGAAAACCCCGCTCCATGTTCACGATGGTCTCACCAAGCTGTTTCTCCCGTTCGCTTATCTTCAGGTAGTGCTCTTTGACGAGCCTGTGGAGTTCCTCAAGGCTTTCTCCCCTGATTGCACTTTCGGTGCTCAGGGTTGCTGTATTGTTCCTGAAAGAAAGTATCCCGCCCTTTACGGCAAAGTAAAGTTCTTTACCCTTTATCTTTACGATTAAGACCGATGGGGTGAGAATCGTAAGAAAGTCTGTATGACCTGTAAGTATCCCGAAGGAGCCGGTTCTGTCCTGGGCCCTTAAAAACTCTATATCCTCATCAAACACGGTGGCAGAGGGAATGTGTATCTTCAGCCTGAACATCTATAAATCCCTGTCAGAACCAATCATGTAAAACCTTCTTTCGTCTACATCATCGTACCGGCCTTCGAGTATGTTTTTGCATCCCCTTATGGTATCCTTCAGGGCAACATGCTTTCCTGGCTTGCCTGTAAATGCTTCAGTGAGAAAAAAGGGCTGCGTCAGAAATCGTTCAAGCTTTCTTGCTCTCTTAACAACGAGCCTGTCCTCAGGGGTTAATTCGTCAATACCTAACATTGCAATGATATCCTGAAGCTCAGCGTATCTGGCAAGGGTTTCCTTCACTGCCCTTGCCACCTCATAATGCTCAACACCAACAAGCTCAGGACTTAGGAGCTTAGACCTGGACCTCAAAGGGTCAACCGATGGATAAAGTCCTTTAGCAGCTATGGCCCTTGAAAGGATTACGATCGTATCAAGGTGAGGCATGATAGAGGTAACTGCCGGGTCGGTGATGTCGTCTGCAGGCACATAGACCGCCTGAACAGAGGTTATGGAGCCCCTTTGGGTGGATGTGATTCTTTCCTCTATCTCTGAGATCTCAGAGAACATGGTTGGTTGATAACCTGCCTTCGATGGAATCCTGCCAAGGAGTGCGGATACCTCTGTGCCTGCCTGAACAAACCGGTATATGTTATCCATAAGCAGTAGTACATCCTTGCCTATCTCGTCCCTGAAGTACTCTGATATGCTCAGTGCAGTCATGGCCACCCTGTATCTGACTCCTGGTGGTTCGTTCATCTGCCCAAGCACTATAACCGTTTGGTCTAAAACTCCTGTCCTTTTCATCTCCTCATAAAGTTCGTGCCCCTCACGAATTCGCTCTCCAACGCCTGCAAATACGGACACACCTGAGTAGACCTTTACAGCCTTGTATATAAACTCCATCAGAAGCACGGTCTTTCCAACGCCTGCTCCACCAAAGAGTCCAACCTTACCGCCTCGAATAAAAGGGCATAAAAGGTCAATTACTTTTATCCCTGTTTCATAAACCTCGGGCTGGACTATCTGGTTCTGAAGGGTGGGGGCACTTCTGTGGATGGGAAGGTTATGTTCAGCCTCAACAGGCTCTCTGTTGTCTAATGGTTCTCCAAGTATGTTAAGTACCCTGCCAAGGAGGCTCT
>WFMM01000117.1 GCA_015484595.1 Nitrospirota bacterium | reverse complement strand
GTCTGGAAAGAACCTCAATGATGCCGTGTCTTCTAAGTTCTTCAACATTGTCTATATAGGCACTTATCAACTGAAGGGCGCCCTCCTCTGAAAGTGTCTCTGCCCATTTCTTTGCAAGCCGGTCCCTGCCTGCATCAAACAAAAGCACCACCAGTTTGCCCTTCACTATAGGGTCTTCCTCCCCGGGCAGGGCCTCTGTCACATCCTTCAGAATCTCCTTTGCACCCATTCTTAGTGCCTGGTATGCCTCATACTCACAGCCCTGAGGCACCCTTCCCTGATACCACCTTTTAAAAAGAATCCTGAGCCCCTCTTTGGCAGAGGTGCTAAAGAGTTTCACACCCACCGAGCAGTCCCTATCGTTTAAAAGCAGGAATGTGAGTTTTCTCAGGGTCTTTCCATCCACAGATGGAATGCCCTCAGGATGTGCTCTCAGAAACTGGGTGAGGTAAAAGTATTGCTCTGTCTGCCTTGTTAGATAGTGTTTTATGAGTTTTTTAATGTCCCTTCTGTTAAGGGGCATCTCTGTAAGTTCTGCCACTGCCCTGTCTGCCTCTTTTGCCGGGGCATGAATGGCAGTATCCATCAGGATTTTCTTCTTCCTGGGACCACCTCTTTGGGATAGAAAGTCCATCACCTCAGGCATGTTCTTCCACCTGCTCAGGGCCTCATAGAGGTCTTCTCTACTGTAAAGCATCTCCTCTGGTAGGTCATAAAGCACCTCTAAGGCATCCTTTAGAAGATAGGGTTCATTTTTGACAATGGGCACCAAGGCATCAATAATCTCCTCTGAGGGTTTCAATGAGGTCTCCTTCAGGCCGTAGTCTATCCTCTGTAATGTCTTTCTTGCCACATCCACATAGGGCGTGGTCCTGAGGAGTCTGACCTCTTCAAATACCTCTGATGCCTGAAGCCCTGCCGTAAAAACCAATAAAAGGGCAAGGCTAATCAGCAGTCTGAATCTCATAGTAGAGAGGCACCTCCTTTAAGGCTGCCATGCCCGCTGTTTTATCAACAAAAAAGAGGCTCTGTTTTAAAGCAATATGGCCTGAAAAGACCACCTCCACCATCCCATACAGGGTATGGTCTTCTTCTGAGATGTTCTGTGACAGTGTGGTGCTGTCTGATACTGGTTTCAGGGTGTTTCTCTGAAAGTAAAACTCCCTGCTCAATCTGTCAGGAAGCCTCATAATAAGGGGCAGAGGATACTGCTTTTTACCTTCATACAACCTGTAAGTGGCGTTTTTAAGGTCAAGAACTGCCACAGTATTTTTAACAGGTATCAATACCTCCGAGCCTCGCCAGCCGTATCCTTCATACCTGGCATTGTTAGAGATGTACAGGTGATAACTGCCATTTTTTTCAAGGATTAAATAACCTGGCACCACCGAGGGTGAGCACTTTACATAAACACAATGAAACTGAAGTGGCACTAAAAGCATGCCCTGAGAGCACTGCATTGGAATTGCTGGCTCTGGTAAGACCGATGCGGTTTTCCACTTCATGATATAGGTCTCTTCCTTCCACCATGTGGCAGGAACCAGTCTTTCCTCAAAGGCCCTTCTTAGGATATCCTCTGTCTTAAGTGTCTGAGTCTTTTCTTTTCCAGAACTGTCCAGATAGTGAAATACCAGACTGCCTGTTCTGGGAGAATCCTGAACCACTGAATAGCCCTCCCTTGTGCCACTGAAACCACATACCAGAGGTGGCCTTGCTCCTTTTTCAGAGGTCAACTTAAGATGTGGCTCTCTTTCCATAACTTCCTCTGCCTTTTTTCTGTCTTCTCTTGGAACTACCCAGTAGAGCTCACTCTTTCCCCTTTGTGTCCTGACTAAAAGGGTGTTTTTCGTAAATGATACCGCCGGCAGTTCAACCCCTGCCATTGATGAGGCATTAACAACGGAGAAGTACTCTGCCTCGGATATGGGTTTTAGCCTTAACGGACCCGGAGGTTGAATATTAATTGTTATCGAGTTTTTGTAATCTCTTGATATCTCCTTTCCACCTGTGGCATTAATCTCAACGGTGTGCTCTCCGGTGGTTAAAGGGAAAGAAAAGATGTAGGTATCCATTCGCTTTCTACTGGTCAGCCCTTCAGGAGTTTTACCATCCAAAAGCAACCTGGCATTGTAAATATCAGGTGAAACCTTTGCAACCACAACGACCCTATCGTTGCTTATGTTTGTCCCATTTTGAGGATATATTATACTTAACGGTTCGTCTGTCTTGACTTTACTAACTGAGCCTGAGCAGGCTGAAAGAAGAAATATTAAAGGAAGAAGTAGAAACAGTGTTTTAAATTGAGTTTTCATCATCAGCCACACCTCCAGACACATCAGTTCTGTCGTAAAGGAAACAATTTATGCTTTTAAGCAACGCTCTTAAGGTCATGAAAGGGC
>WFMM01000116.1 GCA_015484595.1 Nitrospirota bacterium | reverse complement strand
TAGATAGAATTATTTCTACTAATTGTAATAATAAATATAAAGTGGTAAAATTGTCTAAGAAAAATCTATTGAGAATAATGATTAGTAGCTCTATAAAAAAATGAATATATTAGTTATAACAAGAAAAAACGAAGGCTGTAGCGTATTAAATTACCAAAAAAACCTTATTAATACGTTAAATAATTTTAATATCATTATTGATGAAATTTTACTAAAAAGATTAAGAATTACAAAAAACATTAAAGAATATGATTTAATATGGGACCCTGGCCTTGGTATGAGACCTATTCCACGAAAGTTTTTTAAAATTAAAAACAGAACTGTTTGTACTATACATGGTTTAAGAGCCTTTTCTCTTCCTATGAAAACTTATTATAACAATAAAATAGATATGTTATATGAGTCTTTTATTAAATATAGAGTAAAAAAGGATTGGAGCAAATATAGAAAAAAGGTATCAGCCGTTATTACAGTGTCTAAATTTGGCGCTAAAGAAGTTGCGAGTTCGTTAAATATAGCAGAAAAAAAAATCTTTCCAATATATCATGGTGTTAACCATGATATATTTAAAATTAAAGTGGGCTTGAATAGAAAATATTTTTTAGTAGTTTCTAATTATCAACCAATTAAAAATATTGACAGAATTTTTAATGCATATTCAAAGATAAGATTAATAAATAAACCTCCTTTGTTAGCTGTTCTTCCAGGTTATAAATATCTTTTAAAAGATAAAAATATAGAGTTATATAATAGACCGTATACACATCATGAATTATCTGAGATTTATAATAATGCAATATGTTTGGTTTTTCCATCGTTAAGAGAATCCTTTGGCATGCCTATACTTGAAGCAATGGCTTGCGGTTGTCCTGTTATAACATCAAATGTATCTGCATGTCCAGAAGTTGCAGGAGATGCAGCATTGCTTGTAAATCCCTATTCAGTAGAAGAGATCAGAGAGGCTATGGAGCGCATTATTGTTGATAAACATTTAAGAGAGGAGTTAAGTGAAAAAGGTTTAGAAAGGGCAAAACAGTTTACATGGGAAAAAAGTGCTCAAAAACATCTTGAAGTTTTTCGTAAAGTGATTAATGATGAGATATGATCAATCATTGTTTCTGTTTGTTTAGAAATTAGAATTTAGATTTTGTGTTTTAAAAGGTAAAGGATGTGTCGATCCCTCCGGTTATCATAATTGGCATGCATCGTTCAGGCACTTCGCTTCTTTCAAGGATACTTGATAAGATGGGAATTTTTATGGGTTCCTCTTTGAATATTCATCATGAAGCAAAGTATTTTCTTGATATAAATATATGGATTTTAAGTAGACTAAATTCAAAGTGGGATAATCCTCCAGATAATTTAGACATTGATATAAAGATTAACCAAGAAATTTTAAACCTTATTGACCATAAACTGCATTCCATAAGCAGAATAAAATATCTGGGTGTAAGGAATTATCTAAAATATAAGGATATAAGGGATATTGATTTTTACTGGGGATGGAAGGATCCAAGAAATACCTTTACTATTGACTTCTGGCTGGATTTTTTCCCAAAGGCAAAAATTATACATGTCTATAGAAACCCTATAGATGTTGCTTTAAGTTTGAAAAAAAGAGAGGAAGCCTTTATTGCTGCACTAAAAAATAGAAATTTTATTAAAAAAGTCACTTTTTTTTACAGAAAAGAATATATAGCTAAAGAATTATTGAATATAGAAAATGGAATCAAATTATGGGAAAGATATATATCAAGAATAAAAAGGTTCGAAGATTATTATAACGGTAAAATATTACACATAAAGTATGAGGAGCTTTTACTGAATCCATACAAAATACTAACAGAGATTGCAAGTTTTATAAACATAAAAAAATCGAAAGAGAATTTAGAAAAAATTGTGGCTACTATAGACAATGCCAGAAGTTATAATTTTTTAAAAAACAATGAGCTGAAGCAATGTTATTATAAAATTAAAGACAATCCATTGCTGAAAGAGCTTGGATATGATAATCTGGTGTAAAAATGACAAAGGTTTCAATCTTAATCCCGACTTATAACCAGCAGGACTTTATAGAAAAGGCTATTGAAAGTGCATTGGAGCAGACTTATACGAATATCGAGATAATAATCTCTGATGATGCCTCTACTGATAGTACGCCTAACATAATAAGAAAATATCTCAATGATAAGAGAGTAAAATACTACAGAAATGAGCAAAACCTTGGCAGGGTTCAAAATTATAGAAAGGCTCTTTATGAATATGCATCAGGACAATGGGTCTTAAACCTTGATGGTGATGATTATCTTTATGATAATGAATTTGTGAAGGCTGCAATTGATAATATATATTCCCACAAAGATATAATTTTGGCTGCTGGTGGGTGTATATTTAATTATATTGATGAAGATTATGAAGCCATTTTTTTACCTACAAAAAAGTCTTACGACATTAAAGACGGACATGAAATATTTTTAAACTGGTATAAAAACTCCATACCACATATTTCAGCTCTTTATAATAGAGAAACTGCCTTAAATACAGGCTTTTACACAGAAGATATTATCAGCTCAGATTGGGAATCATTACTCCGACTGGTTCTTAATGGTAAGGTACTATTATTAAATAAGATAGCCGGAGTGTGGAGGAAGCACAGAGATAATTTTTCAACTAAGGTAAATTTAAAGGAGCTTTGTAAAAATTCAAGATTTATCACATCTCCCTTTGAATATGCTATTAAAAAGGGATTACCGATTGCAGAACTTAATAGATGGAGAGACAGGATGTTCAGATATTATATCAATACAGTAGTACTTACAATTGCATATTCTGGTAATTATTCTTGTTTAAAGGAATTTTACCAGTATATAGGGAAAAATCATCCCTATGCTAAAAAGTATTTTTTTTCTCCTTTTATATTATTCGTCCTTTGTGCTTTCAAAGCTCCTAAATTGCTCGATCTAAGCAGGAAACTAAAATGGTCTTTAAGGAGTTAGTCTTTTAATGTGTGGGATTTGTGGAAAATTAAACTTTGATGGCAGTCCTGTTGAAACCAGACTAATTGAAAGCATGACATCGGTTCTTCAGCATAGAGGGCCTGATGATTATGGTGTGTTTTTAAAAGATAATATTGGACTTGGACACAGACGCCTTTCAATTATTGACCTTTCAGAAAGAGGTAAACAACCCATGCCTAACGAAGATGAAAGTATATGGGTAGTGTTCAATGGCGAAGTATATAATTTCCCAGATTTAAGGAAGGTGCTTGTTTCAAAAGGTCATCAATTCAGGTCAAATACTGATACGGAGACGCTTATCCATTTATATGAAGAGTACGATATTAATTGTTTGCATTATTTAAGAGGCATGTATGCCTTTGCAATCTGGGATGACAGAAGAAAAAGACTTTTCCTTGCAAGAGATAGGGTTGGAAAAAAGCCTTTATATTACTATAAAGATGATAAAAGATTTATTTTTGCTTCCGAGATAAAGGCAATTCTGAAAGATAGACAGATAGAGAGACAGCCTGACATACTCGCAATTCATCATTATCTGACATATCAATTTGTTCCATCGCCATTTACTGCCTTTAAAGGAATAAAAAAACTGCCCCCTGCACATTATCTTCTTATTCAGGATGGCAAGGTTGTAGTGAAAGATTACTGGAATATTACATATAATCATAAAATCAATGAACCAAAAAATGTGATTATAGATGACCTCAAAGAAAAGCTGAAGGAGGCAGTAAAAATAAGGTTGATAAGTGATGTTCCACTTGGGGCTTTTTTAAGTGGTGGAATAGACTCAAGTGTGATTGTCTTTTTAATGAGCAGGCTAATGAGAGAGCCCGTTAAAACATTTTCTGTGGGATTTGAAGATGACCAGTATAATGAACTTCCCTATGCAAGAACAATAGCAGATAAATATGGAACTGATCACAGGGAGTTTATCTTAAGACCTAATGCAGTTGAGGTGCTTCCAAAGATTGTATGGCATTATAATGAGCCCTTTGCCGATGCATCAGCAATACCTATATACTATATCTCAAAGGTAGCTAAAGAATATATAAAGGTAGTGTTAAACGGTGATGGTGGTGATGAATTGTTTGCTGGTTATGACAGGTACCTTATAAGTAGTATTGCAAACAGACTTGAAGTTATTTTTAGACCCTTTCTGGCAAAGGTGATGTTTAGGTTAATAAGAAAAATACCTCAGGGAATTGGAAGGTATAATCTGATATGGATACTAAAGAGATTTTTGCAGGGATATGAAACACCACCTGAAATCAGACATTCAACATGGCTTTGTAGTTTTGACAATGAGACTAAAAACAGACTATATACGGATGAATTTCTTCATGAAACAAAAGAGAATAATTCTCTTGACCTGCTGAGGGCACTTTTTAATAATGCCGAAGCTAACTCTTTTTTAGAAAAGATGCTTTATTCTGATTTCAAGATGTATCTACCTGATGATTTACTGACTAAAGTTGATGTTGCCTCCATGGCTAACTCAATTGAGGTAAGAAGTCCTTTTTTAGACCATGAATTTGTAGAATTTATGGCAAGTGTTCCTGCAGAATTTAAATTAAAAGGTTTTTCATTGAAATATCTATTAAAAGAGGCTTTTAGAAGTGAGCTTCCTGATGCCATTTTATACAGAAAAAAGATGGGGTTTGCAGTGCCCCTTGATAGATGGTTCAGAGGAGAGTTAAAGGACTTTATGAGGGATATTTTATTAAGCCACAGAGCACTTCAAAGAGGTTACTTCAGACGAGATTTTATTGAAAACATGATTAAAGAGCATCTTGAGAATAGATGGAACTGGCAGTATCAGATTTATAATCTGCTCATGCTTGAATTATGGCACAGGGAGTTTATAGATAAATGAAAATAAAACTGTGCGTTGTCTCACCACTTTATCACTCCTCACTTGGTGGACTTGGAAGACAGGCAAAGCTTCTTACTGAAAGACTTGCTCAGGAAGATGAAATAGATTTGTTTGTAATCGCCAGAAGAATGAAGCGGATGCCTGCTGATACATTCTCACAAGATGTAGAGGTCTTAAGGGCATGGTCAACTAAACCATATCGTCATACTTACGAGAAGTTCAGTATCTCTAATCTGCTTATATCTTTGACATTCAGTCTAAGCTGTGCACTGCTTTTAATAAAAAACAGAAAACGATTTGATCTGGTTCATTTCCATGGAGCCAGCCTGCCTCTTTTTATAAATTATCCGTTATTGAGGCTGATGAGAAAAAAAGTTATAGCTAAAGTGGCTGCCGCAAACATAGGAACAGAGCTTGGCTCTATAAAGGGAAGATATTTTGGAGCTGGTAATTTAGTCATCAACTGTATGAGAAACATTGATGCAATAGTGGCAATAAGTGAAGAAATAAAGGAAGGACTGTTTCAGGACGGTTTTAAACAAGCTCAGATTGTAAGGATTCCCAATTTTATAGACATAAGAGTTTTTAAAAGGCTTTCAGAAGAGGAGAAAAAGATAAAAAAGGCACAGCTATTAGACAATAACAGAGTTTGTGTGGTTTTCAGTGGCAGATTTATTGGCAGAAAGGGTATAGATTATCTGCTCAGGGCATGGAAGGTTGTTTCAGAGAAGACAGATTCCCTGCTTTATCTCCTTGGAGATGGTCCTCTTTTAAAAGATATGAAAGAGCTTGCAGGAGCATTATCGATTTCTGAAAAGGTAGTATTTAATGGGCATGTCAACAATATAGTAGATTATCTGAATGCAGGCGATATATTTGTCCTGCCCTCGCTTCAGGAAGGCATGCCAAATTCGCTTCTTGAGGCAATGGCCTGTGGCATGTCTGTTGTAGCAACGAAAATAGGTGGAGTGGAGGATGTCGTAGAGGATGGATACAATGGATTACTTGTAAAACCTGGTGATGATCAAGACCTGGCAATGGGAATATTAAAATTGATACAGAACAGTGACATGAGAAAAAAGCTTTCAGACAATGCACATAAAACAATATTAGAGAACTATAGCCTTGAAAGTGTTGTTCCAAAATACTTAAAACTATACAAAGAAGTGCTGAAAAAATTATAATATACTCCATGAAACTCTTACTCTTTTATGCCCATACATTTTATTTCAAAACTGCCAAAAAAAGTCTTCAGGATGCTCCGGACATGGATATGTCCGATGAGGTCAGAGATGCTGTGGTGGTATTTTTTCATGTTGAACAAAAGGATGAAGAAAACAAGAAGTCTGCTGTCCAGAAATTCGTCAAAAACATCAAGTGGCTCTGTGGAAAGTTTAAAACAAAAAATGTGGTTCTTCATTCCTTCAATCATCTCTCTTCAAGCAAGTCATCTCCTGAAACAGCAAAGGCAATACTCGATGAGGCAATAGAAAGACTAACACGCACAGGATATGTGGTAAAGACCACACCCTTTGGGTATTTTCACGAGTTTAAGATACACGTTGCTGGCGATTCACTTGCCAAGGTGTTTAAGGAGTTTTAGACCTCACTGAACACTCATAACTCCCTACATCCCTGTGCCCTGTCTTTCATACCCCCTACAAGCTACCCCCTACCCCCTAAATTATCATTTGCTAAAAAACAATACAAAAAATTAAAATATTTTGATGTTTCCTGATAAAGAAAAATTTCTTGAACTGGCACGAAAAGGCAACCTTATGCCCCTTTATACCGAGGTATTTGCAGACCTTGAAACCCCTGTCTCTGCGTATCTGAAGGTAGCTCAATCTCCGTCTTTTTTGCTTGAAAGTGTAGAGGGAGGAGAAAAATGGGGCAGGTACTCCTTTGTTGGAACAAACATAAAAAGGATTATCCGTTCAAAGGGCTCTCTGGTGGAGGTCATTGAGAATGGGAAGGTTATCAACCAGATTAAAGATGCTGACCCTCTCAATGTCCTTAAGTCCGAGATTTCAAAGTACCGACCTGCCACTGACAATGGTCTGCCAGTTTTTTACGGTGGTGCGGTAGGTTACATAGGCTATGAGATGGTTAAGTTTTTTGAACGGGTGCCTGACAGGGAAAAGCCCTCCCTTAATGCCTATGATATGTTTTTTATGATACCCGATATAGTTCTTATCTTTGACAACCTTAAACACCGTCTCAGGATTGTTACTCCTGTGATTGTGGATGATGACCCTGAAGGTGCATACGAAGATGCAGTAAGAAGGCTCGAGGATGTAAGAGAAAAGCTAAAAACTCCCGTTAAAGAGCCTGAGCAACAACCAGGGCAGGCTGAGAATGACTTTGTCTCATCCTTTGGTGAGAAGGAGGCATTTCAGGATGCTGTCAGAAGGGTTAAAGAGTATGTAAGGGCAGGTGATGTGGTCCAGGTAGTGATCTCACAGCGTTTTGACAGAAAGTGCGATGTCCATCCCTTCAACATCTACAGGGCATTGAGGGTGATAAATCCATCTCCCTACATGTTTTATCTTGACACAGGAGACACCCTGCTTATAGGTTCATCCCCTGAGATACTTGTGAGGCTTGAGGGTAGAAGGATAGTCCTGAGACCAATAGCTGGAACCAGAAGGCGTGGAAGAAGCGAGGAGGAAGACCGTGCACTTGAGGCTGAACTCAGGGCAGACCCAAAGGAGATAGCCGAGCACATAATGCTCGTTGACCTTGGCAGGAATGATGTGGGCAGGGTGGCAGAGATTGGAAGCGTCAGGGTGACAGAGCTTATGACCGTTGAGCGTTACAGCCATGTAATGCATCTTGTGTCAAATGTTGAGGGAAGGCTTAAAGACGGCCTTGATGCCTTTGATCTCCTCAAGGCCTGTTTCCCTGCTGGCACTGTAACAGGTGCACCAAAGGTGCGGGCAATGGAGATAATCGACGAGCTTGAGCCTGTTAAGCGGGGTCCCTATGCTGGCTCTGTTGGTTACTTTAGCTTTTCAGGTAATATGGACATGTGTATTACCATAAGGACCCTGATTGTCAAGGACGGCATGCTGTCTGTTCAGGCAGGAGCTGGCATTGTGGCTGACTCTGTGCCTGAGCTTGAGTATAAAGAGACGGTAAACAAGGCAATGGGTATGATGAAGGCCGTCCAGATGGCACGCACAATAGGAGGTGAGTGATGCTTTTAATGATAGACAATTACGATTCCTTTACCTACAACCTTGTTCAGTATCTTGGAGAACTGGGTGAAGATATACAGGTGTTTCGCAACGACAGAATCACCATAGAGGAGATAGAAAAACTGAACCCCGAAAGGATTGTTATCTCTCCAGGCCCCTGCACTCCCCGTGAGGCAGGCATCTCAGTGGAGGTGATAAAGCACTTTGCAGGCAAGAAACCCATACTCGGTGTTTGTCTTGGTCATCAATGTATCGGCTTTGCCTGGGGTGCAGAGATTGTCAATGCTAAAACCCTTATGCACGGAAAGACCTCTCTTATATACCACGACGGTAAGACCATCTTTTCAGGGCTTCCAAACCCCTTTGAGGCAACCCGCTATCACTCCCTTGTTATAAAAAGGGACACCCTTTCAGATGAGTTTACAATAACTGCCTGGACCGACGACGAAGAGATTATGGGGATAAGGCACAAAAGGTATGTGCTTGAGGGTGTTCAGTTTCATCCTGAATCCATACTTACCACTGTTGGGAAGGAGCTTTTAAGGAATTTCCTTAAAATAAAAACACCGGTATGGGAGGACGGTAATGATTAAGGAGGCAATAAACATTCTGGTGCAGGGGATAAACCTCTCTGAGGAGGAGATGGTTGAGTGTATGAACGAGATAATGGAAGGAAGGGCAACGGATGCTCAGATCGGGGCATTTCTTACTGCACTTAGAATAAAGGGTGAGACCGTTGAGGAGATAACAGGTGCTGCCAGGGTGATGAGGCAGAAGGCTGCCCGTATCACTGCACCTGAAGGAGTGGTTGATACCTGTGGCACAGGTGGTGACATGGCTCACACCTTTAATGTATCCACCACCACTGCCATAGTGGTGGCAGCAGCAGGTGTGCCAGTGGCAAAGCACGGAAATCGCTCGGTGTCAAGCAAGTCAGGCAGTGCCGATGTGCTTGAAGCCCTTGGCGTTAAAATAGACCTCCCACCTGAGAAGGTGGAAAGATGCATTCAGGAAACAGGCTTTGGCTTCCTCTTTGCACCCCTTTTTCATCCTGCCATGAAGTATGCAATCGGCCCGAGAAGGGAGATGGGTATAAGAACCATCTTCAACATCCTTGGCCCTATCACCAACCCTGCAGGTGCAAAGCGTCAGATTCTGGGGGTATTCTCGGACAGACTTACAGAGTCCCTTGCAAGGGTGCTTGGAAGGCTCGGGGCAGAGGATGTTATGGTCCTGCACGGTGAGGATGGTCTTGACGAGGCCACGATTACTGATGGCACAAAGGTAAGCAGACTCAAAAACGGTGAGGTTGAGAGCTTTATAGTATCACCAGAGGACTTTGGCTTTAAAAGGGCAACCCTTGATGACATAGCAGGAGGGGATGCTGAAGAAAATGCCCGCATAACAATTGGGATACTTAAGGGTGAAAGGGGCGCTAAGAGAGATATGGTGGTGATGAACACGGCACTTACGCTAATGGTGGCTGGAAAAACAGAAGACCTGAAGGAGGCAAAGGAAATCGCAGAGGAGACAATAGACTCAGGCGCCGCCATCGGAAAGCTTGAGGAGATAAAAGAGATTACACAGAAGATTTAAGATTTAAGATTTATGATTTAGAAATTGGAGTTTGTTTAGGGATTAGATATTAGAATTTAGGATTTAAAATTTGATGTGTAATAATTTGAAGACAGGGCGTAGGTGTAATATAAATGACTACTCCCTACACGCTACACCCTACACCCTGCATTTTTAGTTTTATGATAAATATTGCTGTAATAGGCGTTGGTTATCTGGGAAGGCATCATGCCCGTGTGTTTTCAGAGCTTCCTGATGCAAGGCTTGTTGCTGTGGTCGATATTGATTTAAAGAGGGCATCAGAGATAGCAGAAAAACGCGGTTGCAGGGCTGTCTCTTCCTTTGAAGAGATACTTAAGGAGGTTGATGCTGTTAGCATTGTCACACCCACCACCACCCATTACCAGATAGCCCTTGAATGTCTTAAAGCCGAAAAGGACATATTTGTGGAAAAGCCCTTTACTGTTACAGTAAAAGAAGCAGATGAACTGATCGAAGAGGCAGAAAAAAGGGGAAGGCTTATACAGGTAGGACACATCGAGAGATACAACCCTGCTGTACTAGCTATGGAGGATATGATTGATGAGCCGGGTTTTTTTGAATCCGAAAGGCTCTCTCCATTCCTTGGAAGAGGCACAGATGTTGATGTAACCCTTGATTTAATGATACACGATATTGATATAATTCTTACCCTTACTCACTCAAAGGTGGTGGATGTAAAGGCAGTCGGGAAAAGGGTGCTTACCGAGAGGCTTGATGTTGCCAAGGCATGGATTGAGTTTGAAAATGGCGTTTCAGCCCTGACCACAGCAGGCAGGTTATCGAGCGACAAAAAAAGGATATTAAAGGTATTTCAGGATAAATCCTATCTTACCGTGGATTATCAGAACCTGCAGATTACCCGATACTTTAAGGACTCAGAGGGTAACATCTCACGGGAAACCTTTAGGGCAGAACAGAGTGAACCCCTCAGGCTCGAGCTTGAAGATTTTATAGACAAAGTAAGAAACAGAACCAGACCAAAGGTGACAGCCGAGGATGGCCGTGAGGCCCTGAGGGTGGCAATGATGATAAATGAAAAGATAAAGGAGCAGCTATGATACCGATGGTAGACTTAAAGAGACAATACGTTCAGATAAAGGATGAGGTCTTAAAGGTAATAAATCAGGTCTTTGAAAGTAGCCGTTATGTGCTTGGACCTCATGTGCAGGCCTTTGAGAGGGCACTTACAGAGTTTCACGGGGTTTCCGATGCAGTTGGTGTTGCCTCTGGCACTGATGCCCTGAATCTTGCCCTTAAGGCAATAGGGATAAAGAGGGATGACGAGGTAATTACCACTCCCTTTACATTCTTTGCAACAGTGGAGGCTATACTGTATCAGGGTGCACGGCCTGTGTTTGTCGATATAGAGCCAGAGACTTACAATATCAATGCAGAGTTAATAGAGTCTGCAATAACCCCAAGGACAAAGGCCATTCTGGTTGTCCATCTTTTTGGACATCCTGCTGATATGCCAAGGATAATGGAGATTGCCCGTAAACTCAACCTTTATGTCATAGAAGACTGTGCACAGGCTTTTGGAGCAACCATCAATGGACGGCCTGTGGGCACCTTTGGTGAAATTGGCTGTTTTAGCTTTTATCCAAGCAAAAACCTCGGTGCCTGTGGTGATGGTGGAGCTGTTATAACCGCAAAGCCAGAGCTTGCAGAGCGAGTAAGGATGCTTAGAAATCACGGCTCCAGGGGTTCCTACATTCACGAAAGTATAGGACTTAACAGCCGTCTTGATGAACTGCAGGCAGCAGTTTTAAACATAAAGCTAAAACACATCAGGAGATACAACGAAGAAAGAAGAAAAAGGGCATTCTACTACAACCAAAGACTTAGCGGATTAGTTAAGTGTCCTGTAGAAAAACAGGGCTACCACCACGTCTATCACCAGTACACCATCTCTTCACCAAGGAGAGACAGGATAAAGGAGCACCTGAACTCTAAAGAGATTGGTGCAGTGGTTTATTATCCTTTGCCACTTCATCTTCAGAAGGCCCTTGAGTTTCTTGGCTATTCTGAAGGGGACATGCCTGTGGCTGAACGGGTATCCAGTGAGGTTCTATCTCTTCCCATGTTTCCTGAGCTTACCGAAGAGGAGCAAAACATCGTATGTGACTCAATAGAAGAGGCTTTAAAAAATGGCTGAGGAGATCGTCCTTATCCTTTCTGGTGAGGCCTCTGGGGAGCTCTACGGTTCAATGCTTGCCTCGGAGTTAAAAAAACTCCGTCCTTCAGTTGACCTCTATGGAATAGGTGGTGAGCACATGCAAAAAGAGGGGGTAGAGCTTATCGGAACCATTACAGGGGCTTTTGGTTTGTGGGAGGCCCTTTCCAGCTTTGGCAGGGTAAGGATGCTTTACAGAAAGGTAACGGAATTTATAAGGACAAAACGCCCACAGGTGGTTGTGCTTATAGATTTTCCTGACTTTAACCTTAAGGTTGCAGAGGTTGCAAGGTCACTCGGAACAAAGGTGCTTTATTATGTAAGCCCCCAGATCTGGGCCTGGCGAAAAAAGAGGATTAAGAAAATAAAGAAACTCTGTGACAGGATGGCAGTTATACTCCCCTTTGAAGAAAAGCTCTACAGAGATGCCTCGGTGGATGCAGAGTTTGTGGGGCATCCGATAATGGAGGTAATAGAGAGGACAAAGGGAAGCAAGGGCTTTGTCAGAGAGGGCATAGGGCTTTCACCTGACCGAGAAACTCTGGCCTTACTTCCAGGAAGCAGACGCTCTGAGCTCAAAAGACATCTGCCACTTTATCACGCAGTGCTTAAAGAACTTAAAAGGAAGTATCATAACATGCAGTATGTGATGCCGCTTGCTGAAAACCTCGATGCAGAGGAATTTCATAAGCTTGATGACCTGAAGGCCGAAGGGGTAAAGGTGATAGAGGGTAGGGCTACAGAGGCATTGATTGCTTCAGATTATGCCCTTATTGCCTCTGGCACAGCAACCCTTCAGGCAGCCCTGGTGGGAGTGCCAATGGTGGTGGTTTATAAGCTTTTTCCCCTTACCTATCTTGTTGGAAGGATGATCGTGAATGTGAAGTTCATAAGCCTTGTAAACATACTTAGTAAAAATCGTGAGGTCGTAAAAGAGCTTATTCAGTGGCAGGCAAACAGAGAAAATGTGCTTAGAGAGCTTGAAAAGATTATAAAGGATGACGCCATAAGAAGGATGATGCTTGAGCAGTTTGCCCGTTTAAGAGAGACCTTTCAGGGGCTTAAACCCTCTGAAAGGGTTGCTCAGATGGTATGTGAGCTTGCAGGCTGGAAACAAGAGGAGCTTTAAACAAAGATGTATTTTCTGTATTCTATTTTGTATTTTTTTGCCCTCATAGCATTCCTGCCCCGTGAACTTCTCAGAAGACCTCCTGCTCTCAGAAAGAGATGGTTTAAGGAGCGTTCAGGTTTTATATCAATGCCAGAAACCAGTGAAGATTCAAGGACTGTATGGATTCATGCCGTATCTGTGGGTGAGGCCATTGCTGCCCGTCCTTTGATAAAAAAGCTAAGAGAGATGGAAAACACAAAGATAGTGGTTACCACGGTTACAGATACAGGCCAGAAGATAATGAAGAGCTTTTTAAGAGAAGAGGAGGCCCTATTTTATGCACCCTTTGACCTGCCAGTTCCATTAAGGCGATTTCTTAAGCGAGCAAAGCCCGAGCTTTTAATTATCATGGAGACAGAGATATGGCCTAACTTGCTGAGGCTTGCAAAAAACAGGGGTGTCCCTGTGTGTCTCGTAAACGGAAGGATATCCCACTCTTCGTACAGGGGATACAAAAGGATATCCTTTTTTATGAAGAGTGTCTTAAAAAGATTTGACCTTCTTATGATGCAGACCAAAGAGGATGCAAAGAGAATCCTTGACATAGGTGCAGACAGGGAAAAAACCGTTGTGCTTGGAAACCTGAAGTTTGATGTGCCACTTCCTGAAAAAATTCCCCAGTGGATGGATTATTTGAAGGGACAGATAATCGTAGCTGGAAGCACCCACGAAGGAGAGGATGAGATAGTGCTTGAGGCATTCAGGAAAGTAAAAAGCCTAATTCAGGATGTATTGCTTGTTATAGCACCACGGCATCCTGAGCGGTTTTCAGCAGTGTCAGAACTGGTAGAAAAAAGCGGCTTCAGGATGGGCCTTAGAAGTAAAGAGCAGTTTGAGGACATCGATGTCCTTGTGCTTGATACCATAGGGGAACTTTCCTCAGTATACGGTGGTGCCCATGTGGCTGTGATTTGTGGGAGCTTTTCAGACAGTGGAGGACACAACCTCTTTGAGCCTGCGGCCTGGGGTGTTCCAATTGTCTGCGGTCCTCACATGGAAAACTTCCCAATGGCTGAGGAGTTTTTCAGAACCGGTGCAGCTGTTAGCATATCTGCAGAAAGGCTTGACAGTGCGATTTTAAAAATACTCACTGACCACAACTATGCTGAATCCATTGGGAAAAGGGCAAAGGAGATATACGATAGCTACAAAGGAGTGATTGACCGAACGATGAAAAACATAAAAAAACTCCTCTCCCCCTAACCCCTACACCCTACACCCTACACGCTACCCCCTATTCCATTTATTGCGTTGCCTTTACATAAACCTCAGTAAAATGCTCTACCAGCAGTGGATTAAAATCCCTGCCTGAATTTTCCTTCATCAAAGATATGATCTCCTCAACCTTCCAGCTCCGCTTATAGGGTCTGTGGCTTCGGAGGGCGTCAAAAAAGTCAGCTATGGCTATTATCTGGCTTGCCAGGTGCTGCTTCTTTTTTATCCTTTTCAGCTTTGGATAACCCTTTCCGTCGTATTTTATGTGGTGCTCAAAGGCAGCAATTGGCGCAAGAGGCGTAACCTCATCAAGGTTTAAGAGATAATCTGCTCCCCTGAGGGGGTGCTCCATTATTAATGAGAATTCACTGTCGTTAAGCTTTCCCTTTTTTTCAAGTATCTCCTTTGGAACAAAGAGCTTTCCCACATCATGTAGCAGTGCTGCAAAACCTATCTCGTGGACGATAAAGTCGTCAAAACCTATTGTTTCTGCAATAAGCATGGCAATAATAGCTACATTTATTGCGTGAGTATAAGTATACTCGCTATAAGTTCTTACGGGGCTTAGGAGTTTTATAAAGTTTGCCTCCTGTCTAAGCACGCTAAAGAAGCCAAGCACGATTTCCTCTAACCCAGCAATGTCAAGTCTTTTAAAGGGAGAGATGCCTTTATAAATAGTGCGAAATTTATCAATCTGCATAGTTCTGAAGAAATCTATATCTTCAGAAAGGTTTAACTGAGATTCGCTTTCTGCCCGTAGTTTTACGCTTACCATTCCAGTCTTTATGTGAGGGTAGGGTCTTATCTTCCGCTCCTTTAAGGCAATGTCGTATAAGAACTGAGTGAATTCTGCCTGAAGGATGCCCTGAAAAAAGTCCACCCTTGTCACACCCTTACGCTTCAGACGCTTTATCATGTTAAGACCATGGATTCCACTTTCGTGAAAAGACTGCTTGTTTATCACCAGGTCAGAATCGATTATCATTATCTGAAATAACCCTTCCTCCTTTATTATCTCATCAAGGATTTCAAAACACTTCCTTGAGTAGTCTTCTACTGAAGGGTGGTTTTGTCCATAAAGGGAGCACATTGATATTGCAGACATAAATGTGGTTATAAAGGAGTTTATATCTTTTTTCCTACTTACCATCATAGATTCCCCTTTCAAACCTTAACTTAACCTCTTTTGCTACTCTTGATATTTTTGGATTCTTTGACTTCATTCCAATCTCTATTAACCCTGAGACATCCTCGTAAGAAAAGTTTGCAAGTGTCCTTATGACCTCTTCTTTTATTGAATCAAGGGCACTTTTAAAAAGAACACTTTTTAATTTAAGTATTTCTTTGAAGCCCTCAATAGCCCTCGGGTCTGCTATCTGACCAAGAGTTTTTATTATCGGTGACTTATTCAGTATATCATAGCCTGAAAAGCCCTTTTTCCTTAAAAGCTTAAGAAGGTCAGGTACCAGCTCTTTAACCCTGTAAGCACCTGCCAGCAGTATAGCCTGATGAGCAATCTCGTGGTCTTCATCGTAAAGGAGTTCTCTTAATGCCTCTATTCCATAAGGGTCGTTAAATTTCAGAAGGCATTTGATTGCCTCTATACGAACCTTTGCATTTTCATGTCTACAGTAGGGCTTTACATAAGGAACCACCTCTTCGTAGCCTGCCTCTGAAAGGATGTAAAGCATGTTTCGTTTCACAAACCATCGGCTGTCACCAAGAAGTTTAACAGCCTCATCAACGCCCTCTTTCCCGAAATACAGTATAAGGGCAATTAGGAATTTCCTTGATGAAGATGACTCTTCCTTGATGAGAGAGTCAAGAAGATAGGGGATTATTGAGTTTCCGTAGCTTTCGATCAGTTTAAATGCCTCAGATCTGAAAAGCCTTCCAATGAGCCTGAGCGAGCTCATCACTTTCTCTATAAACTCGCTGCAATGGAAGTATTCATAAGCCTCTTTGAGCTCCTCACTGTCAGGGTGAGCACTAAACATCTCATCGATGGTGGATACAATTCTTGAAAGCTCGCTGTACTGACCTGTTTCAAGCAGGACCGTGCTTTGCTCTTTGAGCCTTGCAATGTATTTTTTTAAGTTTTTCCGCTCAATACAGTTTTGATCAGAAAGCTCAAGCATCAGTGAACAAAGTTTACCGTAAAGAACAGGTTCGGAAAAATCCTTTGTAAGCTCCTCTAACTTGCTCTTTGGAAGGTGCTTTCTTTTAGCCCTTATAAGCTTTTGAATCTCCTGTTTATACTCATCAGAGACAAACTCATTATAAGACCCTTTCTGAAAGATACTCTTCAGTTCATCAGAAAGCAGGATGTCATCGAGCACTAAGGATTCCTCTGAGCCTGCCTGTTTTAACATATCAATGTCAAGCTTCAGGGAAGAAAACTTATCCATAATGCTTTTGAGGGTTTCAGGGATGGTCAGTTGTTCTTTGTTCAGTGCATCAAGCAAGTTTATGATCGTATCAACTGATATGTCTTTTAATGACCTTTTTAGTTTTTCTCGGTCACTGTCTAAAACCCGTACAGTGGATGATAAAAACTGCCTCCTCAATTCAGGCCTCAGTGAGTTAATCATGGAAAAGAGCCTGTCCATATCCTCTGACGAAAAGATCTGCTCCCGAGTTCCTTTTAGATAACCGGTGATAACCCTGTCGTATCCTTTTTCGTCTAATTCCTCATCAGGGATCTGGTTAATTATCTCAGCAACCTTTGAAGGAGGAATACCTTCAAGTAATCCCTGTGTCTCATCTTTTAAGAGGCTTCCCTTTAAAAGCCCATAAATGTACCTCTGCCACAGGTTTTCCTCAGGTGTGGCTCCCTCGTCTGTCTCTTTAAAGCTAAAGGCATCGTAATCTATGCAGCCAATCTCTATGTGAGATATGTTCTTTTTAACCAGTGTATCTTTGATTTTTTCATTGCAATAGAATTCCTCACCAGATGTTATTAACCTGTGAAAGTTATAAAGCTCATCAATAGTGAGCCCTTTTTTATATGTAATATAAGCTATGTTCAGTCTGCTATTAGAAAGAGCAAACTCTTTAAAGACCGGATTTTTCTCGTCAATTGTCTGGTCATCAATTATCAGGGTGTCTCTGGCTATTGCGAGTGTTATTAAGGGTCTTAGCTCAAATAATTTGTTTAGGTAATCAAAGGCCCTGTTTATTGATTGCTGAACCGATGGATGCCCCTTTGGATATAGGGAGACATTCCTTCTTGAGATATTAAGCTCTATTATGGCATTAGAAAGAAGCCTTGTATCAAGGGGAAGCTTCTCTTTTTCATCAACCATGTAGTAATAATAGCATAAATCAATAAGAAAATATTATACTCCCTACACCCTACACGCTACCCCCTAATCTATACAGAAGCAATGTGACAAAGAACAGCCCCACACCACCAATCACATCTACAAAATAGTGATACCGACAATAAACTGTGGCAAAAACAAGGAGTACTGAAATGGGTAAATAGATAAAAAAGAGCCGCCTGTGATATTTATATGCTACATAAAGCACTGTCAGGGTAATACCTGTATGTCCACTCGGAAAGGCATCTCTCTTTATTCCCTCAAGGGAGTTAAGTGTATGGTAAATCCATTTGAATGTAAAGACACCCTTTAGTTCAATGTGCTGAAGATGAGCCATCGTGTACCGTGGCCCCAGTGCTGGAAAAAGTATGTACCCCACATAGGAAAGATAAAAGCAGAGAATGATTAAAGAAAGCCCTTCCTGAAATCCCTGCTCTTCTTTTTTCATTTTTAAAGAGATTCCAAGTATCACAGGCAAAAAGTAATAGGTGGAGTAACAAAGCTGAAGTATCTCAGTAAGCACAGGATTTATAAACCTCTCAAGCCAGACAGTTGGATAAACACCAAGAAGTCGGTAATCAGCCATGATAAGCAGAGGGTCAATATCTTCGGGATTAACGCCGTGCACAATGTAGGTCATGCTATCAAAAATAAAAAGCACTGATACCACAGGCAAAGCTATATCCTTTAGATACTCAACTGTTTTACTTTTGGGTTGAACCTTTATGAATATTACCTGCACTATAAGTAAAAGAATGTATCCAGCAAGTAACGAAGTGGAGTTTTCTATTGAATTGAAGTTAAAGACCAGTACAAGAGTAAACAGCAGGGTAAATCCTGTATTTATAAGTTCTGAGGATTTAAGCTTTGTCATTTATATCTATAGTTTTTTAAGTGCCCTGAAAATGGCCTTTTGTTTTTTGGAAAGTCCCCCTGGTATTTTATCAAAATCGTAAGGTTTACTGTCAGTAGAAAGTGCAACTTCCATTCTTTCGTAAAAATCATCAGAGCTCACAGGAACAGAAGATGCTGCCCAGGCTGCACGAACTATCTCCTTGTCAGAACTTACAACAATGAAGCTTTTACCCTTTTGCTTTAATAATATTTCTTTTATAACATCGTCTGCCCTTTTATGGGTTGCTGAATAGATTACAGTGATGCCACCCTGTTTTTTCACTGTGTCAGTCTTTGAAATACCACCATGGCCGTCAAAGACAACCGTAATCCTATGCCCTCTCTTTTTGCTGTATTCTGAGAGCTGTCCAATAAATTCCCTCCGTGCCTTATCCATATCTTTGTGAAATATCCCGATTACATTGTATCCGTCGATAATAATCTCAGCGATCCCAAACCTCCTGTAATCAAAAAATTCTAAATTCGAAATCCTAATCTCTAAACAAATTATAAATCCCAAACTCCAAACAATCAATTCCTTAATGTAGTTTAGGATTTAGAGTTTAGTGCTTAGAATTTTTATCTTCTACCCCCTACACCCTACACCCTATTTTAAATCCTTCAGATAAAGCGGCTTCTGAAAGCAGCTTATCAAAGCACAAAAAGATAATGTCCTTTAGTCCTCCTTCTGACAGTAGGATTGCCGAGGCCAGATGGATAGCATCAAAACCTCGCAATGGATATTTCTCAACAAGCCCTTTTATGATTTCATTAACCCTTTCTGAAACAGGAATGCGTATAAAGTGTTTATAATCTGCTTCCATGAAGGTTATTATCCGTTTAAAATCATCATTGTTAAGCAAGCCCTCTCTTGTCTTTCTGCCAAAGGTAGCCACAGATTCAGCATAAGTGACTACAGAGGTGGCAATATAAGTAGCCTTTTGCCATATCCTATCTACCATTGTGGTGCCTTCTTCTATTACATACCGTTTTACAAGAGCAGATGTATCAAGGTAAAGGATCATCTTCTGTCTTCGATTACAGCCTCAGAAAAAGGCATCCCACTGAATTTTTTTCTTTTAGGCAGCTTTTTTAGTCTTTTTTTTGAGCTGGGAAGAAGGATTTTGCCAGAGTTAGCAAGTGCGATAAGTAAAGTATCCTCATCAGGTATTCTATCCTTGTGTAGAGGCGTTATCAATGCGATTTCTTTTCCCCTGTAAGAAACCTTGATTTCCTTTCCCTCCCGAACCTCTTTTAAGTACTTGCTTATGTTAGCCTTTAAGTCTCTTATTCCTATGGTTTTTGTTCCCATGTAACTACATTACCACTTAAGTGGCCTCATTGTCAATTGCCTACCTACCCGCTATCCCTTACACCCTACCCCCTACCCCCTACTTCCTACACCCTACTCCCTGCCTATTACATCATCTACCCAGCTAAGTGCTGCTGACATGGTTGGAAAACCTACTGTGCTTGTAAGAAGTATTACGGCGTGATAAATCTCATCCTTTGTTGCACCTGCCTCGAGTGCCCTTCTTGCGTGACTGTGAACAGCCCCTTCTGACCTTATAGCAGCTGCTGCAGCAAGCTGTATAAGATGGGAGGTCTTTTCATCGATCGGCCCTGCCTTCCTTACGACCCTTCCAAGATTGCCCACTGCCTTAAAGAGTTCCTTGTAGCGTTTCTTAATGCTTTCATACTGTACAGGTAATTTTTCCTTTGCCATAACAACCCTCCTATTTTGAAGTGTTATATTAATTCTAACACTATTTGACAGATTTTTTTAGATTTAATTATAATTTAATTCAAGTGGGCGATTAGCTCAGTGGGAGAGCGCTGCCTTCACACGGCAGAGGTCGCAGGTTCAATCCCTGCATCGCCTACCATTTCTTACCATTCTCTGTCTTTCTTGCCCCAAAAATAAGCTAACAGTTGTCCTTAAACTTTTATCAAAGAATAGTTCCAGAATCGACAAGAAACGGAAATTAATTTTATAAGCTAATTTTTGGTGTTTAAGTGATGAGGAATCAGGATAAATGCCACAAGGAAGGCATGCCTTGATTTATAATCCGAAATAGTCTACTCTGTTACATAAAAAGGCTGTTCAAGATGATATTGGATTTGTCTGGGGGCTACGCCCCCAGACCTCCACAAATATTAAATTTTTGCTCTTTGACTAAACGATACTCTTATTAATGTGCCTCTTCAGTATCAAAGTTACACTTCTTCTCTGTAAACACGGGTGTAAACTTATTAAAGATGCAAAGGAATATAAAGGGCAGTATTAATAATAATATTACAGAAAACAGCCCTTCCCTAAATTCTTCAAATGTATGTGGCCAGATTGGCATCTTATACTTCATAAAACCAGCAAGACTTTTAGACATAGACTGACCACCGATCACAACATCCCATCTCATCATCCATACACCTATCAACACGCATGTAGAAGCTACAAATGCCCTTATTGTGCTAAGCTTTGGAATAAAGAGCAGGATTATGGGTAAAAGCATGCCCAGACCCCACTGAAGCACAAATATCTTGAATTTAAACTTGCCAAATATAATCTTACTCAGTATTGACCAGCTTTCCTCTGCGGTATAACCATGGAATACAAAATCCAGCATCTCAAGGGTGAGAGCAAGAATAATAAACCAGGCAAGCACTCTCCCCATGCTCCTTACAGTATCAGTACATATTTCGCGTCTGAAAAACTTCATTCCTAATATGTACGTCCATATACAGAGGGCAACACCTGAAATAATGGCTGACATTAGGAATATCACTGGCATTAGAGGGCTCTTCCACATCGCAACTGTCTTTACTGAGCCAAATATAAAACCAACATATCCATGCAAGAAGCATGCTGAAGGTATACCTATTGCAGCAAGAAATTTTACAGCCTTTTCATCAATGTGCGCAGTTCTTTCATCAAGGTCATAGCTACCAAGGGTCAGCACTTTGAAGATAAGCCCCATTATCCCCTTTCGAGATTGTGACTGAGCTATAAAATGTGGTCGATAGGCAAACCAGATCTCAGAAGCCACAATCAAGCCATAAACACTAAAAACCAAACCGAATGCTGCAATAGCAGAGTAATAGTGAGGGGTGAAAAACACATTAAAAGCCCTCTCGGGATGCAACAAATGGAAGAATAACAGAGGCATTGGGGCAACCAGCAGCAGTGCAAAGGAGAACACAAGTGCAAATCTTGATACTGGCCTCAGCTCCTTCTTACCAAAGAGGTGATACAGTGAACTGAGCACAAAGGCTCCTGCCACAAGTCCAGTGATGTAAGGATAAAGGGCAATATGAACCGTCCAATAGATATACTCATTTGGATAAGTAAATAATTGTTTAATCGTCCATAACTGTCCGTGTACTTCTGTCATCTTCATCACCTCACTATCTTATCTAAGCCAATGTAAAATACATTGGGTTCGTTACCAGTTTCAGGTTTAAGCACCATAACCCTCTCATTCATCACTATCTGGAAAACCTCGCTGTTTGGATCATTGAGCATGCCTATCTTCCTGACCCCAAATGCACAGGCCTGTACACAAGCTGGTTTCATACCTTTTGTAATCCTATGATAACAAAAAGTGCATTTCTCAGCTGTGTTATATACAGGATGAAAGAACCTGGCCTGATAAGGACAGTTCATAATACAGTAACCACAGCCGATACACCAGGTACGGTCAACTAACACAACACCATCTTCGGTCTTATATGTTGCACCTACAGGACAGACCTGAACACAGGAAGGTTTTTCACACTGGTTGCATAACTTAGGGACAAAAAATCCTTTTGCTATCTCATCTTCTTTTATCTCCCTACCCATCGGGTCATTTTTGGTATAACCGTATCTGGCCTCTTTTGGTGAATCAATCAAAACATCACCATCCTTTAAGACCACATACCTTTCTACCCAGGTCCTTGAAACATCTGCATCAAAGGGCACTTCGTTTTCCATCTTGCAAGCCTTTACGCACATACCACAGCCAACACACTTCCTTGTGTCCACAACAAAAGCCCATCTCCGCTTTTTCGGAACCATCTCAATAGCAGCCTTAACAGCGGCCTTTGCTTCATCATCAAAAACTTCTAAGGCATTCAATGGAATAACCATCCCAGCCACTGCAACCAGACCGGCCTTTAATAAATCTCTTCTATTCATCTCCCATAAACCTCCTAACTAATTCAGTATTAACGCTTAAATATTACCCCTATTTGAAAGAAGCTTTGTGAACATCATGACAGGTAATACAGGGCATCCCAGGATTATGTTTCTCCCCATCCTGCATCTTAAACTCAACGGGCTTAGCAAAGTTTCTGTAAACAGATGGTCGATACGGCAGTTTTTGATGACACCTCAAACAAAGATGCCTTGTCTTATTAATACCGATAATGAACTTGTACTTGTAGCTTTTCTGAAGATTCACTGGGTGTGTGGATTTCTTTGCTTCAGGAAGAACATGGCAGTTTTCACACTCTACTTTGCGGTGTTTTGATTTGTTAATAGCCTCTAACTTATCTGGATGACACTGACCACAGAACTCTCTCCCCCGATAGCCCACTGGAAAGTCCTTCCAATCCTTCTCATTGCTAACCCTGTGCCACTGATACTTGTAATCGCCGTTCTTTGCCATGAAATCAGAAGGCACCACGAAGATTCTCACAATCAGGATTAACAAAATGAATGCAAAAGCTACTGCCAGAGGTCTCCACGCATGTCCCATTTTCTACACTCCTTTCTTTATAAGATTATAAAGAATACTCACACTATTGGATTCACTGTAAAAAATATTCTTATATATCTTCGAATTTATTGTCTAAGCAAAAATGCAGGTATTAATTTTACATATATAGTTCTAAAATTTCAAGTATTAATCTATCAGGCACTTAGAATTTCTAAACAGGATAAAAAGAGATCATTTTAAAGCGACTTCATGACATCATAAGCCGCTCTAACAGTCTTTTCTATATCTTTATCTGTATGTGCAAGGCTGATAAACCCAGCCTCAAACTGGCTTGGTGCTATGTTAACACCCCTTTTAAGCATACCGGCAAAAAACCTTGCAAACCTCTCAGTGTCTGCCTGCTTTGCGGTCTGATAATCGTAAACCTCTCTATCGGTAAAATAGGTGCAAAACATGGTGCCAGCCCTGTAAAACCTGGTCTTTACGCCGGCCCTCTTTGCTGCATCCTTTAGGCCCTCTTCAAGGGCGAGGCCCTTCTGCTCAAGCCTCTCGTAGGTACCCTTTCTTGAAAGTATCTTTAATGTGGTAATACCTGCGGTCATTGCAAGCGGATTTCCAGAAAGGGTGCCAGCCTGATAAACCGGCCCCTCCGGTGAAACCATTGACATGATTTCTGCCTTGCCACCATAGGCACCAACCGGAAGACCACCGCCTATGACCTTTCCAAGACAGGTCATGTCAGGCTCCACTCCATAATAGGCCTGTGCACCACCGTAGGAGACCCTGAAGCCTGTCATAACCTCGTCAAATATAAGCACTATGCCGTATTTCTTTGTAATCTTTCTTAGCCCCTCAAGAAAACCCCTCTTTGGAAGCACACAACCAATGTTACCCACTACAGGCTCAAGTATTATGCAGGCAATGTTTTTCCAGTCCTTCTCAACCACAGCTTTAACTGCCTTGAGGTCGTTAAAAGGAAGGGTTATGGTGTTTCTTGCATAGGAGCGTGGCACACCTGGAGAGTCAGGCACGCCAAAGGTTGTGGCTCCTGAGCCTGCCTTCACCAGTAGACCATCGGCATGGCCGTGATAGCATCCTTCGAATTTTATTATCCTGTCCCTTTTGGTAAAACCCCTGGCAACCCTGATGGCACTCATGGTGGCCTCTGTGCCAGAGTTTACCATTCTTACCTTATCCATAGAGGGGTATGCCTTGAGGACCATCTCGGCAAGTTTTACCTCAAGCTCGGTGGGAGCACCATAGCTGGTTCCTTTCTCAATAGCAGCCTTCAGTGCCTTTACCACTGAGGGGTGGGCATGTCCCAGGATCATCGGTCCCCAGGAAAGCACATAGTCAATGTAGGCGTTGCCGTCAACATCGTAAATCTTAGAGCCCTTTGCATGGGAGATAAAAAGTGGCTGCCCCCCGACTGCCTTGAAGGCACGGACAGGGCTGTTTACACCACCTGGTATCAACCCCTGGGCTTTCCTGAAAAGCCTTTTTGATTTATTAATCCCCTTCATAATCAAAAAACAGTTAAAAGAGTATATGAATTTAGCATAACAGCAGTTCTTTTGTCAAAGAAGATTGGTTGATTTTTTTGTTAGTGATTAATTTCTATGCTTAAATTTCCTTGCTTTTCTGCCACCAGAAAATGGTGATTCTGGTATAATATTCGGAATTATTATTAAAAATCCATAGAAAGGAGGTCAGATGTCTATCAAGGTTGAGCTTGCTCAAAGAGTAAAAAGTCTTCCACCCTACCTTTTTGCCAGGATAGACCAGATGAAGGAGGAGGCCCTGTCAAAGGGAGTAGATGTGATTGACATAAGCATCGGTGACCCCGACCTTCCTACACCAGGGCACATTGTTGAGGCAATGAAGAGGGCAGTAGAAAAACCCGAGCATCACCGTTACCCCTCTTATATAGGGATGCTATCTTACCGGGAGGCAGTGGCTGACTGGTACAGAAGGCTATACAATGTTGAGCTTGACCCGGCAGGGGAGGTTATTTCTTTGATTGGTTCAAAAGAGGGCATTGCGCACATTCCCCTCGCCTTTGTTGATAAAGATGACATCGTGCTCTGTCCCACTCCAGCCTACCCTGTTTACTCAATTGGAACCATCTTTGCTGGTGGTACTCCCTACTTTATGCCCCTTAAGGAGGAAAACAACTTCTTTCCTGACTTCTCTCAGATACCAGAAAGCGTGCTTAACAGGGCAAAGATAATGTTTCTTAACTATCCAAACAACCCAACCTCTGCCACTGCAACAGAGGAGTTTTTTAAAGAGGCAATAAGGGTGGCTGAAAAATACAACATCATCATCTGCCACGACGCAGCCTACACAGAGATATTCTTTGATGGAAAAAGACCCCTCAGTTTCATGCAGATAGAGGGAGCAAAAGAGGTTGGTGTGGAGTTTCACTCCCTTTCAAAGACCTACAACATGACGGGCTGGAGAATCGGCTATGCCGTTGGAAACAGAGATGTCATAGCAGGGCTTGGAAAGATAAAGACCAACATAGACTCAGGCGTTTTTCAGGCCATACAGGAGGCATCCATAGTGGCACTTAATAGTGAGGACTCTGTGCTCGATGAGATAAGAAACACCTACCAGCAAAGAAGGGATGCCCTCCTTGAAGGACTCCAGAGCGTGGGGCTAAAGGCATTCAGGCCAGAGGCAACCTTTTACCTATGGACAAGGGTTCCCGAGGGCTACAGCTCAGAAGACTTTACCATCATGCTCCTCGAAAAGGCAGGCATCCTCGGCACGCCTGGAAATGGTTTTGGAGAGCCAGGCGAGGGATACATAAGGTTTGCCCTTACAGTGGATGTTAGCAGGATAAAGGAGGCCACCGAAAGACTGAAAAAGGTCCTTTAGCATGGAAGATGTCTTTATCGGGCTGGGCTCAAACCTTGGCAATCGAAGGGAAAACCTCAGATATGCCCTGACAGAGCTAAAAAAACAGGGCATACAGATCGCCAAGGTCTCAGCTGTTTACGAAACCGAACCCTGGGGGGTTAAAGAGCAGCCCCCCTTTTTAAACCTTGTGCTACAGTGTAAGACAGTACTCAAGCCCCTTGAACTCCTTCGGTGTTTAAAGGAGATAGAACGAACAGTTGGAAGAAAGGAGACCTTTCGGTGGGGGCCAAGGGTGATTGACCTCGACATACTCTACTACGGAAAAAGTATTATCAACGAGCCCGAACTCGTTGTGCCCCACCCACACCTGAAACAGAGGGCCTTTGTGCTTAAACCTCTTTCAGATATTGCACCTGATTTTAAGGACCCTGTCACAGGACTCAGTGTCGCAGAGATGCTTGACAGTGTAAGCACAGATGGGGTTATAAAGACAGAAGAGGGTCTTTAAGCCCTGCCTCTTCAAAGCCCTTTAAACGGAAGAGGCAGCTGTCGCAGTGTCCGCAGGGTCTGCCCTCAGGGGTCGGGTCGTAACAGCTCCAGGTCAGTGAGTAATCAAGCCCGAGCGAGGTGCCCCGTTTGATTATCTCTGCCTTGGTCATGTAAAGCAGGGGAGCCCTGATCCGAAACCTCAGCTTTCCCTCAACAGCCACCTTTGTGGCAAGGTTTGCCATGTCCTCAAAGGCCCTCAGGTACTCAGGGCGACAATCAGGATAGCCACTGTAATCCACTGCATTGGCTCCAATAAAGATGTCCCCTGCCCCGAGCACCTCTGCCCAGGAAAGGGCAAAGGAAAGAAATATGGTATTTCTTGCAGGTACATATGTTACGGGGATGCCCTTTTCTTCTGCCTTGTCCTTTGGGACATCTATGGTCTTTTCAGTAAGAGCAGAGCCACCGATTTCTGAAAGGTCAAAGCGGACAATCAGATGCCTCTTTACCTTCAGAGCCTCTGCCACCCGCTTTGCAGCCTCAAGCTCAAGTCTGTGACGCTGGGCATAATCAAAACTCAGGGCATAACACTGATAGCCCTCAGCCCTTGCAATTGCAAGGGTGGTGGATGAGTCCACACCGCCGCTTAAAAGGACGACTGCCTTTTTCTCAGAAGATGTCATCA
Organism: Nitrospirota bacterium; assembly: GCA_015484595.1. Lineage (GTDB taxonomy): Bacteria > Nitrospirota > Thermodesulfovibrionia > Thermodesulfovibrionales > JdFR-85 > JAADIE01. Next base: position 1,498 of record WFMM01000116.1, on the reverse strand, counting down.
GCGGTTCCTTCCCTTCTGTCAGGCCCTTTACTAAAGAGTATATATCCCTCTGCCTTCAGTCTTCGATAGACGATATCTTCACCCCACTGGTCCTTAACTGCCCTGATGGTAGCAGGGAAGCTTCCCCTTTTAAGCCTCTCCGCCTCTATCTTAAGCCTGAGTTCCTCAATCCTCTCGGCGGTCTGTACAATCCCTTTTGCCTGAAAAAAACCTCTTAAAAACTTCACCGAAGGCACATAAATGATAACAGAAGCAATCACTGTAAGTAGCAGATACAAAAGAATCCTGCTTAAAGGTCGTGGAGCTGAGACTGTCTCAACAGGCTCAATCCGCTCTGCCTCCTCCACCTCCTCAATAAGCCCTCGGTCTTTTAGCTTTATAAGTGCCCTCGAGACATCCAGGTCATCCAGGGCAGCCACCTCTGTAATGGTGCCAACATCAGTTTCACCATCTATAAAGGAAAGCAAATAAAGCTCTGTATCACTGAGGTCCTTTGTATACTCCTCAAGCTCGGTCTTATGGGTCTTTCTAAAAACAGTATCAATTGTAATCTTTCCCTCAACTACAGACCACTCGTCAACAATCCTCAGGCCCTCCATCAGCAGGTGCTGGGTATCAAGGGAAATCTCAATCCTTGAATCGGTCCTTACCTCACCTGGCCTGAAGACATAGGAGCCTTCTTTCCAGGAAAAGAGATGAACTATCTGGTAAGTAACCTGACGGGTAAGGGTCACACGGAGCACCTCTTCGTCAACCAGCTCCTTTTCAAGAAGCACATCCCCAAGCCTGATGTTCCGCGATTTGTGCTCCCTCAGGGCCTCTGAAAGCATCTCCTCTGTGATGTATCCCTTTTTAACAAGGATCCTCCCCACCCTCAGTGCCTCAGGTCTCTTGATGGATTTTGAGCCAACGATGTTTCCGTCCTTGAAGTAGATGCTCACAGTATCAAAGGGCCCCTCAATACGAAGGGTGCCTGTCTTTTTCTGAAAGTAAAGAAGCTGTAAAATGTCGGCCAGACCGAATTCTTTAATGGTACCCTCTAAAGCCATCCCTTCCTCACTCTTTTAAAGGTGTAGATTGAGCTGTAAACATAAATGAGCACTGCCAGCGTAAGGGCTGGATAGGTAATCCAGAGGTGGATCCCCTTAAGGTAAAGGGGCTCAAAAAGAATGCTTAAGATGCCCACCACAAGAAGAAGGGAAAACAGAAAACAGTGGTAAAAGCCCCGCATCATCCTTTCACCCTGTGAAAGCAGAAAACCAGGAATGAAGAAGGAAAAAATCCCTTTAAGCATCCTGCGCCTTCTTGAATAATCGTAGGTCCTGAGTATCACCTTTATCCTTTCCGAGGGCTCAGCCTGAAAACTGACCAGTGCTGAATAACAGCTCCCGCACAGACCATTCCAGTAGATGTGTCGTTCACATCTGATGCAGTGTATCTTTCCACACTTTGGACATCCTATTGCCCTGTGCTTGTACCGCTTTGCAAAAAGCAGAAT
>WFMM01000115.1 GCA_015484595.1 Nitrospirota bacterium | reverse complement strand
AGACTATCCTTAGTCACAACGAAACCGACCCTTCTACTACCATAGAGGAAATCAGCCGGGTCAAAGAGGTCACCGAGCAGTTAAAGGAAGAGGCTTTGCCTGTAAAAGACCTTAACTGGTCTGACGCCTTAAAGGCCATAGAGGCAGAGGACTCAAGGCTTGCATCAAAACTTATGCACGCCTCGGCAGAGTTTAAAGACGGCACTCTGACCCTGACATTCAACGGAGGCCACGGTTTTTTCGCTGACCTCTTAAAGGACGAGATACCACGCATAAAGAGGCTCCTTTCAGGGCTTGGCATCGTAGACGGCCTTGAACGCATAGTGATTAAAAAGAGCAAGGAACAAAAAAAAACAGTAAATACCAGTGAGATTGAAATCACCCCACAGGAGCGACTCATTATCGAGGAGCTCGGTGGCAGAATAATAGAGAGGAGGAAAAGAGATGTCTAAAAAGATGCTTGGAGACCTGATGCGTCAGGCCCAGAAGATTCAGGCAGAGATGGCAAGGATTCAGGAGGAGGCAAAGTCAAAGACCGTTGAGGCATCCTCAGGCGGTGGCATGGTAACCGTCGTGGCAAGTGGTGCTGGAGAGATAGTCTCTATAAAGATTGACCCTGAGGTGATTAATCCTGACGACAGGGAGATGCTTGAAGACATGATAGTGGCTGCCTGCAATGAGGCACTGAGAAGGGCACAGGAGATGGTCCAAGAAGAGATGTCCCGTTTGACCGGTGGACTACAGATACCAGGGCTTGGAGGGCTCGGAGACCTCTTTGGAAGGTAGTAATGAAGGGGATTATAGAGAATCTCATTGAAGAGCTTACCAGGCTTCCAGGCATAGGCAGAAAGACAGCCCAGAGGCTTGCCTACTTCATCGTCTCCATGCCCTACGAGGAGGCCATCTCCATTGCTGATGCCATAAGGGATGTAAAGGAAAAGGCACGCTTCTGCAGGCAGTGTTTTAACATTACCGACTCAGAGCTCTGCCACATATGTGCCTCCCCTGAAAGAGACAGCTCAAAGCTCTGCGTTGTTGAAGAGCCAAGTAACATTCAGGTCATCGAAAGGACAGGCATCTTTAAGGGACTTTATCATGTGTTACTGGGGGCACTTTCACCAATAGACGGTGTTACTCCTGAAAGGCTAAAGATAAAGGAACTGCTTGACAGGGTGAAAAAGGGTGGCATAGAGGAGGTAATCATCGCCACAAACCCAAACACAAAGGGTGAGATGACCGCCCAGTACCTGAAGGACATCCTTGCACCCACTGGCGTAAAGGTAACCCGCATTGCCTATGGCCTTCCAATGGGTGGTGACATAGAGTTTGCCGATGAGGTAACCATGAGCAAGGCACTTGAAGGAAGAAGGCAGTTATAAACCGCCTGAAATCCCCTGTCTCTTTACCATGTGAAAGTGTGCCCACAAAAGAAGAGCCATCACCAGGGGAAGCCACAGCACATGGAGGCTGTAAAATCTTATAAGCGTTGTGCCCGTTACCTCAGGGCCACCTCTTAACAAATAAAGTAACTGCCTGCCGATGCCTGGCACCGTGGCAGCCATTGATGTGCCCACCTCGGTTGCCCAGTAGGCCTTCTGGTCCCAGGGAAGAAGATATCCTGTAAAGCCTGAAAAAAAGGCAACCACCAGTGTCAGGGAGCCAGCCACCCAGTTAAGCTCCCGTGGTGCCCTGTAGGCCCTGTGAATGATGACCCTAAGGGTATGAAGTATGATAAACACGATAAGCAGGTTGGCAGACCACCTGTGCAGACTCCTTACGAACCTGCCAAGCCTGACCTCCCGGGTAATCCTTAGCACGCTCTGATAGGCCTCCTTTTCAGAGGGCACATAGTAAAGAGAAAGAAGCAGTCCTGTTAAAAGCAGAATTATTATAAGCGTAAAGGCAACCCCGCCAAGGCAGTAAAGGTAATTAACCCCCTCTGGAAGGGGACGCTGAAGGAATCTTCTGTGAGGGTCCTTGACCCTGAACCGCTCATCTATCCAGTCAAATATCCTTCCCATGCTCAGACCTTTATGCCGATCTTTAATTTGCCCTTTTGTATCTTTAGTGGAAGCCTTGTTAAAGGCTTTGGAGGAGGCCCTCCGAGCACCCTGCCCTCTATGTCGTATCGGCCGCCGTGGCAGGGGCAGAGAAACTGTTGCTTTTTCCGATGCCAGTTTACGAGACACCCAAGATGGGTGCACACTGGTGAGAGCACATAGAGACTGCCCCTGTGATTAACCACAAAGGCCCTTGTTGAGATGATGTGCTCTCCACGCCTGTAGGTATATGTTACGGTTTTTACGCCTCGCCTTGGTATGTCTTCTTCGTCAAGGACAGGTATGTAAACCGTCTTTAGCTTTCTTATCCTGGCAGGATAGGTGTATACCAGGGCAATAAGACCTGATGCCACCGTAAGCAAAAGAAAGAATAGCTTTATAACACCTGATAGGAACCGTCTTCTGTTCACACCTACTCTGAGTTAAGAAGCTCCCTTAACTCCTTTCCTGGTTTAAAGTAGATTACGCTTTTTTCAGGGACATCAACGGACTCACCGGTTTTGGGGTTTCTTGCCTTACGGGGTTGTCTCTTTTTTAGCCTGAAGTTGCCAAAACCCCTCAACTCCACCTTATCTCCTCTGGCAAGGGCATCCTTGATAACATCAAAAAAGGTCTCCACAATAATCTCTGTCTGCTTAAGTGTGTATCCCTCTATCTGCTCTGCCACCTTCTCGATAAGCTCTGACCTTGTCATAAAAACCTCCCTCAATAGAAATAAATTCTAATCTCTAAGCACTAAATTCTAAAATCTCCATACCTATTTTTGTTTAGAATTTAGGATTTCGAATTTAGAGTTTAATACATCATGTACTTAACCTCTATCCACTTAATACCCTTGGCGATGGTGTCAAGCATTGATTTTGACTGCTGGCCTGTAAGAAGGCTGAAGATGGAAAAGGGCTCCTTTTTGGTAACCACATGGGGTTTCCCCTTCACTCCTGCAAGTCTTGCTGCAAGATTTATTGCATCCTTCAGGTTGCCTATCCCGTCAACAAGCCCTAACTCCTTTGCCTGCTGTCCCGTGAAAATCCTTCCATCGGCAAGCTCTCTTACCTTCTGGAGCTCCATTTTTCTGCCCTCTGAAACTGCCTTTATGAACTGCTCGTGCACATTGTCAAGCACATTCTGGAGTATCCTTCTTTCTTCCTTTCCAATCCCTCTGAAGCTTGAGGCAAGGTCTTTGTGTTTGCCGCTTTTAATGACCTCTGTCTTTACCCCTATCTTGTCCATCAACCCCTTGAAGTTGGG
>WFMM01000114.1 GCA_015484595.1 Nitrospirota bacterium | reverse complement strand
TTAACAGTTCCATCTCAAACTCCCTATTAGTGCACATTTTTTCCTCCCTGGATGTGTAGTAATTGTTTTATCCAGGGAGATATTATTTCACGGACATGATTTTTGAGCTAACAAGAATGGTTTCACGGACAAAAATTATGATCTAATGCGGCTGTTTGACAAAATCCCACCATGCTTTGTTATTATATAAGACTGCAATGATACAAAAAGACAACTCAGTATGCTCAATATTGAGTATCTTCTTTATTTGCCAGGGTGAAAAAACTTAAGGAATGTGCAGATTAGCAGCCATAACATCAAATGAATACATCTCCCCCATGGAGAACATCCTGTCTCTTGAGACCATGAAAGAGGGACACGATGGCTCAGGAATGGGACTGATTCTTAAAAACCTCGGTGGGGAGCTTGAGGAGCTAAAGGAATATCCCATTCTTTCTGGCATCTGCTCAAATGACGGCATCCACGCCCTTGATGATTACATGAACGAAAAGGGCTTTAAGCTTCTTTATACATGGACACCCAAGATTAAGCCTAAGGTGGGAATTGAAAAAAGAGACTACTACTTTGCCAGGGTCTATGACTACCCTGACGAATATAAGGATAAGTCACAGGATGAAAAGGACGACCTTTTACTTAAGACACGGCTTGCCTTAAGGAGGATGGGGGAAGCTGATGAATCAATAATTGTGTTTTCCTTTTATCCTGACATCCTTACCCTTAAGGAAGTGGGTGACCCTCTTACGCTTGGTGAGTTCTTCGGGCTTGACAACTCCAACCTAAAGGCAAAGATAGTCTTTGCCCAGGGACGGCAGAACACAAACTATGCAATTAACCTCTATGCCTGTCATCCCTTCTTTATTCAGGGTTACGGCTCCATGACAAACGGTGAAAACACGGCCTTTGTCCCCATCAGGGAGTTTCTGATGAGCAGAGGCTTCTCTGGTTATATTGGTTACAACTCTGACAGTGAGGTTTTTACCCACATACTTCATTACACCTGCAAACGATTAAAACTACCGCTTATCTATTATAAAGACATTATAACACCGCTTAAGACCTCGGAGATAGAGCAGAGAGAGGATGCAGAGCTGGTGAGGTTTTTAAAGGTTACGCTAAGGCCACTCTGCATAGACGGTCCAAACTGTGTAATCGGCTTTCTGCCTGATGGCACCACCTTCATGGTTCAGGACAGCAAAAAGCTCCGCCCTGGGGTGGTTGGTGGAGTAAAGGGCAGAATAGGACTTATGTCAGAGGAGTGTGGTCTTGACAGGGCAGTCCCTGACAGGGACCGCACAAAGGATGTATTTCCCATGAAATACGACATGGTCATCGTTTCACCCGATGCCCAGGAGGTAAAGGTATGGAACCAGCTACAAGGTTGGACAACAATCATCAATTAAGCATAAAGGATTTTCCATACATCGTCAGGTGGCGTGACGACCGCTGCAAGCGTTGTGGCCGCTGCACAGCAGTCTGCCCCATGCTTGCCATTGAGCCATCAGTGGTTGTTAAGAGGACTGTTGAGTCTGACGGACCAACCCCACAGCCAAGGGTTGTAAGAAAACTGGTTACCGTTGTAAAGCAGTCAAACGACATAAACCGTTACTGTAACGGCTGTAGCACCTGTGCTCTGGTCTGTCCAAACGATGCCATAGAGCCACAGTACAACCCGCAGCACAAGTTTCTGTTTCATAAAAACCGTGGTGGTCATCCATTCCGCCGTGGTGGAAGAAGAAACGACCCAACTCCCTCGACCCTTGACAGGCTCAAGTTCACCAGGATATCCATGCTTACTGACCCTGCACTTGATGCAGGAAGGCACGAGTTCCGCATCAGGACCTATCTTGGAAGGATACTTCCAGCAGAGGAGCTACCAATCAAGATAGTAAACGGAAAGGCAGAGATAGACCACTCGGCAGGTAAGTTTGTACCGCCAGTAAGGGAGATATACCCCATAATGATTGGCAGCATGTCAATCGGCGCCCTTTCACCCAATATGTGGGAGGGGCTGGCCATGGGCATTACCTATCTGAACGAGGTAGAGGGTATGCCCGTGGTCATGTGCTCTGGCGAAGGCGGTATGCCACCGAGGCTTCTTAAGTCGAGGTTTATAAAGTACTTCATACTTCAGATAGCCTCAGGTTACTTTGGCTGGGACGAGATAATAAGGGCAATTCCCCACATGGTGGAAGACCCCTGTGCAATAGAGATTAAATACGGTCAGGGTGCAAAGCCTGGTGATGGCGGTCTGCTTATGGCACACAAGGTGCTGAAACTGATATCCGAGATACGTGGTGTCCCGATGGGTGTAGACCTTCCCTCACCACCAACGCACCAGACAAAGTACTCCATTGAGGAATCGGTTGCAAAGATGATACAGTCCATGTCAATGGCATGGGGATTCAGGGTTCCTGTTTATCCAAAGATTTCAGGAACCAAGACCGCAAGGGCAGTGCTTAACAACCTCGTGCGTAATCCCTATGCAGCAGCACTTTCCATTGATGGTGAAGACGGTGGCACTGGTGCAGCCTACAATGTATCAATGGATAAGATGGGACACCCCATTGCCTCAAACATAAGAGATTGTTATCTTGACCTTGTGAAGCAGGGCAAACAGAACGAGATACCCCTTATCGCTGCAGGTGGTGTGGGTAAAAAAGGTAATCTTGCAGCCAATGCAGCGGCACTTTTTATGCTTGGTGCCTCTGCCGTATCCATTGGTAAGTACATAATGCAGGCAGCTGCTGGCTGCTTTGGTGATGAATACAACCGTTGTAACATCTGCAATATCGGTAAGTG
>WFMM01000113.1 GCA_015484595.1 Nitrospirota bacterium | reverse complement strand
GCTGAAGGTAGTGAGTTGATTGTTTCAGGCACCCTTTATCCTATTTACGATGCAAGCTCCACAGTCAGTGAGTGTGTGTTTTCCTGTATTGATGTAATAGAAAAACTGAAGATGGAGGAGCAACTGCAGAGGTCTTACAGGCTTGAGTCCCTTTCAGTCTTTGCAGGTGGTATTGCACATGAATTTTACAACCTTCTTGCAAGTATCATTGGAAATATCTCATTGGCTTTCAGGCTTTCAAGAAACAAACATGTCTCAGAGAGACTTAAGGAGGCAGAAAAGGCATGTTCAAGGGCTGAGGCACTGGCTTTTCAACTGCTTGCATTTGCAAGGGAATTAGAGCCTGCAAAACAGATATGTAATATCAAAGATACCATAAAGGAAAATGCCGAGTTTGTGCTTAGCGGCACTGATATTAATCTCGGTTTTGACATTGCAGATGACCTGCTTTTGGTAGAGGCAGATGTAAATCAGATCGGTCAGGTAATACAGAATCTTGTGCTTAACGCAAAGGATGCTGTTGGTGAAGGCGGAACCATCCATATAAGTGCAGACAACATAATCGATGACAAAAGTCATAATCGCTATGTAAGGATAAGGGTAAGTGACAACGGTACAGGGATTGAGCCTGATGTAATAAAAAGAATATTCGACCCCTTTTTTACCACAAAGAAAGGGGGAAACAAAAAAGGAGCAGGACTGGGTCTTGCAATTGCCCACTCTATTGTCGAAAAACATGGCGGTAAAATAGATGTAGACTCCACCCCTGGAAGAGGCACCACATTTACGGTTTTGCTACCTGCGGTAGAAAAAGGTATTACTGCCAAAGAGGAAAAGGAGCTTCACGGGACTGAAGAGAAATTATCAGGTGGCAGGGTCCTGATAATGGATGACGATGAGATGGTGCTCGACATAGCCGCTGAGATGCTTAAAACCATGGGGGTTGAGGTGGAGACTGCATCAACAGGTAGGGAGGCAGTAGAGAAATGTGAGCTTTCAGTAAAGGAAGATTCAGGCTTTGATGCAGTAATACTTGACCTCACAGTAGCAGGTGGTGACGGTGCAAAACAGTGTGTAAAAGATATCAAAAAAATTTCGCCCAGGACAAAGGCAGTGGTAACCAGTGGATACGCAAATGACCCGGTTATGCTGAATTTCAAAGAGTATGGTTTTGATTGGGCTTTAAAGAAGCCCTTCAGGTTTGAGGAACTCTATGATGCCATGAAGATGTTACTTAACCAAAAAGCTCCTTGATCTTTGCCCTTATGTCTTTAGCCTTCATAAGGGCTGTGCCTATCAGTACGGCATCGACCCGGCAGGCTGATATAAACTGGACATCCTCTCTGGTGCTTATTCCGCTTTCACTGACCACCACCCTGTCAGGCGGTACATCCTTAAGTAGCTCCACTGTTGTGTTGAGATCCACCTTCAGGGTCTTCAGGTTTCTGTTGTTAATACCGATAATGGGCATGTCAAGAAGCATTGCAGTGTCAAGCTCCCTCCAGTGGTGCACCTCAAAAAGCACAGAAAGGCCAAGCTCTGACGCAAGCCCTGAAAGCTCCTCTGCCTGAGACCTTGAAAGCATCGCTGCTATCAAAAGCACTGCATCAGCTCCCCAGGCCCTTGCCTCGAAAATCTGGTACTCATCAAATACGAAGTCCTTTCTTAAGAGCGGGATGTCCACGGCGGTTCTTACAATTTTTAGATATTCAGGGCTTCCCTGAAAGAAGTCCTCCTCGGTAAGAACAGAGATGGCTGATGCTCCGGATTCTCTGTAGATGCTTGCTATCTCAAGGGGATTAAAATCCTCTCTTATTAGCCCCTTAGAGGGTGATGTCCTTTTGATCTCGCAGATGTAATTTATGGGCTTTCCCTTAGCTCTCTTTATTGCACTAAGAAAGTCAAGCGGTGGTGGGCTATCCATTGCCATGGACTTTATATCAGCAGGGCTTACCTTCGACTTTGCCTCTTTAAGTCTTTCGGTTTTTTTCTCAAATATCCTTTTTAGTATGTCCATCCCTTTTTGTAACCTCGGTTATGAAGGAGAATATTTTAGAATTTTAACATTTTTCTTTGATTTTCTGATATAATCAATGGGGATGACTGCAGAGATTCAAAGCATGACAGGTTATGGAGAGGCTCAGGAAGGTGGCTTCAAGGTGGAGGTAAAGTCTGTAAACCACCGTTTTCTCGACATGCACTTCAGGATGCCTCCGATACTTAATCCCTACGAAATCGAACTGAAAAGACTTGTAAAAGAGCGGTTTTCAAGGGGAAGGATAGATGTAACCATATCCTTTACCGAGCAGGCAGACATAGAGCTTTCCATTAATCAGCAGGTTGCAGGCAGGATTCTCGATGGGCTTGCCGGCATAACGGAGAGGCTAAACATCAGCTCCCCACCTTCGCTTGACCATCTCTTCTGGTTTCGGGACATAGTGTTTAAGCAGGAGCCCAGGTTCAGACCCGAAGAGCTCTTCGTTACATTTAGCAGAGCACTTGATAAATTAAGAGAGATGAGAATAAAGGAGGGGGCCTATCTTATTGAAAACATCAAGGGGATAGTAAAGGCCATTGAGGAGATTATCGGAAGGATTGAGCAGGCATCAAGGGATGCCTCAGAGAAGAGGTTTTCCACTTTAAGAGAAAGGGTAAAGGCACTTATAGAGGGAATGGAATTGGACGAACAGAGGCTGATGCAGGAGATTGCGTTTATTGCTGACAGGGTGGATATCTCAGAGGAGATAACCAGGCTTAAAAGCCACATAAGCCAGCTTGAAGGCATAATAAATGAAGGTGGAGCTGTGGGAAGAAGGATGGACTTTCTGATACAGGAGTTAAACAGAGAGACAAACACAATAGGTTCAAAGGCAGCTGATTATCAGATATCAGAGCATGTTATAAACCTCAAGACAGAGATAGAAAAGATGCGTGAGCAGGTTCAGAACCTGCAATAGGGAAGGAGGACTTTATGAAAAAGGATACAGCACCGGTGCTGGTTAACATAGGGTTTGGTAACATGGTATCAGCTCCTCATGTGATTGCCATTGTTACTCCTGGTTCAGCACCGATGAAGCGTCTGAGAGATGAGGCAAAAAAGAGAGGGAAGCTGATTGATGCAACCGAGGGAAGGAGGACTCGCTCTATTATCGTTACGGACAGTGACCACATCATACTTTCAGCACTTCAACCTGAAACGATTACACAGAGGTTTATAGGAAAGGAATTACCCCATCACGAGGAAAAGGAGTTAGATGAATAGGGGTTCCGTCTTTATAGTTTCTGCTCCTTCAGGAGCTGGAAAGACCACCCTCTGCAGGATGATAACTGAAAGGCTCAAGGGGATTGAGCACTCCATATCTTACACAACCAGGGCTCCACGGCCTGGAGAGGTAAACGGAAGGGATTACTATTTTGTTGACAGAGAGGAGTTTATGAGGATGGTCGAGGGTGGTGAGTTTATAGAGTGGGCAGAGGTGCACGGTAACCTCTACGGGACCTCCAAAAGGCGACTGATGGAGAGGATAGAGCAGGGAATGGATGTGATACTTGACATAGACACTCAGGGGGCAAGACAGATAAGACAGCAGGCACTGGAGGCAACCTTTATATTCATAATGCCGCCTTCCATGGAGGTGCTAAAACAGAGGCTCCTTAACAGAGGGTCTGACTCAGAGGATGTCATAAAGAGAAGACTAAAAAACGCCCTTGACGAGATAGCTGACTACAAACATTACGATTATGTTATTATAAATGATATCCTTGAAGAGGCCTTTGATGAGTTAAAGGCAGTGATTCTATCAAGACGCGTATCAATCTCAAAGGTAGATCACCAGTGGATAAAGGAGCAGTTTCTAAATACAGAAAGCCTGAGGGAGTACTGAGAAGAGAGGATTGGAAAATTAGAATTTTATTTTATGGGAGGTTTTGAAGATATGGACATGGACATCATCTCACTACCAATTGAATTCGACAAGGAAAAGATCGACGGCAGGTTCAGACTGGTAAACATTGCTGCCCAGAGGGCAAAGGAGCTTGCACTGGGAGCTGAGCCAAAGATACAGTCCAGGGCAAAAAAGATAACCACCCTTGCGATTCAGGAGGTGGTGGCTAATAAGGTGGACTTTCTCACTGGAGAAGAGGCTGCAAAGGCAATCGAACAGACCAAGAAACTTGCCTTCAGAAAGCTCCTTGAAGAGCGTAAAAAGGAGCTTGACGCTGAGGAGCGTTCAGAGCTGGAAAAGGACCTCAGTGTTTTCATGCAGGAGAAAGAAGAGTCCATAACTGCTGATGAACTCTTCGATTCTGAAGAATAGAAAGATCCTCTTAGGTATTACTGGCGGAATTGCAGCTTACAAATCTGCTGAGCTGGTAAGAAGACTGACAAAGGAAGGAGCCTCTGTCCAGGTCGTGATGACAGAGGCTTCAACGAAATTCATCTCTTCCCTTACATTTGAAACCCTTACGGGTAAGCCCGTCTTTACCGATATATTCTCCTCCCCTCTTGCTCATATAAGGCTGCCACAGGAGGCAGACCTGTACTTAATTGCACCTCTTACTGCCAATACCCTTTCAAGGCTTGCACAGGGTATGGCTGACGACATGGTGACTGCCTGTTTCCTGAGCTTCAGGGGGCCTGTGCTGCTGGCACCTTCGATGAACTGGAAGATGTATGAGCATCCAGCCACAGTGGAGAACCTTAAGAGACTTAAGGATATGGGCTGTGTGGTGATAAGGCCCGAAACCGGTGAGCTTGCCTGCGGTGAGTATGGAAAGGGAAGGATGGCAGAGGTGGATGTGCTTATTGAAGAGGTAAAGTCTTCCCTTTGCAAAAAGGACCTTTCAGGGAAAAAGGTACTGATAACAGCCGGGCCAACCCGTGAACCCATTGACCCTGTCAGGTTCATATCAAACCGCTCTTCAGGCAGGATGGGTTTTTCCCTTGCCCGGGTTGCCCGAAGAAGGGGGGCAGAAGTCGTGCTTATTGCTGGCCCTACAGCAATAGCCCCTCCTCATGGAATAAAGACCATCAGGGTTGAGACCGCCTCTGAGATGTTTGAAAGCCTGAAGGAGCACCTCAGCGGAGCGAACATCCTTGTGATGGCTGCTGCAGTGGCAGACTACACGGTAAAAAGTCCACTTTCAAAAAAGGCTCAAAAGACAAAGTTACGAAGCCTCAAGCTAAGCCCTGCAGTTGATATCCTGAAGGAGGTTTCAAAGATAAAGGGAGATACCTTTGTTATTGGCTTTGCTGCTGAAACTGGCCCGAATATTGCTAAAGCTAAAAGAAAGTTAAGAGAGAAAAAGATGGACATGCTGGTATTTAATGATATAACCTTGAAAGGAGCGGGCTTTGATACAGAGACCAACAGGATTGTAATCATTACCAGTAAGGGCGAAAAAGGATATCCCTTGATGAGCAAAGAAGACTGTGCAGAGGTGATATTTGACCACTATCTTGAGATGGTTGCCTGACAGTTTTTGTCACAGTATTGACGAAATTTGTTTTCACAAAAACTCCTGGGAGGTCTGTAAATGTCTATGGAAGAGATTGAGAAACTGAGGGAGAGGGTACAGAGGGATCCAGACTCCAAACTCTTTCTGCCTCTTGCAGAGGAGTACAGGAAGGCTGGAATGTACGAGGAGGCCATCGAGGTGCTGAAGAAGGGTCTCGAGAGACAGCCTGGTTACACTTCTGCCAAGGTCGCCCTTGGAAAGATCTACTTCGAGCAGGGCAGGGTGGAGGATGCACAGTCCGTCTTTGAGGAGGTTGCTCTGACTGTGCCTGACAATCTCTTTGCAAAGAAAAAGCTGGTGGAGATATACAAACAGAAAGGGGAGATAGACAGGGCAAAGGATTACTGCAAAAAGGTGCTCGAGCTAAACCCGATGGATGAGGAGGTAAGAGCCATACTTGAAGACCTTATTGCTCAGGGCAGTGAGGAAGGGGAAGTCGTAGAGACAGCTGAAGAGGAGACCACAGCACCGCCAGTTTACGCTGAACCGCCTGTTGCAGATGAAGTACAAGAGACTGAACAAACCGTGGCAGTTGAAGATGTGGTCCATCCTTCAGAGGCTGAAGAAACAGAGGCAGAGGAGCCTGTTGAGGCAGTATCTGAGGGGTTTTTAAAGGAGGAGCCGGAGCATGAAGAGGCTGCCTTTGAGGAATATAAGAGTTTTTCCTCCTTCATAGGAGAGGAGGTGCTTGAGCCAGGACAGATAAAGGAAGAACCTGTTGAGGAGCTACCCGAGGAGTCTTCCATGTTTGCCATTCCAGAGGATGAGTTTTCACAGACCGAAAAAACCAGTGAATACGGCCTTGAGAACTCCTCGCTTCTTAATTCCTCCTATTATCACCTGTTACAGTCTTCTGATGAGATTGTTCAGAAGGCTGAGGAGCTGATAAGGGCTGAGCAGTACATGAAGGCCTTTGACCTCTATGCAGAGGCACTCAGGGAAGACCCTGATAACCTGCAGATAAAGCAGCGTATAGAGGAACTTAAACAACTCATGAAGCTTCTTGGTAAGGATGTGAGCAAATTGGTTGAGGATTATGATAAACTCTTAAGGGGAATTAAGGAGCGTAGAGATGAGTTTTTCGGAAGTTCTTAAAGAGACGGTTGAAAGGATACCAGGAGCGGTTGCGTCACTTATTGTGGCCTCTGATGGAATACCTGTAGAAGAGTATAAGGTGGAGAACCTTTTAGACTTTAACGACCTCTCAGCCGAGGCATCCACTTTTATAAAGGATGTGGAGCTTGCCTCTGAAGAACTGAGACTTGGAAGGGCAAAGGAGTTTTCCCTCATCGCTGACAGATGTGGTATCATCATGCACAGGATAACCTCTGAGTATTACTTCTGCGTTGTGATCAGACCTGATGGCAACTACGGTAAGGCAAGATTCGTCTTAAAGACGGTTATACCTAAAATAGAAAAGGAGTTTTAACAAAACCCATTTCGTTTACCTCCGCCTGTCATGTCAGAAAGCCTCATAAGTGAGATAACAGAGGTGCTTCAGAAGAAGCGCCTTTGTGCAATGCTTGTTACAGACCAGAAAAATGTCCGTTACCTTTCCGGTTTTACAGGCTCTTCTGGTTTTGTTCTTATCACAAACAGGGGTGCCTTTTTTATCACCGACTTCAGGTATAAAGAGCAGTCCTCCCGTGAGGTAAGGGGTATGGAGACGGTTATTGCCAGGGGGCCTTACCTCTCGGTGGTTAAGTCCATACTTAAGGGGCTTGGCATAAAGAGGATTGGATTTGAGAACTCAGCCCCCTATTCTTTATATAGCTCTTTGAAAAAGGACTTAAGCCCTGTAGCCCTAAAAGAGGTGGTTGAAAAACTCAGGGTAAGAAAGTCAGCTCGGGAGTTAAGCCACATTCGTAAGGCAGTGAAGAGGGCAGAAAGGGCCTTTGTCTCGATTAAAGGGTTCATCAAAAAGGGTGTGACCGAAAGGTCAATAGCCCTCAGGCTGGAGGAGGCCATTAAAAGACAGGGAAGCAGGAGGCTCCCATTTGATATAATAGTTGCCTCAGGTGAAAACTCTGCTCTGCCTCATGCAGGGGTAACCGAGCGAAGGCTTGGTGCAGGTGACCTTGTGGTGATTGACTGGGGAGCAGAGTCAGAAGGGTACTTTTCTGACATGACCCGCACCTTTCTTATAAAGGGAAAGGACATGGAGAAAAAGATGGCCCTCTATGAGATAGTGCGTAAGGCAAACAGGCAGGCCCTGAAGGCTGCCAGAGCTGGCATCAAGGCAGCAGAACTGGACAGTGTTGCAAGGGGTATTATAAAGGATGCTGGCTACGGTGAGTACTTTGGACATGGCACAGGCCATGGTGTAGGGCTTGATATACACGAGGCTCCTCGTATATCATTTCAGAGTAAAGATGTTTTACGAGAGGGCATGGTCTTTACTGTAGAGCCTGGTATTTATATTTCAGGCATAGGTGGTGTTAGAATAGAAGACATGCTTTTTCTTGGCAGGTCAAAGGCCCGTGTGCTTACCAGCCTGCCCAGGGAGCTGGAAATACTGTAGTTGCGTAGATTGCGTTCTTTGCGTTAATTGCGTTTATCGCGTTAATGGCGTTGATTGCGTTACTTGCGTTATTCGAGTTCATTGCGTTATTAGCGTTGATTGCGTTTATCGCGTTGATTGTGTTTATCGGGTTAATGGTGTTAATTGCGTTGGGTGGGATTGGGGTGTGTAGTTAGTGTTGAGTGTTGAGTTAGTCTTAATTATTAAACACTAAAAACTATGCACTCAAAACTAAAAACTACTCCCTACACGCTACCCACTACACCCTGTAATGTTTAGAATTTAGATATTAGAATTTAGGATTTAAAAATAAATGGTTGAGGGTTCAAGCAGGATTTAGGATTTTATAATAACATCTGGAGGTTAGGTTATGATTTCAACCAATGACTTCAGAAGGGGCACCAAGATTGAATACAAGGGTGAGCCCTATATAGTTGTGGACTTTCAGCATGTAAAAATAGGACGGGGAGGGGCCTTTGTAAGGGCGAAACTCAAGGGTCTTAAGTCCGGGAAGATTATAGAGGAGACCTTTGGTGCCGGGGATAAGGTTCCAAAGGCTGACCTTGAAGAAAAGGAAATGCAGTACCTTTACAACCAGGACAATCTCTACTACTTTATGGACAACGAAACCTATGAGCAGATACCCCTTACAGAAGAGCAGCTCGGAGATGCAAAGCTGTACCTTAAGGAAAACATGAATGTATACATCCTTTATTACAAACAGGACCCCATCGCGGTGGAGCTTCCAAACTTTGTGGAGCTTCAGGTAGTGGAGACCGAACCTGGCGTAAGGGGTGATACTGCTTCAGGTGGCAGTAAGCCGGCAAAGCTTGAAACAGGCGCCACTGTGAAGGTGCCCTTTCACATCAACGAAGGTGATGTCATAAAGGTTGATACAAGAACAGGTGAGTACATAGAAAGGGTAAAGTAATGAATATCGAGGAAATTAAGGCTATTATTGACCTTCTTAAGGACACCGACATCTCGGAGATTTCCATTGAAAAGGAAGGGGTAAAGCTCCGCCTTAAAAGAGAGCGATATATGGGTGGCTTTGAGATAATGGAGAGAAGGCAGGTTCAGGAGGGCGGAAAGGAGAAAGCATCTGAGGAAAAGGAAGACACCTCCCATCTTTTTACTGTTACCTCTCCCATTGTTGGGACCTTTTACCGGGCACCATCTCCTGATGCAGAGCCCTTTGTTGAGGTTGGCACGAAGGTGAAAAAGGGGCAGGTGCTATGTATAATCGAGGCAATGAAGCTGATGAACGAGATAGAAAGCGAGGTTGACGGAGTGGTTGTCCGGATACTTGTTGAAAACGGCCAGCCCGTTGAATACGGAGAGCCCCTTTTCCTTATTGAGCCACTATGAAGCTATTCCGAAAGGTTCTAATTGCAAACAGAGGCGAGATTGCAGTAAGGATTATCAGGGCCTGTCACGAGCTTGGTATAAAAACAGTTGCGGTCTATTCAGACATTGACCGTGACTCCATGCATGTCAGGCTTGCTGACGAGGCTGTGTGTATAGGGCCTGCCAGTGCACACCAGAGTTATCTGAACATTCCCTCCATCATCTCTGCTGCTGAGATAACCGACGCAGAGGCAATCCATCCAGGCTATGGTTTTCTTTCTGAAAACTCCCAGTTTGCAGAGGCATGTAACCGCTCGGGCATCATCTTTATTGGACCAAGGCCTGAAAACATACGGCTTGGTGGCGACAAGGCAAGGGCAAGGCAGATACTGAAGAAAAAGGGAGTACCAGTTGTGCCTGGCAGTGACGGTGCAGTGGATGACATCGAGAAGGCCAGGAAGGTGATAAAAAAGATAGGCTATCCTGTGATTATAAAGGCATCGGCTGGTGGCGGCGGAAGGGGTATGCGTATCGTGGAAAGAGAGGAAGAGCTGGAAAGGGCCTTTAATACAGCCCAGAAAGAGGCCCATGCAGCCTTTGGCAGAGATACGGTTTACATCGAGAAATACATAACCCGGATGAGGCACATCGAGGTTCAGATACTTGCTGACCACAAGGGACATGTGGTGCATCTTGGTGAGCGGGACTGCTCCATTCAGAGAAGACACCAGAAATTGATTGAAGAGGCCCCTGCGCCAGGGCTTTCACCAAAACTGAGGAAGAAGCTGGGTGAATACGCTGTAAAGGCTGCAAAGGCCCTCAGGTACAGAAATGTGGGCACAATAGAGTTTATAGTGGACTCAGAGGACAACATCTACTTCATGGAGATTAACACCAGGGTGCAGGTGGAGCATCCTGTTACAGAGGCCATAACAGGCATAGACATTATCAAGGAGCAGTTAAAGCTTGCCTCTGGAAATGAGCTTCAGTACAGACAGAGTGACATCAAGTTCACAGGCCATGCCATTGAATGCAGGATAAATGCAGAAGACCCCGAGACCTTTACCCCATCTCCTGGACTTATAGACTTCCTCTATCTGCCGGGTGGCCCGGGCATCAGGGTGGATACTGCTGCATACTGCGGATGGACTGTTCCGAGCCATTACGACTCTTTGATTGCAAAACTAATAGCCAGGGCACCTACAAGACAGGAGGCAATCATCAGGCTAAAAAGGGCACTGGATGAGTTTGTTATTGAGGGCATAAAAACCACCATTCCATTTCACAGAAGGGTTGTGAGGTCAGAGAAGTTCTTAAGTGGTAACTTTACAACCAGGTTTCTTGAAGATTTTTAAATCCTGTGTTAAGATGTTTTTAACTCAATAACTCTCTGAGGGGAAGAACGAAACCATGGAACTGACCGAGGAATACCCGATAATACCATCCACAAGGGCTGATGACTTACACAATCTTGAAGTGGCTCATAGGGCAGACCTTGTGCTCTTTATGGCTGGAAATCAGTTCATGGTAATGGATGAGCTGATTGAGGCATTTAAGCGGAGAAACCCTGATGTTAAGGAGATCTTTTACGAGACCCTCCCACCAGGGCTTGAGTTTGAGCAGATAAAGGCCGGCGGTGCAGTCTTTAAGGGAAGAGTCATCACCGGAAAGCCTGACATATACACCTCTGTCACCAGAGAGGCCATGGAGGAGCTCCTCACCCTTGGGTTTATTAAAAGCTATCATCCCTATCTTCACAACCGCATCGTGCTGATTACAAGAAAGGGAAACCCTGCAAACATACAGTCTGTTAAAGACCTTGCAAGGGATGATGTGCGGATTTCACAGCCTGGTGCAATGGAAAACATAACAAACTACATCCTTGACATGTACGAAAAGGCAGGAGGAGAGGCGCTGGTACACAGGATAATGGAGGAAAAAAGGGCTGAAGGCACCACAATACTCACCATAGTCCATCACAGGGAGACTCCACTTAGGCTTAAAAAGGGCACTGTGGATGTTGGGCCTGTGTGGTCCACCGAGGCAGTGCATGCCCTTAAGGAAGGGCTTGACATTGAGGTGATAGAGCCTGGAGAGGAGCTTGACCAGAGGGATGCCGTGACCTACTATGTGGCAGTTATGAAGGAGGCACCAAATCCTGAAAATGCAAGGAGGTTTCTTGAGTTTCTGCTTTCTGAAGAGGCACAGGACATATACGCCTCCTACGGGTTTATCCCTTTAAGAGCAGATAAAGTAAGTAAGCCCTGATAGCCTTCCCGGTTATAAAATATGACCTCTGTCATGTTTTTTTCGTTACAGTTAATTTATAATTAAAACAGGAACTAAGGTGGTCTGGTAATAACTGAGAAGAGGAGGTATAAAGAATGATTGACAGAGAAAAGGTTCAGGAGATTATCAATAAGATAAGGCCAGCACTTCAGCGTGACGGTGGTGATGTAGAGCTTGTGGAGATTACAGATGACAATGTGGTCAAGGTAAAGCTTACAGGAGCCTGTGGACACTGCCCGATGTCTATTATGACATTAAAAGGAGGAATTGAGGCCACGCTGAAGCAGGACATCCCGGATATAAAGGCTGTTGAGGCTGTTTAAAGGTTAAAGTATCCTTTGAGAAAAAACCCCGTGGCATTGCCACGGGGTTAAACACTCTTAACTATCCAATGTCTGCTGTAACTTCCTTTAACCAGCTCAGATAACCCTCAGAGCCATCCTTTATATCAAGACATATAACCTCAGGGACACTGTAAGGGTGGACATCTATTACCCTCCGCTCAAGGGATTTATAAAGGCTCTGTTTGGTCTTTATTAACATGATAACCTCAGGTTCGTCCTCGACCTTTCCTTCCCAGCTATAAACTGACCTGACGCCCTTTATGATGTTTACACAACCTGCAAGTCGCTCCTCCACAAGGGTTCTTGCCATTGTGGCAGCCACCTCTTCGTCAGGTGCTGTTACCATTACTACAATGTAATCAGGCATTTAAACCTCCAACCGTGGATATTTCAAATCCAATATTTTTAGCGTGTAGGGGGTAATTTTTAGTTTTGAGTGAATAGTGTTGAGTGTTTAATTAATAAAATAACTCAACACTCAACACTCAACACTCAACACTAACTACACACCCCAAACCCCAATCAACGCTACCAACATAAAAAAACCAATACACCAATACACCAATACACCAATATACCAATACACCAATTACCATTTTAATGCTTAAAAAGCCTCTGACCCGTAAAGACCATCGTAACATCTGCCTCATTACAGGCCTCGATCACCTCGTGGTCCCTGAGAGAGCCACCTGGCTGAACAACCGCCCTTATTCCCTCTTTAATTCCCACATCCACACCATCGCGGAAGGGGAAGAAGGCATCAGAAACCATGGTAGCGCCTATAAGACCACCCTTTGCCTTTTTTGTTTCCTCATCAATCTCATCAAGGGGTGCCCTGTCTCTTTTGCCCTTTTGCACTTCAAGCTCAAACTCTTTATAGGATAGCCCGTATCGTTTAAAACAGAGGGCATCAGCGTATTTAGTGTATGCCTTGTAAACTGCAATCTCTGCCACGCCAACCCTGTCCTGCTCACCCGTGCCAATGCCAACGGTGCAGCCGTTCTTTACATAGATTACAGAGTTAGAGGTAACACCCTGCTCCACATGCCAGCCAAAGAGCATGTCCTCGTACTCCTCATCAGTGGGCTGTCTTTTTATGGTGTATTCCCTGCCTTCATACACTGCCTTTGCAGGCATGAAGTCATCCTTTGTCCTTATTTTGTTTATCTGCGACTGCTGGACGATAAGTCCTCCGTCGATAAGAGCCTTAAATTCAACAAAGGGCATATCCATGTATCTCTGAAGCTCATCTATCTTTTTGATACGAACGATTCTTAGATTCTTTCTCTTTGCAAGGATCTCCACCACACCCTCTTCATAATCAGGTGCTGCCACTACCTCAAGGTAGTTTTCACTGACCAGCTCTGCAGTGGCCTTATCCATTGGTCTGTTGACAACAAGGCATCCACCAAAGGCAGCTATACGGTCTGCCATATTGGCACGGTCGTAAGCCTCGGCCACTGTATCTCCATAGGCCACTCCGCTTGGATTGTTGTGCTTCATGATGGCTGCAGCAGGCCGTTTCATCAGAAACTTAAGTATGTTCAGGGCATTGTCTATGTCTGTAAGGTTGGTCTTTCCAGGGTGCTTTCCGGCCTGTATCATGTCCTCTTCTGTTATCGAACTTACCAGACCATTTCCAGGATTTATAAACTCAACCCCTCCAAGCACAAGATTGCCGTTTACAAGCTCATAAAGTGCTGCTGGCTGGTCAGGGTTTTCACCGTAACGAAGCCCTCGCTCCACCACCTCGTCTTTATCAGGGGTTTTAATCTCCCATGTGCGCTTTCTGTAGATGAGTTTCTGCCCTCCAAAATCAATGGTTATCTCAGGTGGAAAGGGGTCTTCCACAATGGTCCTGTACATCTTTTTTATGTCGCTCATAAGTAGCCTCCTGAGTGCAAGGGATATTTTTTGTCTCAATATTATTAAAATAATCACTATATATAGTCAACTGTCTGTTAAACGGGCTATGAAAGAAACAATAGCACTTATAGCTGCCACTGAGGTGGAATGCTCCGGGATACTAAGGAGACTCAAAAGAACAAACACTTCCCGGAGAGGGCACTTTGTTATAAACACCGGGGTGCTTGAAGGGAAAAAGGTGGTCGTAGTTGTTGGTGGGCCTGGAAAGGCCAATGCCTCATCTGCAACGGTTCTGGCCATCCTTCAGTATGATGTCAGGAAGGTCATAAACCTTGGCGTTGGTGGTGCCTTTTCCTCTTCAGGCTTAAGGGTTGGAGAGCTTGCACTTTGCACAGAGGACATATACGCAGAGGAAGGCACTATTACAAAGAGGGGTTTTAAAGACCTCCGTTCAATAGGGCTTGAACTGATACCTCAGAGGGCGGTCTATAACAGGATAGCCTTTTCAGCCCCTCTTCTTAAGAAGGCAGAATTCGCACTTAAAAGGGCATCCATGGCTTTTGAAAAGGGAAGGTTTATAACTGTCTCAACCGTAACGGGCAGTACCGACAGGGCAGAAGAATTAACCAGGAGGTTTAAGCCCATCTGTGAAAGCATGGAGGGAGCAGCTGTTGGTCAGATGGCGATTTCCTTTGGGATCCCGGCACTTCAGATAAGGGGGATAAGTAACATCGTTGAAGACCGCAACCGCCGCAGGTGGAAAATAAGGGAAGCAGCCGCAGTCTGTCAGGATGCAGTTGTAGAGATAGTTAAGGCCCTATAGCTTTCCCTTTGTAGAGGGAACCCTCTTGCCCTCCACGGTGACAGCCTCTTTCAGTGCCCTTCCAAAGGCCTTGAATATGGATTCGTAAATGTGGTGCAGATCTCTGCCGTAATGCAGGTTGATATGAAGGGTTATCATTGAGTGGTTTGTCAGTGCCCTGAAGAAGTCCTCAAACAGTGAGACCGGCAGGTCTTTAAGGTGGCCGGCCTTTTTCTTAACATTGTAAACGAGATAGGCCCTTCCGCTAATGTCAACCACCACCTCGGAAAGGCTCTCGTCCATGGGCACCTTTGAAAAACCGTATCTCCTGATGCCCGCCCTGTCTCCAAGCGCACTGTTAAGGGCCTGTCCAAGGGTAATGCCTATGTCTTCCATCAGATGATGATAGTCAACCTCTATGTCACCGGTTGCCTTTATGTTAAGGTCAATGCCGCCGTGATAACACATTAGATCAAGCATGTGGTCAACAAAGGGAATGGATGTGTCAATGCTGGATTTGCCTTTTCCGTCAAGATTCAGGGAAACCTCTACATCGGTTTCACTGGTCTGCCTTTTAATCTTTGCCTTTCTCACAAAAACTCTCCCTTTTTTAAAGTTTTCCTATTATAGCAGAAACAAAAGGCGGGGTGTCCCCTTCAGGACACCTCCACCTTTATCTCCTTAGGTTTTGCCTCTTCCTTCTTTGGAAGTACCACTTCAAGGATACCGTTTTTGTAAGATGCCTTTGCCCTGTCGCTGTCAATCTCTACAGGAAGTGGAATGGTCCTTGAAAAGCTACCATAGCGAATCTCCGAGACATAGTAGTCTTCCTCTTTTGTTTCCTCCTGTTTCTTTATCTCTCCCTTTACGGTAAGGGTGTTTTCAGTGATAGTAAGGTCAATGTCTTTCTTGTCAACCCCTGGTATCTCAATCCTTGCAATTAGTTCGTCCTTTCTGTCCATAAGCTCAATGTTCGGGACAATCACTCCTTCGGCCACGGGCTTTCCCCACCAGCGTCTCCTGCGCATGGGCTCGAAGAACTCGTCAAAGAGCCTCTCCATATCCCTTCTCATCTCCTCAAGCTCCTTCATTGGTGACCATTTAACGATTGACATAAAATCACCCCCTTTAATAGTGTTGAGTTATGAGTGTTGAGTGTTGAGTTAAAGCCTTTCACTGAACATTAAACACTAAACACTCTACACTCAACACTCTATGTTCCTACCCCCTACACCCTACACCCTATAATTATACTACTTCAGCAACCAGGGCCTTTTCAAATACCATTCTGCCATCACGATAGTCAACCTCTATGGTATCGCCTTCCTGAAATCTTCCCTCAAGAAGAAGCTTTGCAAGCTCGTTAAGCACCTCCTTTTGTATCACCCGTTTAAGGGGTCTTGCACCGAAGACCGGGTCGTAACCTGCCTGGGCAAGATGCTCTTTAGCAGCATCAGTAAGCGTGATGTCAATCTTTTTCTGCCTGAGGTACTCCTTCATTCTGTTTATCTGTATGTCAACGATCTGTTTCAGCAGCTCCCTGTTCAGTGGATTGAAGATGATGACCTCGTCCACCCTGTTAAGGAACTCCGGTCTGAAGAATGCCTTTAGGTCTTCCATTATCCGCTCTCGAAGCTCCCTGTTGTTGCTTCCGCTCCAGTGCTCGGTGCCTCGGCTCTTTTCAGCCTCTTCAAGCATCTGCTGGATGTGGGAGGAACCGATGTTTGAAGTCATGATAACTACGGTATTGCGGAAGTCCACGGTTCTTCCCTTTCCATCAGTAAGACGACCATCGTCAAGCAACTGAAGTAGCACATTGAAGACCTCGGGATGTGCCTTTTCAATCTCGTCAAAGAGCACGATGGAGTATGGTCTCCTTCGGACAGCCTCTGTAAGTTGACCACCCTCTTCGTAACCCACATAACCAGGTGGTGCACCTATCAGCCTTGCCACCGTGTGACGCTCCTGATACTCGGACATATCGATTCTCACGAGGGCACTTTCGTCGTCAAACAAAAACTCTGCCAGTGCCTTTGCAAGCTCTGTTTTTCCAACGCCTGTTGGGCCAAGGAATATAAAGGAGCCAATGGGTCTGTTAGGGTCCTGAATACCTGCCCTTGCCCTTCTTACTGCATCGGAGACCGCCTGTATGGCCTCATCCTGACCAACCACCCTCATCTTAAGGCGCTCTTCCATCTTCAGGAGCTTTTCTGTCTCACCCTCAAGCATCTTGCTAACAGGGATTCCTGTCCACTTAGAAACCACCTCTGCAATGTCCTCTTCGTCTACCTCTTCCTTAAGCATACGACGACGGTGCTGAAACTCCTGAAGCCTCTGGTTTTCCTCCTCAAGTGCCCTCTGTAGCTCAAGCAAGCGGCCGTACTTTAGCTCTGCTGCCCTGTTGAGATCTCCCTCGCGCTCTGCCTTCTGTGCCTCTATCTTGGTCTGCTCTATCTCTTCCTTTATCTGGCGTATCTTCTGAATCACCTCTTTCTCAGACAGCCACTGTGCACGGAGGCTGTTACGCCTTTCTTCAAGCTCGGCTATCTCCTTCTGTAGCTTCTCTAATTTTTCCTTTGCATCAGCTGAGTCTTCCTTCATCACGGCCTGTTTTTCAATTTCAAGCTGACGGAGCCTCCGCTCTATCTCATCAAGCTCAACAGGCATGCTGTCAATCTCCATACGAAGCCTTGCAGCAGCCTCATCTATCAGGTCTATTGCCTTGTCTGGCAGAAACCTGTCTGTAATGTAACGGTTTGAAAGCACCGCAGCAGCCACCAGTGCAGAGTCCTTTATCTTAACACCGTGGTGAACCTCGTAACGTTCCTTAAGTCCACGAAGTATGGAGATGGTGTCCTCCACCGAGGGCTCTCCCACATACACGGGCTGGAACCTGCGCTCAAGGGCGGGGTCCTTTTCTATGTACTTCCTGTACTCATCCACAGTGGTGGCACCAATGCATCTTAGCTCTCCTCGAGCCAGCGCAGGCTTTAGCATGTTTGAGGCATCAATGGCACCTTCTGCAGCCCCTGCACCGACCAGGGTGTGAAGCTCGTCAATAAAGAGAATGATTCTTCCCTCGGCTGACTCTATCTCTTTAAGGATTGCCTTTAGCCTTTCTTCAAACTCACCCCTGAACTTTGAGCCAGCCACAAGGGCTCCAAGGTCAAGGGCAATGAGTTTTTTGTCCCTCAGGGGCTCGGGCACATCTCCTTCCACTATCCTCTGTGCAAGACCCTCCACAATGGCTGTCTTACCAACGCCCGGGTCTCCAATCAGCACGGGGTTGTTCTTTGTTCGCCTTGCAAGCACCTGCATCACACGACGGATCTCCTCATCACGGCCAATAACAGGGTCCAGCTTACCCTTTCGGGCAAGCTCTGTTAGGTCTCGGGCATACCGCTTAAGTGCCTGATACTTGTCCTCTGGATTGGGGTCTGTAACCCTCTGGGCACCACGAATCTGTCGCATCTCATCGAGCACCCTCTGCTCTGTAACATTGAATCTCCTTAGAATCTCTGCTGCCTTGCCATCTTCTTTTATAATTCCTATGAGCAGATGCTCGGTACTTACATACTCGTCAGTAAGGTGCTCTGCCTGCCTGAAGGCCTCCTCAAAGACCTTTTTCAACCTGGGCGACACATAAAGCTGCCCCATTGGGGTGGCACCCATGACCTTTGGGAACTGGTTTATCAGTTCCTCAAGGTCCTTTTTTATCAGTTCAGGGTCAGCACCAATGCGCTGAACTATCTGAACAGGAATGCCCTCGGGGTCATCAAGGAGTGCATAAAGCAGGTGTTCAGGCTGAATCTCCTGATTTCCCTTTCCCTCAGCAAACCTCTGTGCCTCCTGAAGGGCCTCCTGTGATTTTATCGTCAGTTTATCCATCCTCATGGCTTAAACCTCCCTGGTTATTATTTTTCAAATCTGAAATCTAAAATCTGAAATCTGAAATTACTTACTTAAAATTCTCCTTATCCTTCTTTCAAAATCCCTTCTAACATCCTCCTCAAGCAATAAAAGCATCTTCTCTACCTCCTGCTGAAGGGCTATCATTCTTTCGCGCATCCTCAGTATGATGTCAACTCCTGCCTTGTTCACACCAAGCCCTCTCGTAAGCTCCAGTATCAGGTGAAGCCTCTCTATGTCCTCCTCAGAGTAAAGGCGCTGATTATTCTGTCTTTTTGGTCTGATAAGCCCCTCTCTCTCATAGAGCCTCAGTGTCTGGGGATGAACCCCCAGCATCTCAGCCACTATGCTAATCATATAAAGGGGCTTCTTTCTGTCCCTTACCATCTGTGTTTCACCAGCCTTTCACGAGGATTTTCTTTATAAAGACTTTCAAGCTCCTTTACCATCCTCTTCTGTTTTTCCGTTAAGTGCTTTGGAGTAATTATCTTCACCGTAACATACATATCGCCTCTGACACCTGTCTTTGGTGATGGAAAACCCTTTCCACGGAGTTTGAACTTCTGTCCGCCCTGGGTGCCTGGTGGAAGGGTCATCTTTGCAACCCCGTCGATGGTGGGTACCTCTATCTTTCCACCAAGCACTGCCTCGGGAAATGTCACGGGTACCTCTGCATAAAGGTCGTTTCCGTCCCTTTTGAAAAAGGGATGGGGCATAACCTCTATCTCAATGTACAGGTCGCCAGGTGGGCCACCATGCATTCCAGCCTCACCCATTCCCCTGAGCTTTACCCTTGAGCCTGTGTCCACACCAGCAGGTATCTTCACATTTATTGTCTCGTTTTTCAGTATCTTGCCCCTGCCCTTACATTCAGTGCAGAACTTAAGAGCCTTCTGTCCTCTGCCACCACAGTCAGGACAGGTCTGGCTTATGCTGAAGAAGGCCTTTCTTGAGCTTATCCTTCCAGTTCCACCACAACGGCTACAGGGCTGAAGGCTTTCGGCACCAAGCCCTCCACATCGGCCACAGTTTACCTCGTGGCTTATGTTCATCCGCTTGGTTGTCCCTGTGTAAGCCTCCTCAAGACTCAGGGTAAGCTTTGTTACCAGGTCTGCCCCTCTGTGAGGAGCCTCGTGAACCCTTGTGCCCGTGCCAAAGAAGTCACCAAAGATGTCTTCAAAGCCACCACCAAAATCAAAACCCCTGGCGCCAAAATCAAACCCCTTTGTAAAGTCCTCAAATCCTCCTGACTCAAATGCAGCGTGTCCGAGCCTGTCGTATTCAGCCCTCTTTTTGGGGTCACCAAGCACATCGTAGGCCTCGTTTATCTCCTTGAACTTCCTCTCTGCCTCCTTGTTGCCAGGGTTCAGGTCTGGGTGGTATTTACGCGCAAGTTTGCGATATGCCTTCTTTATCTCATCCTGTGAGGCATCTCTCGAAACACCGAGTATCTCGTAATAGTCCTTCGTCCCGGTAGCCATCAAAGCCCTCCTTAAATAAATCTGTTTTTATTATATATCTTGATAAAGCTCTTGTCAAGTATTTTTATTAAAAATTTATAAAAATACCTTATATTGTGCTTTTAATCAAGGCGAACTAATAGTGTGTAAAACTTCTCAGGATAGAGAAAATTTATCTTGCTTGAGGGTATCTCCGTTTTTGTATAATTAAAATTGAAGGAGGCCCTATGAGCAACTCTGGTTACCGTCCCTTTGAATCCCTTAAGGCACTGAAGAGCCGTCTCAGTGAAAAACCTCTTACAGAAAAACTTCCTCCCTCTGAAGATGATGAAGAGCTCTTTGAAAGGGCCATGGCAAAGGTAAAAGAGATAAGGGAGTTCAGGGAGATCCCCTATCAATCCCCAAGAGTAACGGTAAAACCTGCATTGGCAGCCACTGAAAGGGAAGCACTTAAGAGGTTAAGGGAGCTCGTTGATGGCAGAGTGCCGATTGAGCTTTCTAAGACCCAGGAGTATGTGGAGTGGATAAATCCCACTTACAAAAAGGAGTATCTTACCCTTTTACAGGCAGGTCGTCTTTCTGTGCAGGACTTCCTTGACCTTCATGGATACAGTAAAGTTGAGGCCTTTGAGGCACTAAGGGATTTTCTGAAGCAGGCAAATCTTAAAGGTATCCGTTGTGTAAAGATAATCCACGGAAGGGGGCTCAGGTCAGTAAAGGGTCCTGTGCTTAAGAAGGCTCTATGTCGTTGGCTTGAGAGGGAGTTTCGCAAGTATGTGGTGGCCTACACAACTGCACGGCGTCAGGACGGTGGGCTCGGAGCAGTGTATGTGTTGCTAAGGATATGATATACTTAGGCATGATGGGATTAAAAGAAATATCTATTGCTACTAATGATGACCCTGTACTTGTCAGATTTAGAAAACTTGCAGAGAAGTTAAAAGATAAAATTGCCTTTTGTTACCTTTTTGGTTCAAGGGCGAGGAAAGACTGGCGACCTGACTCTGACTATGACATACTGGTGGTTATGTACGAAAAGGACCGTGAGGTAATAGACTGCCTGTATGAGTTTGTGATGGATATTCTGTTAGATACAGGTAGGCTTATCTCTTTAAAGATCCTTACAGTTGATGAGTTTAATCGACTCAGCTCCATTCCCACACCGTTTATAGAAAATGTATTAAAAGAGGGGGTAAGGATTGGATAGGGCAACCAGAGAGTTAATGCTTGCCTATCTTCAAAAAGCAGAGAAAAAGCTTTCGGTAGCAAAGAAATTATTCCTTGATGGAGAATATGAAGATGCTGTTTCGAGAGCCTATTATTCTGCCTTTCTTGCAACACAGGCTCTGCTTTTAACCGAAGGACATAAGGCTGAATCTCACAAGGGGGCTATAACACTATTCAGTCTGCTTTTTGTTAAGACAGGAAAGTTTGAGAAAAATTATGGAAAATTTCTTATCAATCTAAAAGACGACAGGGAAATCAGTGATTATGAAGTCTTTTCATACATAGATAGGGAAACTTCAGAAACAGCTCTCAGAGAAGCCGAAGAATTTTTATTAAAAACAAAGAAATACCTTAAAGAGATTAAAGTCTTGACTGACTAACTTATCCTGTCTATGTCCCTGTTAGCACCGAGTACCACAAGGACATCCTCTTTCTTTATAATGTCATCCGGAGCAGGGTTTATGTTCCAGCTTTCCTTTTTTACACCCTCGATGAAATACTGTCTCTTTATGGCGATAATGCTTACCCCATACTCTGCCCTCAGGTTTGCCTCCCGTATGGTCTTGTCCCACAGAAAAGAGGGTGCCGACATCTCAACGATACTGTACTCGGGTGAAAGCTCGATCTGCTCAAGAAAGGCTGGCCTTATTAATGACTGTGCAATGCGCTGCGCCATGTCTCTTTCTGGGAATACCACTCGGCTTACTCCAATGTGCTTTAGTATCTTTCCGTGAAGGTCGTTTACTGCCTTTGCTATTATCTGTTTTACGCCTATCTCCTTCAGTATCATTACAACCAGTATGCTGGACTCTATGTTTTCTCCAATGCTCACTATTGCTACATCCACATTCTGAACACCTGCCTCTCTTAAGGCCCGTTCGTCGGTGGCCTCACACTGAACCGCAACTGTGACCATATCTGAGAGACTCTTAACCTTGGTTTCATCGCTGTCAATTGCCAGAACCTCTGCACCAGAGGAGGCCAGGGTCTCTGCAACTGCAGAGCCAAACCTGCCAAGCCCTATTACTGCAAAGAGTTTTTTCATTTTTCTCCTGACCAGAAAGATACATTTTTTATTCCACGAAAATCAACCCTGTTGTAGGTGTATATTCTTGTGATCCCATAGGTTAGTAGGGTAGCGGCAAAATAATAATCAAAAAGCCTTATGCCCTTTATGTTTTTTTCTTTTACTATCTGAAGAAGTATTTCTAGGGTTTCCTCAAGAGGGGTTAGCACTGGAAATACCTCAGAAAATGTCCTGGCATATTCCAGGGACAGAGAGTAATTTAAACCAAGTTTGCCCGTGAGCACTACCATAAGTTCAACTATATTCTGTTGTGTAACTACACCCAGGGAGTTTTCTGCGAGGTATTCTATTTTCCTGACCGCCTCTTTGTGGTATGGACTACTTTTGTCAATGTAATAAACAAGGGCATTCGTATCAATACCTACCAGCATATATATCCTTTCTGGTAATTTTCCGTTTCCCCAATCCCTCTAACTTTGGCATTTTTCGTAATTTTTCCAGTGCTTCTTTGCTCTTTTGTTCATGAAGATACTCTTTTACCGCCTCCTCAATCAACCCACTAATGGTATAATCTTTACCTTTAATATAGCTCTTTAATTCATTCCAGAGTTTCTCGTCAATCCTTATAGACTTTACAGTTTTCATATCTTTTACCTTATATGTAATAGAAAATGTATTACATAACTGTATGGTATCAGAACTTCTACCCTATCATCAACCTCCCTTCAGGATACCTTATGTGTTCTTCCTGTTGTTTCATTATTGCCATAAACAGGGTCAGTGGCCCAAGTCTTCCCATCAGCATTGTAAAGATTATGATCATCTTTGAGAGGGGTGAAAACTTTGCTGCAAGACTGAGAGCCCCACCATTGCCAACCGAAAGCCCCACCGTGCCAAAGGCACTTACCACCTCAAACATGGTTGACAGAAACCCTGTATGCTCAATATCCTCAACAACAAAGGTGACCACCGTAACATATATTATGGCAAGCGAAAGTATCACAAGCGCCCTTGAGACCAGCATCTCGGGCACCCTCTTTTTAAAAACCACCGTATCCCTTCTACCCCTTATGGTTGACCATATGTGAAGAAGCACGACCGTAAAGGTGGTGGTCTTTATGCCGCCACCAGTTGAGCCAGGAGATGCGCCTATAATCATCAGGATTATAGTAAAAAAAAGGGTCTGGGGCTGAAGCATGGAGTAGTCTATGGTGTTAAACCCGGCCGTGCGGGGTGTAACAGAGGCAAAAAGGGCTGAAAGTATGGTGCCCCTCAGGCTCATGTCCTTAAAGAGAAACTGTCTTTCGTTGATGTAGATAACCACTGCTCCGAGGATTATCAGAAGAGCCGTTACTGTGAGAACGATCTGTGTGTGCTGCATCAGGTGCCTCCTTCTGTTTTTAAACCATTCCATCAGGTCATCAACCACGACAAATCCTATACCGCCAGAGATTATCAAAAGCATTATCGTTAGGTTAAGGATGATGTCCTCTCTGTAGCGGATGAGACTGTCAGGAAAGAGGCTGAACCCTGCATTGTTAAAGGCAGATATCGAGTGAAATACTCCAAGAAAAAGGGCATCCGATCCAGTATGTCCCTTTGAAAACACATACCAGAGAATAAGTGTGCCTATGCATTCAGCTGTAAAAACAAAAAGGAGCATCCTTTTTATAAATCTCACGATTCCTTCCAGGGTGGTTATGTTAAGGGATTCCTTAATGAGCATCCGTTCAAAAAGCCCTATCTTTCTTCCAGCTATAAGGGCAAGCATGGTTGACATCGACATGTATCCAAGCCCACCCACCTGTATGAGGCCAAGGATTACCAGTTTTCCAAACAATGTAAAGTCCTGTGGGGTGTTTTTCACTATAAGCCCAGTTACGCATACTGCAGAGGTGGATGTAAAAAGGGCATCGATAAGGCTTATTCCCTTCGTGGTTGCGTAAGGTAGCATCAAAAGCGATGTCCCAAGCAGGATGACCCCTACAAAACCGCTAACCAACAACTGAGCTGGTGATAGTCTTCCAGTGCTAAGCTCTTCCATAACTTCAAAGTATAACACATCCTTAAGAGGCTATTAAAAGAAAAAATCTCCTCTTTATTGACTGATAAGCAGAGTTAATATTATGATATTTGACAATTTAAAAAACCCGGGAGGCGAAAGTGAAGGCAAAGGACATAATGGAGCCCATGTCGGATACGCTAAGGCCCGACATCACCATTAAAGAGGCCATCAAACAGATGAAGATGGCAAGAAGAGACGACACAAGGGTGGGCGTAAAAGGTATGGTGGTGGTAACTGATAAGGGTGAACTAATAGGAATGTTTTCAATAAAGGATGTCCTTAAAGCAATTATCCCCCAGTATATGAAGATGTCAGAGTTGAGTGACTTTACATGGGAGGGTATGCTTGAGGCAATGGCAAAGAAGGTTGAGGACATGAAGGTTCAGGATGTTATGACAAGGGATGTGATTACCGTTAGAGAAGAAGCACCGCTTATGGAGGTGGCAGATGTGATAGTGAAGAACAATCTTCAGAGGGTACCGGTGGTTGGCAAAGATGGCAGACCTGTGGGAATAATCTATGTAAGAGACCTTTACCATGCACTGGTGAAGGCAATGCTTGGAGAGGAGGACTGATATGGCACATGAAGCTGTAGCAGAGGCCACACAGCAGGTTGTCATGAATACAACATTCTGGACAGCAACCATTATATTTTTGCTTGCCTATGCAATCATAGTATCAGAAAAGGTGCATAAGACCATCGTAGCCATCGTTGGTGCAGCCCTTATGCTGGTGCTTAAGATACTTGAGCAGCATGAGGCCTTTCATGTGGAAGAGCTTGGTGTGGACTGGAATGTAATATTCCTTCTTATCTCCATGATGACCATTATTAACCTTATGCGACCCACTGGATTTTTTGAATACATAGCAATAAAAAGTGCAAAATGGGGAAAGGGAGAGCCCTTTAAGATAATGGCAATCTTTTCCGTAGTGACGGCTGTGCTCAGTGCCTTTCTTGACAATGTGACCACTGTGCTACTTCTTGCACCAGTGACGCTTCTGATTGCTGACGCACTTGAGGTTGACCCCATACCGTTTCTAATCACCGAGGCACTTGCATCAAACATAGGTGGTACTGCTACCCTGATTGGTGACCCACCAAACATCATGATTGCATCAAAGGCAAAACTGAACTTCATGGACTTTATCGTTCACCTGACACCGGCGATTATTATAATTATGGTGGCATTCCTCTTTGTAATAAAGTTGATATTCGGGAAGAAACTGAAGGTAAAGCCCGAGCTTAAAAAGAGGGTTCTTGAGATGAACGAGCGAGAGGCAATTAAAGACCCTGTTATGCTGAAGAAGTCCCTTTTTGTGCTTGCCGTGGTCATACTTGGTTTTATTTTCCATGGAAAACTTCATTACGAACCTGCTACAGTGGCGCTTTTTGGTGCAGGGCTTTTGCTTCTTCTTTCCGGAACCCATGAACCCCATGAATACCTTGCAGAGGTTGAGTGGCCTACCATATTCTTCTTTATGGGGCTGTTCATAATCATTGGTGGAGTGGTAAAGGTTGGTCTTATTAAGTGGATGTCACAGAAGGTGCTTGAGATTACCCACGGTAACATGTTTTCTACCAGTATGCTGGTTATGTGGTTTTCTGCCTTTGCATCTGCCTTCGTTGACAACATCCCCTATGTTGCCACGATGAACCCTCTGATAATAGACATGGCAAAGGAGATATGGCCCAATCTGCACGGCATTCAGCTTCTTCATAACCCTGCTTTGATGCCTCTTTGGTGGTCACTTGCACTTGGTGCCTGCCTTGGTGGAAATGGAACAGCAATAGGTGCCTCTGCCAATGTCATAGTGGTGGGTATGGCTGAAAGGGCTGGCAGAAAGATATCCTTTGCAAAGTTTATGCTCTATGGTATGCCTATAATGATATTGACAGTAGTGATCTCAATGATATATGTCTGGCTCAGATATTATGTGTTGAAGATATAATGTAAGGGTTTTGAGTTTTTAGTGTTGAGTGTTGAATTTAAGAATGGAGTTCTATCTTTGACTCATAACTTAACACTCAAAATTTAACACTCGCTTATTTGGGGGTTAAGCCTCTTAAAAAATCTTAAAGAGAAGGAGATGATAGAGAGATGTTCTGGTCAATTGTCCTTTTTCTGTTTACCCTGATTATCGGTATTATCTCACCGGTGTCAGGCGTTGGTGGCGGTGTTCTCTTTGTTCCACTTTCCACTCTTATATTTCCCTTTCATGTTGACTTCATCAGGGGAGCTGGTCTTGTGATGGCGGTTACCTCAGCGCTTTCCTCGGTGCCCTATCTAACGAAGAAGGGTCTTGCCAACATAAGGCTCTTTGCAGTTCTTGCTCCAATTATGGTGATTACCTCAGTGGTAGGTGGTTTTGTTGGTCTTAAGGTTACAAGTGCCTTTCCAGGTGGTAAGTATTACATCGAGTTGATGCTCGGTGCCATCATTCTTCTTGTGTTTGCAGTGATGATGCTTTCAAAGAAGCTGGAGTTTCCTGATGTAAAGGAAGAGGAGATGGACTCATGGGCTAAGTCCCTGGGACTGAGGGGTGCATGGTATGAGCCAACCCTTGGCAGGGTGGTGAACTTCAATATCAAAAACATGAAAAAATCCGCCGTGGTGTTTGCAATTATCGGTTTTATCGCAGGCATGTTCGGTCTCGGTGCAGGATGGGCAAATGTGCCAGTGCTTAACATGCTCATGGGTGCTCCCATCAAGGTGGCAACTGCAACCAGCATGCTCATTATCACGGCTAATGCTCCAGCCATAGGCATTTACCTTACAAAGGGAGCGATACTTCCCTCCATCGTTATACCTTCAGTTCTTGGTATAACTATCGGTGCAAGGATAGGTGCAAAGGTGGCAGAGATCATCAAGCCTGTATTCGTCAGATGGCTCGTCCTTGGGATACTCTTTCTTGCTGGTGCCCTTAATGTTATAAAGGGTCTTCAGGGCCTTGGTGTTATACCTCACATCATTCCAGGAGGTTAATCATGGTGGAAAAAGAACAGGAAGTAAAGGTTGATGATATGGGGCTTGTCTTTGGCAAGTCCATGATAGTGTTTACAATCATAGGCATAATTATGATGATTGTGCCTGCCATACTTTACTTTGTCGGCATAAGACAGTACATCCCACTTGCTGATGTGAGCAAGTACTGGGGTGGCTCGGCTGCAGAGTTCTGGCAGCATACAAAGGGGTTTCATGTGCACGGTTACGGATGGATATTCAACAACCTCTTTTACACTGACACCCTGAGCATGCTGGGTGTGCTTCTTCTCATGATTACCCCTTTAATCAGTATGATTGCAGCCATGTTTAAAGGACCAACAAAGGCTTACAAGATTCTGCTCTTTTTGGCAGCAGTTGAGTTTGTTATATCCATATTCTTTAAGGCAGGATAATCTTTGCTCTGCCGATTAACCACCTGAGTCATATCTGATGATGGATAGACGGCCAGAAGGCCACGAGGTTCTTTGATATGTACTGCAATACATATCAGGAACCTACCAAAAGATATTTCCCTACTTTTGTTGGGTGGAAAGTGAAGATACCCTGCGGCAGGACCGCAGGGTATCTTTTTGGTTTGATAAGTAAGGTGATTTTTATTTCATTATATTCGTCATATTAGTCCTTAAATGCATTAGTAAGACCACTAAATGAAAGAGTAATGATTATATAACTGCTTTTAACCACCAACTTAGCCCTGCAAATATAGTGAACTGCCATTAACATCTGACCTTTATTTTTAAGAAAAAAGATGATATATTTATACATAAAGAAACCTGTGGCAGAAACGGTGGGTATCTCTGATATCTAAAGAAATATTATCTCATTACATAAGTTGTTAAGACATATAAAAAGGAGAGTATTATATGAAAACACTAATTTCAGATGACCTTAAGGAGGTACTTAAAAAGGAGTTTCAATCCCTTAAAGAGCCCGTAGAGATAGTTCTTTTTACCAAAAAGGGTATTAACGATGAATACAATAGCTACACCATTGAACTCTTTAAAGAGCTATCAGCCCTGACCGACAAGATAAAGGTAAAAAAGCACTCACTTAATTCAGAGCTTGCAAGAAAAAGGGGTATCACCTCATCTCCAGCCCTTTTGATAGAGCCCAGACGGTACAACATTGTCATGCTCGGAGCACCCCTTGGTGAAGAGGGAAGGACGCTGATAGGTGCAATCCTTATTGCCTCTGAGGGAAGGGGGCTTCTTTCACCAGAGTCGGTTTCCCGTATCAAGGGGCTTAAAGAAAAGAGGGAACTTCTTGTGTTTGTAAGCCCCACATGTCCATACTGTCCACAGCAGGCACTTTATGCTATTTCAGCTTCAGTTGAAAATCCTGAGTATATAAGCGCAAAGATAGTGGAGATCTTTGAAAACAAAACCCTTGCTGAGCAATACTCGGTAAGCTCCGTTCCTCAGACAGTGGTTAATGGAAATATCACCTCTGTGGGGGTTCAGCCTGAGGAGGTCTTTGTGGATACCCTCTTTACAGGAGCACCAGTGGAGGTCAGTGCCCCTGTGCCTAAGAAGGGGGTCATCAAGAAAGACCTTGTTATCATCGGCGCAGGCCCTGCTG
>WFMM01000112.1 GCA_015484595.1 Nitrospirota bacterium | reverse complement strand
TGAAGCATAAGCATATCCTAAAGCCCTGTGAGCATTTGTGCCCGCCTGCTCAACGTAAGGTCTCAGACCCGCCATGAGTTTTGACGCTGTCTCTGCAATCTCGGCATCCACTCTTGCAAAATCGTTTTTATCGTAGGCATCCACAACCTTCCTGTATAGAGCAGGGTCAGCTCTGAGACCCATCTGAAGGGCTGATCCTCCTATCTCAGTTCCGTGGTCAATTATTGTCTTATTCACATCCTTGTTTATTACTTCCTGTCCTCTTGCAACTGTGGTCAACGCCTTCCTGATCCTCTCATACCCCTGGTTTATAGATGTAAAATCAATCGCTTCCGTTAATTTCTCGGTTTTAATTTCTATCATTCCATAGCCTCCATTCGGGTCAAGGACTCTTGCAAGATGCACAGAGGCCGCCCAGTTATGATTGCCCTCGGCTGTATCAATGGCTTCAACAGCCTGGAGAACCTGTTTTCTGTATGTGGGAGTAAGCCTTTTAGCAAAGTCAATTAGCTGGTCTCTCGTCATAACCTTATCTACTTTCCCTTTGCTTATGTACTCATCAAGATTAATCTCCTGCCTCGATGACCCTCCTTTGGCCACAACCCTCATGATTGCTTTTCCGTCTTCCCCCACGGTTATGGTCACACTGTCTCCGGCCTTCGCTATTTCGGTTCTGGGGTCGTCGGGGTGTGTTTCCTTCCAGATTAATCTTCATTACCCGTTCCCCCCTGCACTAACCTGTATACAACAATATACACCAAAATTCCCTTTTGTAAAAGATATTTAACACCATATCATTTCCAACAGGTTGCTTATATAGTATAGCCCGTAGTAGAATGATAGTAGATGTAGTATGTATAGTTTTACTCAGAGGGGCCTCTGGCTTATGTGTCATAGGAGGTGAGTATATGTACTACGTAATTCTCACATTATTAGCAGTCGGTATTCCCATGTTCTTCCTCATAAGATACTTCAATAAGAAGTATGAAAGAGAGAAGTATCTGTATACGGAGGAAGAAAGGGAGAGAATGGAGGAGGCAGCCTCCTATTTCACTAATGAGGCTTCTCTCGGAGGGATTGAGGATGAGTTTTTGGGGTATACTAGAACGCCTAGCGAAAGATTAGGAGAAAGATTATAAAAACTATCTAAGTGTTAATTGAATTTCCATATCTAAATTTTTAAGTGAATATAGTTTGTCTGGCAATGGGTCTGACCATACATCAAATGGGTTTGTACGAAATTCATCAGGCGTTCTATCCTCTCTCGCTAACGTAATATAAATGCTAGAATTTGTATTTATTGAGTTTACAGTTCTTTCTATTAGCCATTTAAGAGTATTTTTAGTATCTTCATCTAAATTAGAGTTTTTAATTTTAGGAAGAAGTTCTTTGTATCTTTCATCTAAGAATGCTTGGGTTATAAATTTTGCTCTAATAAATACTTTGTTTGTATCATTTTCAAGATTTCTAATATAACCAGCTTCATCCAATTTTTTCAGGTGCTTATTTGAAAGCCAAAAATACCCTTTAATTTCAAATCCTATATCATTTTTTTCCTTGAAGCAGCAGATAAGATAAGAATTTTTCTCATTTAGAAGTTTTTCTTTCTCTGATATATTAAGATAAAAGTCCTTTATTACGCTCTTTCTTTTTCCAGCTGGTGTATCTTTTTCACAATAATCATCAGGAAGTATAAGTTTTGATTTAACTTGAATAACCTTTGGTTTTTGTCTTGGCTGCATGTTATTATTTGTATTATTTTGAAACGACCTTTCTCGCTGATTATATACCATTATGTCAAACCCAAAGTCAGCAGGAATCTTAAATGCCTCATAACCCATTGAAAACAGTTGGGCTATAACAAAATATTCTACACCTAACCCATAATAAAGCCTTTGATAAAAATCTGCATTCATATACTTCCCCAATTACCAATTATATAATTGGGGAAGTATATATCAAAAATCAAAATGAAGGCAACCCTATCTGGAAATACTTTTAAGGGGCCCTAATCTCCCTTATACTCTTTCATCTGTTCCTCTAAAACCTCTCTTCTTCTTTCCTGCTCCTGTTCTGAAGCTAAAGGATAAGGAACTCCGGAGTCGAGGACTTCTTTTCCAGCATCCACGACGGCATCTTTAGCCTTCTTTATCATTTCACCGGGCTTTGTGGCACCGAATTCCTGATCCTTCGTTGCAAACGCTTTCCAGGCATTCAGGAACTGTGCTGTCTTGAGAGCGTAGTGTCCCATGCACTAACCCGTTCACAACAACTTACACCAATTTCCCCTTCTGTATAAGATATTTTACACCTTACCATTCCAACAGGTTGCTTATATAGTATAGTGCGTTGTAGAATGATAGTAGATGTAGTGGGCATAGTTTTACCCATAAAAAAGTTGTAAGGAGGGTAAATTATGGGCACATTGACAGCTCAAATTTTAATCGGTGATGCTCATACTTATCATGACGGAATTATTCCTTCACATTATCTATTTCTATCAGAAAATAGCAGACCAGCCTGGATTTTGGTAGGTCAAAATGTTTTTGATCAGACTCCCATGGATAAAGGAAAGGTGGTCTGGATTCCAACCTTGGAGCATATGCTTGAGGATGCCTTATTGATGATTGCTGTAAATGTTCTTAAAGAGCAGAACATCTTATCTATTGCTAAAAACATTTTCAAAAATATTGATTCTAACAGGGTTGAGTTGTATGAGATAGATGAATCAAATCGTAATAAACTTTACCAGGAATGTCAGAAAATCAAATATCCCTGTAAATTAATTGTATCGGTTTTTTATGGATCATCAATTACGAAACAGGTGTCTGTGCTAAAAAACTATCAAGTTGAAACAGAAGTATGTTTATCAGATCGGCTTAAATCTTGATTTTACTGGAGTGGTATTATGAAAACAAAACTCAGAACTATACTCTCTCATCCACTTACTATGCTTGCCATAGTAGGCATCTGTCTTACTTTTCTATTCACTGGCCATATATGGTTTACTGTATTTTTCGGTCTTGTCATCTCGGCTCTGGCCTTTTATGCCTGGGGCTGGAAAGAGATGGAAAATGAAATTAACAAGATAAGCCCTGATGAAGACTACTGGCGGGAATATAATATAGAAAGAGATTTTGATCCAGCATTTCGAATATATCCAAACAATGTTTGGCATCATCGTGATTATGAAGAAGACTAATTAATCTCCTTTTAACTCCTCAATAGATTTTTGTAACCTCTTAACCCTTCTTTCCTTTTCTTCTTCACTTGCAAGGGGATAGGGTTTACCTGAATCAATTACCCCTTCTACGGTGTCTTTGACTTTATCGAGTACTTTATTGGTTGTATTTTTTATGCCATCTTTTACTCTCTCTGTACCATATTTTTTATCAACATTCGTCTCCCCTACTTCATACTGTTTTGTCAGCACAAAAAGATCTGTTGATAGTTCATCTGCTGCTCTGTCTTTTGTAAAAATTCCATCTCTTACTGCTGATTGATAATCCTTGACCTTGGCAAGAAAGCCTTGTTTAATTTTGTCTATTTCTTCTTGGTATTGGGTAGTTCTTACGGCATCAGCATTCAAAAAGAATTTCTTAAGCATTCCTCCAATACCACCTCTAACTTCATCAGTATCATACCCATGCCTTTTCAAAAATAGCATTTTACTCATTTGATCCGCATAAATTTTAGCTTTTGTATCTTGTTCAGCTATAGAACCTGACAATAGGGTACTTGTGAGTATCCTGTCTCCGTCAATGGTTTTCCTGTACATTGTTGCAGCGTCAGTTGCAAGTGGGTTATCTATCATGACGTGCTGTTTATCCACCCCCGTCCTCACAATATCCATCTCCTTCCTGATATTCTCATACCCTTTCTGTGTAGTTGTAAAATCAATCGCAGACTTCAAAGCCTCGTGAGCTATAACCAGCCTTCCATAGCCTCCCTTTGGGTCAAGGCTTCTTGCAAGAAGCACAGAGGCTGACCAGTTATGACTCCCTGTAGCAGTATCAATAGCTTTAACAGCCTGAAGGATTTGCTTTCTGTACCCCGGAGTAGACCTGTTAGCCAGTTCAAGAAGCTGCTCTCTCGATAAAACTTCGTCTCTCGTTCCCCTGTTTATGTACTCATCAAGATTAATCTCCTGCCTCGATGACCCTCCTTTGGCCACAACCCTCATGATTGCTTTTCCATCTTCCCCCACGGTTATGGTCACGCTGTCTCCGGCCTTCGCTATTTCGGTTCTGGGATCGTCGGGGTGTGTTTCCTTCCACATTCTGT
Organism: Nitrospirota bacterium; assembly: GCA_015484595.1. GTDB lineage: Bacteria > Nitrospirota > Thermodesulfovibrionia > Thermodesulfovibrionales > JdFR-85 > JAADIE01. The sequence continues at coordinate 3,688 of WFMM01000112.1, read as the reverse complement.
TTATACGGTCAGCTTCCGCCTGTGTAAGGCCGTGATAGGTCTCTTCTCCGTGGTGTTTCTTGTGAGCTTCCAGCATACCTTTAAAATCTTTCATGGACCCTGCAAACCCGACGCTTCTGGCTATTTGATACAGCATGAGGAACTTGGCCGCTTCATTAAGCCCCTTATTCGTCTCTGTAAACGCAACTGTACGGTCTCCAACCGTTTTCATGTAATCAACATGGCCTTTGGCTACATCAGCAGCATACCTTCCCATCTGAGCACGCATTTCAATAGCTGCCCGCTCGTAATCTATACCTCTTAGCTTTGCGTAGGTCTCTATCGCATTTGCCCTTTCAATCAGGTCTCCTTTAGAAAAGAGACTCTGCAATTTTTCGACGTCACCGCCTGCATATTCATCAGCCACTGACTTGAAGGCTTCAGCTTCAGCGACCCTTCTTTGCTCCTGTACAGCACCGGCATCTATGAACCTGTCAAGGTTTTTGTCTTCAGGACCAAACCCTCTCAAGACAGACAGAGCTCTGTTGGGATAGTGAAAGTAGCTTAAGAACTTTGCTCCCTTCTCTTTGATTTCTTCAGACGACGCATTCGGGTGCAGAGCCCTGTATCTCGCCTCAAACTCGTCCATGAACTGTTTTGTCGAGACAGCCTGACCGAGTGGCCTTATAGCACCCATGTATTTACCGATAATCCTTGCCTGCTCTAAAGTAAGATTTTTTGCTCCGTACATACGCTGCATGTCATTTATGAACTTACTCTGTGACAGACCACCCAGAACCGCTCCGGGTCCCCCTTCAGCATTTATTGTTCTTGCCGTACCCGTAATCCCGGCTCCTTCACTCAGAACTTTCTCGGCAGTTCTAACATCATATTTGTATATGTTTGACCATGTCTGTGTTGGCATCACCGCCTCATTTGCCCGTATCTGCGATGATGCTTCGGCCGGAAGTTGGGTTGAAGTGGCCGCTGCTGCTCCTTCAGACTGTGCCCTGTTCACCATTGCCGTCCCTATGCCTGCAATAGCTCCTACCCCGCCAAACTTGATCAATATGCCGCTTATAACAGAGGCCATGATAAAGCTCATTCCCCTGAAGGTTCCGAGCATTATAAGTGCATTCATGGCCTGGTTTTTAAGAAACAGCATCGAGGCCAGACCAAAGTTATTCCTGCGGATCGTCTCAAAGGTTTTGTACGCCTCGGTAAGAGATATTCTGTCTATAAAGGCATCGGAAATGTTCCATATCGTAAGCCAGAGAAAGAGCGAGAGTATGCCTGCCAGAGCCCGACCAAAAAGAGGCGTTGGAAGAAAGGCCACGAGAATTGACACGATTGCAATCACAATGGCCGTCAGCCAGCCCTTTATCTGGGGCATGAAACGATGCAGGTTCATAAATGACCCAATACCTGTCATCAGCCCTCTGCTCTGCACTGTGGCCCAGTATGCGGTGTTGCCGTTTTCCACAAGCATGTCTCTGAAAGTCCAGGCAAGGTTTACCTGCCTTATAAGGGCTTCCGGCGTGCTGCAAAGGGAAGTGGAGCTGCCGCTTCCGCTGCCACTACCGCTTCCAGAGCCTGATCCAGACCCTGAGCCTGAGCCAGAACCAGACCCTGACCCTGAACCAGATGTGGTTCCATAAAGATAAGAACAGTAGTCCGATATTATCTGTTTGCATCTGCCGAGCTGCACTGAATCGTTTACGTCTATACCCGCACCCATACAGATTGTTTTAACTATTGAGGTCATATTGGCAGTTTGCAGGTCCTTACTCAGTCCGTTGATTGTATCAGAGCCAACCGAGCCTCCGTCCCACGCCTGTGTGCAGGTGACGGGTATGCCGGTTTTGTGGTTCTGGTCGTAGTAGACCGTGTATATTGCGGGGTTTTTGGCCTTTGCAAAGGTGGTCATGAAGTCGGTGGTTTCAGACTCTATCTCACTTACGGATAGAGTTGTTCCGGGTCTTCTCAGCTCAAAAAGCACGCAGTCATTGTAATACTTCTTTAACGACTGATACACGTATGAGTTTATCTTTGCGGGAAGACCGACCCTGTAAAGCAGGTCAAACCCCACCCAGCCTGACTCATCGTGTATGGAGGGAGCACCAACAGGTCTTGAAGTGTCAATGATATTGACGAAAAGCTCCTCGATTTCGTTAAGAGCACTTGCAATGAAAACGTAGCCGGCCGGAAGAGTAACCGTCTGAAACTTGTTCAGGTTTCTGTCGTAGATTACCATGTCAAGAGTGGGAGCTTTAGCAAAATTGCCAATATTAACCCCTGAGAAAAGTCCAACGAATATGGCAAACCCCAGAAACGTCGGAAGAAGTATTGGAAACAGAAATCCCCTCATTGGATTTGTCATCTTTCTGTGGATTATTATGGTGTACAGGCCCCAGAAGATACCCATGGTCATGACAAGACCTATAAGCATATTCCACTTCGTATCGCTCAGGATAAGCTGAAGGGAGTGAAAGGCATTGTATACGGTATCAAAGTTACCGTAAGTGGTAAACTCATATGCATCCCTTGCAAGGGCAGGTGAGCCCGTCATCAGGATTATAACTGTCGTTAATATAGCTGTTAAACGGTGCTTTTTCAAGATGAAACCTCCGTTCTCACATTAACCCGGAGGCAACCCTGTTTGCCACCGATGTTCCAAAGGTATAGGAAATCTCCTTGCCCGCAAAGGAATCAAACCTTTGCATTGTGGCCACGTACTGGTATATGGTTGATATTTCCTTCAGCTTGTTGACGTAGTCTTTTCTCAGGGCATCCATGCTCCTTATGACGCCCTTTCCAAATATCTCGATAGCATCGGGTGCACCGGTAAAGCTCACCTTGCACTGATAGGTGGCACTGCCTGAGCCGTCGTTTGCACCGGTGGTTTCCTGATTGCCCATCTTTGACCTGAACTCCTTGAGCTTGTTGTATATATACATGACCCTGTCGTAGAAGTCCATGAGAAGGTTATAAGCGTAAGCGACTCCCGTAACGTCAGCCATCTCCGCCGTTACAACGTCTTCCTGAGAGGTGGTGATCGCATACTTGAGCACGAGACCTGTGGAGAGTGGGCTTGCCTGAAGGAAGTTTACCTGATCGGTGGTCAGAGCCTGCTCGTTTTTCATCTTGCTGACTATGTCGTCCATCATGTTTTTAGCCCAGATTCTCAGGTTTGCGTTGGTGTCGGTTATCTTGGAGCAGTTCCACGAGGTATCCATCTGGTAGACATCTCCGGTATCAATGGCATCAAGCGTTTTTCCGCTGTTTTGTTTGCACGGCGGAACGTATGCCGCCACGAGAAGGTTGTTGCTGTCTTTGGAGATGTTTATGTCTCCAAAAAGACCTCTTATCAGGTTTACGTAGCTCGTGTTCATTCCGAGTTTGGCTCTTATGTTTTCAAGCACGCTTCCTGTAGTGGCGAAGATGTCTTTTATGTCCTGCGGACAGTCTTTCGTCATGTCTGTGTAGTCTGCACTCGGAGGGTTCATGTTGTTGCTACGCTCCTCCTTTGTAACCTCGTTCCAGAAACCTTTTACGCCGGAGCTCTGCAGAAAGTCTCCAACTGCATTCTGGTATTCACCCGGTAACTTATCTCCCATGGCAGGTTTCATGATTTTTGCAACCACAGCTCTGGCAGCCTTACATTCGTCGAAATTGAGCTGGTTGAGACGGTCTATTATGTTTTCAAAGT
>WFMM01000111.1 GCA_015484595.1 Nitrospirota bacterium | reverse complement strand
TACAAAGGTAACGGCGCCTTTTGTTTTTAAAACCTGAAGCAGTTTGTCAGGGTAGGGGGGGATTTTTACGAACAGGTATCCAGGAAAAAGCGGAAAGTCCACATACTTTTTGCGGTCCTTCCACTGTCTTAGTTTTTTGACCATCGGCAGGTATGCCTCAATGCCCTTCCGAAGCAGTTCATTGTAGGTTACTGCCTCGTGACGGGATTTTGTATACAGGGCAAACCAGCGTGCCTCCATGTCACCGTTTTATTATTCCCCAGATAGAGTTTTTTGAAGCTGATGCAAAGGCCCGGTCGTTTAACTTTGCCTTAAGCTCAGAAAATGCCTTCTGGAGTGTTTTAAGCTCAACCTGTATCTGAAAGACCTTCTTATTAAGCTCGGGAACATCATTTTTTGAGTTAAGAAGGAGGCGGTTAAGGACCTTCTCAATACCAGAGATACGCTCAAGGATTTCTATGCGGTCGTTTTCGGTAAAGGAAAGACTCTTGAGCTGGTTTTCCAGCTGAGATACCCTTTCTTCCAGGCTCTGAAGCTCGGAGTGAGAATAAATGCCACTTTCACTGGACTGAGCAGGACGGTCTTTCCAGTACTGGTTTTCAAGGTCGAGCTCCCCTATCACCTCTGCAGTCATCTTCTTTGAGATGGAGGTGGTCTCTTCCACAAAGGCAGAAAGTAATAGAAAGTCGCATATAATGTTTATAAGCCTCGGGATGCCACGGCTGTAGCTGTAGATGAACTCAAAGACTCCGTCTTCAAAACTCACTGCTTCACGGTTTCCTGCAACCTCGAGCCTGTGTAAGATATACTCTGCTGTTTCCTCCTTGCTGAGGGGCTGAATGTGACAGCTGATGCTTATACGCTGTCTTAGCTGGCGGAGTTCGGGTTTTGCAAGGGTCTTCCGCAGCTCGGGCTGGCCTACCAGTATTATCTGGAGGAGCTTCTGCGTGTCGGTTTCAAGATTTGAAAGCATCCTTATCTCTTCAAGCAGTTCATCGGACAGGTTTTGTGCCTCGTCAATGATGAGGATGGTTTGATGGTTGTTTGCGTACTGGTCTATCAGGAATTCGTTAAGCTCTTTGATGAGGGTTACCTTGTCTTTGCCACTGGTTTCGAGGCCAAAGTCGTCGTTAATCATTGAAAAGAGCTGCTCAGAAGAGACCTTTGTGTTAAAGACCTTTGCAACGGTGTATTTGCCCTTTAGTTTTTTCAGAATGTTACGGATAATGGTGGTCTTTCCTGCCCCTACCTCACCGGTGACAAGGATAAACCCCACTGCCTCCTGTATACCGTAGTCAAGGTATATGAGCGCCTTTTTGTGTGCCTTGCTCAGGTACAGAAAATCAGGGTTTGGAACGAGCTCAAAGGGCTTTGTGTTTAATCCAAAATACTCTTCATACATTTTGCCCCCTCTTTCTCAAAAGCTTATACGGGTCTCAGCCCAGATTATATTGTTGGTGTACTCCTTGGAATCGTCGGTTGAGTTGTTTTTATTGTAGGTATAACCCACGGTGAGTGTGGCTATCCTTAGCTCGTAGTCAACAGAGGCTCTGAGGCCGTATCTTTTGTCTTTAACATCTTCGGGTTTGAATTTATACTCAGTATATGTGCCTGTCAGGCTGGTGGTGAGCTTTTCAGTTAAGGGCATTGACAGGTCAAGAGCCACTCCAGTAGATTTGTCTTCACGGTTTGACTCAAGGTATTCAGCCTTGGTATTGAAGGCGCGGAGTTTTGCTGTGATGTTTTTATCATAGCTCAGGGTAGCCTCGTATTTTTTGTTTTTGTAGGTTCCAGAGGTGACTGATTCAACATGTTCAAGGCTGTAAGAGGCATCAGCAGTGACTGCCTCGGTCAACCTGTAGGTTAAGCCAGCATTCCAGAAGTTGTAGTCTTCGTCGTCGATATCAGAACTGTCGTAGTTATACCAGCTGTGCCCAAGGCCACCTCTGAGGGTTAACGCCGGGCCAACTTCATACTCTATGTCTGCCCTCAGGTCCTGACGGTCGTATTCCTCGGTAAAACGGGGTTTGTGGATAAGGTATGAATAGGAAATGGTGCCCTTCAGGGTTTCTGAGAACTCCTTGCTAAGAGACAGTGAAAAGGTATGATTCTTTGTGTCATCGCCGCTGTGATGCTCGTACCAGATGTTTTCGTATATGTAATCTGCCCTTGCCTGAAGTGTAGAGGTAAGGGGATACACGACATAGGGGTTGAATGTAAAGGTGTTTGAATCGGTCATGTTTACCAGTATGTTGTCAAGGCCGGTCTGCCGTTTTTCGTCTATAGGCTCACGCTTGAAGTGGTCGGTTATGTGAATAAAAAGGGTGTCTCTGTAGAGGTTTACTGTGGAGTCTAAGGTGGCAGAATGGTAAAAGTCGTTTTCCTTTGAGTTGTGGATGTAAAACTTTGAAAAGAGTGTATAGTTTAGATTGAGCGTAAGGAGATTTGCCTGATAATCGAGGCTTACAGATGGGGCAACTGTGGTTATGAGGTCGTCCTCTTCGTGGTCAGGGGTTAAGTAGATGTTGTCGTTGTACTCTTCCTTAAGAAGTATAGAAGGCGTTAAGGTAAAGTCTGCAAATACTGCTTCTGTTAAAATAATTGAAAAAATCAAAGAAATTAAAAGACAAAAAACAAAGACCTTTCTTTTCATATTCTCCCCCATTTATTTTTTCTCAACACTAAACACTCAAAACTCATAACTCAAAACTCAAAACCCTATTCCCTCTCACCATAGGAGTTTTTGTAATAATAGTAATAGCGGCCGTCGAAACGGTCCACATAGGCATTATTATACACTATTCCGAGTATTTTTGAATCCTTTAGCATGTTTATGGATTCGTTAATGCTTTTAACTGGAGCATGGCCTTCTTTTATGACAAATATCACACCATCCACCAGTGAAGCCAGGTGATGGGTCTCGGCAAAGGGCAGTACCGGTGGTGCATCAAATATGATGTATCTGTCGGTGTAGCGTTCCTTAAGTTCAGTTACTATCTCTTTCATCCGTTCAGAAAGCAGAATCTCCACAGGGTTTGTGATGTGTTTTCCGGCAGGAAGGATGCTCAGTTTCCCAATGTCGGTTTTAATGATTGCCTCAGAGAGGTCTATGCCTTCAAGCAGGCAGTCACCAAGACCAGCTTCTACATCTATATTTAGATACTTATGCACGGAGGGCTGTCTGAAGTCCACATCTACCAGCAAGACCGTGTGGTCGTATTCGTGAGCAAGGGTTATAGCAAGGTTCAGAGCCGTAAGGCTTTTTCCCTCTCCTCCAAGGGCGCTGGTTATTAAGATGGTGTTGTTAAAGTCGTCCATCTTGGTGAGTTTAACAACCATGGACTTAAGTTTTCTGTATTCCTCTGAAACAGGCGAGTCAGGGTCGGTTGCTGTGACAAGATAGGGGTTGGTGATGTTTATGTGACGCACGTTCTTGCCCGATACAGATGATTTCCCTTTGAAGAGTTCCTTTTTTCGTGCAATAATCGGGCGGACTTTATCTGTATCGCCCTTTGTATCAGTGGGGGCGTGAATGCTCTGTCTTTTTGCCATTGCCTTTTCCAGTGCCTCTTCAAGTCTGCTCATAGGATACTCCTTGTATTGCTATGATTTTAAAAGAAAAGAAAGCTTTTCCTTTAAAGACATAAGATGTTCGGGTATGTGAAGGTTTGAGATAAACCTGTCTATGTAGTTCAGGTCAAGAAGCTCAATGGTAAAAGCCGTAAGAACCAGAAGGAGGAAAACCCCGTACAGAGAAAAGACCATTATGTCTTTTCTTCTTTTTTTCATGGTTTCAATGGGGTTTTCTATGGTGGGAATAACAGCAAGCACGGGAAGACCAAATGCCTTAAGGGCATCAAGGGTGCGAACTGAGGTGTCAAAGTAATCTATCAGAATAAGCAGACCAAGGGCTCCACCAAGACCTGCAAATATGCCAAAGAGGATCATCAGCTTTCTGTTAGGACTTACGGGTTTTACTGGCAGCACGGCAGGCTCGATAATCCTGAAGGTCTCTGCCTTGTCCTGAACCTCCATCTGCTTGGATACCTCTGACTGTCCGAGCCTGAAGACAAGCTTCTGATAGATTTCCTTGTAGGTGTCGCGCTCTCTTTCGAGGTCTGCAAGTTTCTTTCTTTCAACAGGTATGTTGCGGAGATAGTTTTTCTTTTCCTCTATCTTTTTGGTGTAATGCCTTATCTGGGTATTTAGTGAGGCTATCTCGTACTGGGTCTTTGAAAGCTCTTCTCTTAACTGCTGATAAAGTGGGTTAAGAGTGGACATCTCTGTTGTGCTTTGCTGTGTGCCCGGGCTGCTGTTTTCACTGGTATCAGGTGGGCTGTTTTTAAGCTGCTCCTTTAGTGCCTCTATCTCTGCCTTTACCCTGATTACTTCGGGGTAGTTTTCAGTGTATTTAAGGAGGAGCTCGCTAAGCCTCTGCTTTAGCGCCATAAGCCTTGCCTGAACCGGGTTTTGTGGCGTTGAGGTGTTTCCAAGTATAGCAACTGTGTAGGGTTTTTCCTCCTTTAGCTGTTTTTCTATCATCTGTTTTTTTGCAAGAAGCTCCTGTTTTTTTATTTTAAGCTGCTCGACCTTGTCGTTCAGGTTTTTAATCTCTCCCACCACAGACTTTTCGTCCATGGAGATGATGATACCCTTGTTTCTTCTAAACTCTATTATCTTTTTTTCAGCATTGTCTATCTTTTCTTTAAAGTACTTAATCTGCTCCTGTAAGAAACGATTTGCCCCATAGGCCTCGTTTCTCTTTGCAGAGAGGTTTTCTTCGATATAGGTCTGAACCAGGGTGTTTACATAATCCATTGCAAGTTTTGGGTTTTTGCTCCTGTAGGATATCTCAAACATGTTTTTCTTCCTTGCCCTGATGTTTGTTTTTTCCTGCAGGTGTTCAATGAGTTTTTCCATCTGCAACCTGTCGTTTGTGTCAACATCAAAATCGACTTTTTTTATCACCTTTATGAGCAGGGGTCTGTTTTTCATTGCATAAGACATGACCCTTATACGCTCTTCAAGTGACGGTGTGACGGCTATGCCCTTTATGAGGTCGTTTATCACATTTCTCTCAACCAGTATGGTGCTCTTTGCCTCGTATTTTTTGGGCATCAGGTAGCTAAATATAACAATAACGGCAGTGATAACCATTGCAGTGAAGACAAAAAGGTAACGCCTCTTTTCGATTAATCTCAGGTATCTTTTTATGTCCAGTTCCTGTTTGTTCTCCATCTTGTCACTCCCTTAAAAGAGTCCTTCCTTTACGACTATGTAATCACCTGGTTTAAGTTTTATGTTCTGCGTGAGGTCACCTTCCTTCATCAGGTCCTTGAGCTTTACCTTAATGGTGGTCTCTTTGCCCCTGTCTTTTCTGTATATAATCACATCGTTTTGCTTTGCAAACTTGTTAAAGCCTCCTGCATCGAGTATTGCCTCAAGCACGGTAAGGCCGTCCCGATAAAGGATGAACTTGGGCGTGTTTACTGCTCCGACCACATACACATTCTTTTCAGTAAGTGCAGGGATGAATATCACATCGTCGGGCAGGATGTTTATATCTTCCGAGGTATCGCCCTTTACGAAGAGATTGTAAAAGTCCTTTTTTATCTTTTTCCCATTACGCTCCACATAGGAGTTGTGAAGGTCAGCATTGGTAAGGTCACCAATCTGGCAGAGAAGCTGAAGCAGGGTGGTTTTTCTGTCAATGTTGTAGATGCCGGATTTGATACCACCACCGAAGACATAGACCCTGTTGTTTGTGATCTTTTCCACTATAACGGTGACAACGGGATTCTTGATAAGCTTTTTAAGTGCCTTTGTGAGTTTTTTCTGAAGCTCAAGCGGTGTAAGTCCTGATGCTACCACCTCACCGAGGGCTGGCACTGTTATCTTTCCATCAGGTCTTACGGTCTGTGAAAGGCTCATCTCCTGAACACCCCATACCGAGATGTTAAGGACATCACCTTCGCCTATCACATAGTCACCTGCGAGTGCAGGGGAGCTTATAAGCACCAAAAGCATTAAGGTTATGATAAGTCTCTTTATCATCCTGCCTTCCCCTTTATCTTCTCAAGGAGTTTACTTGCCTCGTAGTATTCCGGGAAGTTCCTGTTTTTAACTGCCTCTTTGAGGACATTCATGGCCTCTGTTTTCTGACCAAGCTGCTTGTAGGCAAGACCGAGGTGGTAGAGGACAGATGGATTATCGGGTATCAGCTTTATTGCCTTTTTCAGGTATTTAAGGGCCTCCCGGGCTTTTCCGTTTCTTACCAGTGCATAACCCAGGGTGTCCTGAATCTCGGGTTTATAGGGTGCCAGCAGGTATGCCCTTACCGCAAGGGGCAGAGCCTTTGAGGCAGTGGAGGGGGTATTAGCATAGATGTATGCAAGGTTGTTTAGTGCAGGGAAATAGGATGACGAAAGAGCAAGGGTCTTTTTGTACTCCCTGATAGCCTTTTCAATCTCACCCTTTGCCTCGTAGACAGTGGCAGTAGAGAATGTTACATCCGGGGAATCAGGTGATATCTGTTTTGCCTTCTTAAGTGCTGAGATGGCTAGCCCATAGTCCTTCTTCCTTTTGTAAATGCCTGAAAGCATCAGGTACAGGGCAGTTGCCCTTTTGTTTGCACTGATACCCTGCCTCAGTGTCCTAATGGCATCCTCTGTCTTACCTGCCTTTAGATAGGTTGAGGCAAGGGCAAGGTAACCTGTCGGGGAGTTTTCAGCCCTGTTAATTATCCTCTTTGCGGTCTTGACTGCGAGGCTTGGCTTATTGGCGATGTTGTATACCCGCACAAGCTCTGCAAGCAATCTGATGTCATCAGGCCTGCTTTCAAGCTCTCTTTTAATCGTCGTGATTGCCTCGGAGCTATTCCTTTGAGAAAGATAGGTGTCAACTATGAGCCTTAAACCACGGTAGTGGGCAATGTTTTTAAGCTCCCTGAAGGTATCTATTGCCTGTGAATACCTGTGCTCTGAAACAAGGATACGACCCTTTAGCTCAAGCAGTTCAGGAGAGGAGATGTTTTGATTAAAGCCCTGCTCTATAACCTCAAGTGCCTTTTCGGGTTTTTGTTTACGGAGATAATACTGCGCAAAGGACAGGTATGCCTTTGGAGTGTTGGTCACAAGGGCCCGCCTGTAGAACTTTATTGACTCCTTTTCATTACCATTTGCTTCGTAGTAGGATGCAAGTAAGAGGTTTGCCTTCAGGTTGTCGGGCTTTATATCAAGCACACTTTTAAGTGCCTCTACGGCCTTTTCTTTTTTACCCTGTAAGAAGTAAATAGCGGATAGATTAAAGTAGGTGGGCAGGTACTCTCTGTTTGATTTTAGGGCATCGTTTAGCTCTTTTATGGCACCATCGATGTTTCCCTGCGTGATATGTATCCTTGATATCATGTTATGGATAATTGCATCCTCCGGTGTCCCTTTAAGACCCTCTTTCAAGGTCTTAAGGGCACTTTCGAACTTACGGTTGTGAAAGTAGAAAGAGGCAAGCAGTATACGGGAGTTAAGCACATCCGGGCCTACCTTTATGGCCTCCTTAAACTCTGACTCGGCAAGGGAGGAACGGCCCGTTTTCAGATAGTAAAGTCCCCGTTTAAGGTGGGCATCAACTAATTTTGGGTCAAGCTCTATTGCCCTGTTAAACTCTTCCATTGCCCTGTCGTAATGTCCTGCCCTCATGTAGGCACTTCCCAGGATGTTGTGTGCCAGGGCATTGCCGGGCTCTTTCTTAATAACAAAGCCTGCCTCTTTGATGGCATCGTCAAATCGCCCCCTTTTAAGGTGGATGAGTGAGGCAAGCAGTCTTGCCTTAACCATGTCCGGGTTCAGGTCGAGGGCATTGTAAAAGGCGGTCTGGGCAAGCTCAAGATTGCCTTTGTAGAAGAGACAGAGCCCCTTTGCGTAGTAAGTGTATGCATCGGGCTTACGGTTGATGGCCTCCTCAAACTGAACGAGGGCATTGTCGTAGTCCTTTCGGGCAAGATAGACTATACCCTTCAGTTTGTAACCAATAAAGTGCTTTGGATAGGTCTTTATCAGCCGGTCTGCAACCTTTGTCACCTCATCAAAGGACCTCTGAGTTACGAGCACTATCCCCTTTTTGTAAAGGGCAAAGAAGTCAGAGGGGTCTTTTTTAAGTATCTGGTCGTAGATCTTTAGTGCACCCTGGTAGTCCTTTTTATATAGCAGTATGTCAGAAAGGGCATAAAGAAGCTCGTTGTCATCCGGTGAGTTCTTAAGTGCTTTGTTTATCGTCTTAAGTGCCCTGTCAGGGAGGTCTTTTTTTAGATATAGACGGCTCAGTGCAATGGATGCCCTTTTTCTTTTGGGCTCTTTCCTGAGTGCCCTTTTAAGATAACCGATTGCCAGGTCGTCCTCTTTTTTCAGGCTCCATGCAAGACCTGCGACCTCAAGGGTCTCAGAGGAGACATCAGGTCTCTTAAGCAGATCCTTTATCTCAGAAAGTGCCCTGTCAGGGAGATTTTCCTTTACATATACCATTGCAAGTCGGTTTCGAGCCTTGATGTCAGAGGGGCTCTGAAGAAGGACCTTTTTTAGCTCCTTTTCAGCTAATTCCAGTTTGCCAAGTTTTTCGTATGCAAGGGAGAGCTCGTATCGTGCCTTAAGAAAGTTGGCATCCTCTTTTAGCGCACTCTTTAGTAAAACCACGGCTCCCCTTGGATTGCCAGTCCTGATGAGTTTTTCTGCCTCCTTAAGGAGCTCCTCCTTTGACTTTTTATGACAGCCTGTAAGGACTAACAAAATAAGTAAAACAAGAGCTGAAATCCTTTTAAATGACATTGTAACCTCCGTGGATGGCAACCTCACCATCAAGCAGTTGTCTTACAAGAGTGCAGAACTTTTTATAATCAAGGGGCTTTATCATGCAGTAGAAGTGCTCTCCACCGTCAAGGACATTCAGGAGTTCCCTGTTGACCTGGTCAGAGAGCACTATGGTGGGTATCTTTATACCCTTTATCTTTTGAAGGATGGAGGTGCCGTAGGGATAGCTCGTTACAATGAG
>WFMM01000110.1 GCA_015484595.1 Nitrospirota bacterium | reverse complement strand
TTCTGCATGGCATCAAGTCTCTCAGAAAGTGTGGCAGTGTAAAGCTCCTCTTTCTTGACCACATCTTCCGGGTTTAAAGACCAGGAAACCACGGTCTTTCCTTTATGCTCAAGACAGAGAAGGTGCTCCACCCGTGAGGACTTTGTCTTTAACTCAAGCATGGCCTCTGGTATCTCAGAAAAGGCCTCTATAAGCTCCACCGCCTGCCTGTCAGACTCGGGGAAGGCAAGGCTGTCGCCAAGCTCCCAGGTGCCTACACGAAAGAGCCGCCAGGGCTGCTCCCTAATTGCCTCTTTAACCTCCTCAATCAATGCCCTGGTGTCTGAAACCACCTGTGGTGTCTCTTCATTAAGATAATTCTGCAGGAAGCAGTAGGTGCAGCTAAAGGGGCAGTTCTTTACAGCACTCAGTACATGGACCCTGCAGCAGATGTACCTGGGGTTAAAGGTTGCGCAGATGCCAAGGGCCCTGCCCCGTTTCTCTGTAATTTCAACAGCATTTTTTTTCATCTTACAATTAAAGCTCCTCTATAATCTCCTCTATACACTTCCTTATCCCTGAGCCCTTTAAACGCTCCATTAACTCCCTTACATCCTCTCTTTTGTTAAAACTCACAGTCATGGTTACCTGCCTGTTCTCAAGGCTTCTATCCCAGGAAACCCTTATCTTTTCTGGAAGCCTGGCATCCTTAATCAGTCGTTCTATCCTTTCGTTCTTCTTGGTAAGTATGGGGTTTCTCCACCTTCTTATAAGTTCCCTTAGCCTTCGGGTATTTTCACCAGGATTTCTGCCTTCAAGCACTGCCTTTATCTCCCTGGAATTAAGAACTGCTTCAATGTCAAGCCCACTGGCACGGATGTGGTCGTAAAGACTCTCTGCTACCTCTTCAAAGACCGAGGCAGTAAGCTGAAGCCTCGAAAGCCATCCACCAAGTGTGTTTAGAAGCTCAACAGGGTAGTAAAGAAGGTTTAATACCTGTTTCAGGCTGTATGATTTTTTGTGAAAAAAGGCCCTTAACTCCTCTGATAGCTCCATGAACCTGAGGGCATCCGAAAGGCTCTCCTCAGAGGGCCTCAGCCTGAGTATCCTGCAAAGCCAGTTAACTACCCAGTCCCTTTCTGCCCCTGCCTTAAGGGCAAAGGATATAAAGCCAAGCCTGTTTGCCCCTGTGGCAGATACCACTTCCCAGTCCTGATAAAGCCTTATACAGAGGAGATCATTTACCGATGTAGCCGGATCAATCACCACTACATCCACCTCTTTATCCGAATCGCTCTTTAATGCCTCATACCTGCTAAAACCATCCACCAGGTAAACCCTGCCTTTATCCTCCCTGTAAACCAGAAGGGGAACAACCCCTGTGCTACCTTCAGGGCATCCAAAGGGTGGTCTTTCTTTAAACAGGAAGCCCTGATAATTAAAGGGGCTTTCTCTGTGGATTATCTCAGATAGCTTCAGTCTCTCGGTATTCATAGCCAATCCTCTGCCAGACCTGTTCGCACCATCTTACATCTGCCCATCTTTCCCTCTTTTTATAACCATTATAAAGGATGCTGAGCTTTTCATTGATAACCTCGCGGAGTTTCTCCCTGAACTCAGGATAGGGTTCTCTTTCAAATTGCTCAAAAAGGCTCTGAACCCTGAACCTGTCCATTGCTGGGTAGCGGCGTGAAAGCTGGTCACTGTGACCACCAAACTTAACCACCCCGAATGAAGGCTCAAGTCCCACAGGGTGATGCCTGGTTATCTTAAGCCACAGGTCATAGTCCTCGCAGACCGGGTAATCCTCTCTGAAACCACCGTATCTTAAAAATAGCTCCCTTTTCATCATCACACCTGATGGAGAGATCAGACATCTTCTTAAAGAGGGCTCCCATGCCCAGCCCTCTGGTTTTTTATGGTGCCTGCAGGGGTTTACCCTTCGCCCCTTTCTTATCCATATCTCCTCAGACTGAAGAATCTCAAAATAGGGGTGTTGCTTTAAAAATCCAATCTGTTTTTCAAGCTTTGTCTCATCCCAGTAATCATCAGAGTCTAAAAAGGCGATCCACCGTCCTGAGCTTTCAAGCACACCTTTGTTACGGGCTGCCGAGGGTCCAAGATTTTCCCCAAGCCTCAGGACCCTGATGCGGTCTTTATAGCCCTTTAAGACCTCAGGGGTATTATCCGTAGAGCCATCATCAACCACTATTATCTCTCCAGGACTCAGGCTCTGGTTAAGTACCGAATCTATTGCACGCTTTACAGTGGCAGCCCTGTTATAAACCGGTATAATCACACTTACATCATCAGCCTCGGGTGACTCATCTAAAAAACCAAAGAGTTCCTTTACTGCCTCGTGAAAAAGGGGAAGGCTTTTAAGGTAGGAACTGTCTCTTTTTTCGTCAGCATAGTCGGTTCCAAACTTAAGGGCATGAAAGGAAATCCCTGATTGTTTAAAAACCTTTGCCTGGCTGTAGCACTCCATATCCACAGCATCAATGCCATCAAGACTTCCTGTGAAGGGTTTTGAGACCTCATGGAGACGGATGTCTTTTAACTTAACACAAAGTGGAAGGGGAATTCCTGGGTCAACCAATAGGGGCTCTTCATTATGGGAAGCGGTTAACCACCCTGGCCTTAACCATCTTCTTAAAGGTAAATCCCTTCTCAAAAGCCCACATGTTCCGATGTGAAGCACAAAAAGTGGACTTAGCTCTGTAGCAATGACTTTTGCTGCCCTTTTGGCCTGCTCAGGACCAACCCCTGTTATAACAATCAGGGGGTCTTTTATCATTCCCTTATCGAGGCCCTTAAGAGCACCTGATTCAATAGCCTCTGTGGTAAGAATCGTAAGCCCCCTCTGCTTTAACCACTCAAGGGGGAGCTCCTTTTTAAGAGAAACCGTGATAATCAGTTTGAATATGTCTTTCAATCTCTTTACTCCAGACCTCATACCCTCTTTCACTCAGATGTACTCCATCATCAAGTAATAGTCCTTCTTTTGGCTCTCCCTGTTCGTCTGAAAACAGTCTGTATAGGTCCATGTAATGCACACCATAGCCTTCAGCGATACTGCGGAGCTTTTCATTCACTGTGCGAATAAGGGCATTGTCAATAAACTCGATCTTTACAGGCAAGAGGCTGTGGATGTATATCTTTGCCATTGGGAAGGAGTCTTTTAAGACATTTAATAGCCCCTCGTAGGAGTTGAAAAAGCCCAGGTCCTCCATTGCCACATTGTTAATGCCGGTCATTAGGAAGATAAAATCCGGGTCTTTGTAATTACTTACTACTTCTGGCAGACGATAAAGCAACCCCTCAACGGTCTCTCCTGCAACACCAAGGTTATAGACCTCATGGGATGGAAACCTTTCCTGCCACTGAAAATATTCAATTAACGAATCACCTATAAAAAGTAGCCTCATAAGAGAAATATAACATAATCCTGTTTTTAATTAATATTAAAGAGTTTATAAACTTGCTATGCTGATTAATGGTTTTTACTACGGGTGATTAATGTAAGGAGTATTTTGGTGCTTATGAAAATAACAAATCTGAAATCAACAATCAGAAATCTAAAGTCCTGAAGTGGTGGGCAGGGACGGAATCGAACCGCCGACACGAGGATTTTCAGTCCTCTGCTCTACCGACTGAGCTACCTGCCCAACCAATTATCAAGGGGAGATAAATCAGGTTATATATGATAGAATAATTAGCCATTAAAATGCAATGAAAACAGTTAACAAAAGCTATAGGTTTTATCTTTTGTCTGCCCTTTCTGCAGTGCTCATTCAGGCTGCCTATCCACCGCTCAGGGTCTCGGTGCTTGGGTTTATCTCTCTTGTGCCCTTCTTTTACTCACTTATTAAAGAGGAAAATCAAAATCCTGCTCGCACTGCATTGGTATTTGGAGTGGTCTTTTTCTTTATAAATCAGTTCTGGATATACCATTCCCTTCACTACTACGGTTCAATGCCTGCTCCTTCAGCAATTGCCACTGTTATGATACTTTCCTTTTACGAATCCCTTTATGTCGTGCTTTTTTCTATACTTGTTAAAAATATGTTGAAAAAGGGCATACCCTTTACCCTTTCAGCACCCTTTTTATGGACATCCCTTGAGTACCTGAGGGGACACCTCTTTACGGGCTTTCCATGGTCATTGACAGGATATACCCAGACAGGTGCTCTCGTTACGCTTCAGATAGCTGATATAACATCCATATACGGTGTAAGCTTTCTGGTTGTCCTTGTAAATGCATCCATTACCGAGGCACTTTTGCTTTATAAAAGGGGAGCATACAGAGTCCTGTTGAGAACTCTGCCCGTGATTGTGTTACTTGCATTATCTGTTGGCTATGGTTACTACAGGCTCAGTGAGATTGACCACACAGGGGCAAAAAAGACCATAAAGGTCTCCCTTGTTCAGGGAAACATAGAGCAGGATGTAAAGTGGAATCCCGATTATCAAAGGGAGGTTTTAGACACATATCTCAAGCTTACAAAAGAGGCAGCAGATAAATTTCACCCTGACCTCGTTATCTGGCCTGAATCGGCACTACCCTTTTACTATGGCTCTGAGCCTGAACTTACCGAAAAACTGAATTCCTTTGTAAAGGAGATAAACACACCACTTTTAACAGGCAGCATGCTCGTAAGGGGTATTGAATTTAATGGTGATGAGGTCTCAGACTACAGGGTTACAAACAGCGCAATACTCATTAATACTGATGGAAAACTCAGCTACATTTATGATAAAATACATCTGGTTCCCTTTGGAGAGTATGTCCCGCTTAGAAGGTTTCTCTTTTTTTTCGATAAACTTGTACCTGTTGGGATAGGTGACTTTAGCAGGGGAACTGCCTTCGTAAAAGGCAAGATAAGGGGTTTAAGGTTCTGTACGGTTATATGTTTTGAGGCTGCCTTTCCAGAGCTGGTAAAGTCCTTTTTCGTTGATGGCGGAGACTTTATCGTAAATATCACAAATGACGGCTGGTTTGGTAAGACCACAGGACCTCTTCAGCATCTTGATATAGCACTGGTGAGGGCCATTGAAAACAGAAAACCCCTTATCAGGGTTGCAAACACAGGGGTATCAGCAGTGGTTGAGCCCACTGGCAGAGTGGTTAAAAAAATTGGGCTTTTTAAACGTGGAGTTTTAAATGAAGAGGTGGAGATAAAACCCCTTGATTCACTTTATACGAGGTGGGGTGACCTATTTAGCTATCTCTGCCTGATAATTTCAGGCTTGTTTATATTTTATAAAAACTAAAAGGGTAGGGTGTAGTTGGTGTTGAGTGTTGAATTTTGAGTGTTGAGTTAAGGTTTTTTTACTAAACACTAAAAACTATGCACTCAAAACTAAAAACTACCCCCTATACCCTCAAAAAAGGAGGTTTTAACATGATCGTTGACAGGGACTTAAAGGAAGAACTCAGAGAGCTTCAGGTTAAAATACAGGACCTACGAGGTTGTCTTTGATGTAAGTAAATTACAAAGGGAACTATCTAAGATAGAAGAAGAGCTTAAAAAGGAACAAAACTGGTCAGACATTAAAAAACTACAGAGACTCCAGAAGCAAAAGGCAGAAATAGAGGACCTTCTTCTTCCCTTTAAAAAGGTCGAAGACAGGATAGATTATCTGAACGAATCAATACACATTCTTGATGAAGATGAAGGGGAGCTATTCATCGAGGAGTTCCAGCAAGAGGTCTCAGAAATTAAAAAGCAGATTGATGAGCTGGAGCTGAAACATCTCCTTTCAGATAAACTTGACCGCAGTAATGCAATCCTTGAGATACACCCTGGAGCAGGTGGCACAGAAAGCCAGGACTGGGCCCAGATACTGATGCGAATGTACCTGAGATGGGCCGAGCGACACGGTTTTCAGACAAAGATTATAGATCTGCTTTACGGTGAGGAGGCTGGTATAAAAAGTGCCACCATAACGATTTCAGGACCCTATGCCTATGGATATCTTAAATCAGAGGTAGGAATACACAGGCTTGTTAGAATCTCACCCTTTGATGCTAACAAGAGAAGACACACCTCCTTTACAGCAGTGCTTGTGTATCCTGAGATAGAGGATGACATAGAGATCGAGATCAACGAGGATGACCTCAAAATAGACACCTTCAGGGCCTCCGGAGCAGGTGGACAGCATGTAAACAAGACATCATCAGCAGTTCGTATTACCCACATACCAACTGGCATTGTGGTGACCTGTCAGAATGAACGCTCCCAGCACAAAAACCGTGCAATGGCTATGAAGATTCTAAAGGCAAGGTTGTATGATCTTAAAAGAAGAGAGCAGGAAGAGCAACTTGAAAGCATAATTGGTAATAAAAAAGAGATTGCCTGGGGTAATCAGATACGCTCCTATGTGTTACACCCATACAGGATGATAAAAGACCACAGAACCGGATACGAAACAGGAAATGTAGAGCCTGTGCTTGATGGTGACATAGATGGTTTTATTCATGCATACTTGAAGAAATATGCAACCAAAGCGGTGAAGGTTGGAGATTAGCGTTAATAGCGTTCTTTGCGTTAATTGAGTTTATTGCGTTATAGCGCACTACTATTTCTTTTATTTTTTATAAATACTTTTAGCAGTCAAAGTAGTAGGTGGTGTTTGAAGGGTTAAAAAAAGAGAAATTTTATTTTGTATAAAGGGGTTAGGTTGTTGAAAACATGATTGAAAGATTTTTTTACTTCTTACATTTTTAAGAGAATAATTTCAGTGGGGTTTTTTAACAGCCTTTTAATGTAAAATTATCTATCTTCTTAATAGGGTAATTAACAAATTGTCCTTAATTATTAACAGGTTGTTAAAAAAATGTTGAAAACTTGATTTAAAAAGGGATGAAAAAGTAATGGATGCTAAAAAAGAGGATATATGGAACCGTTGTCTTGAGGTGATATCAGAGAAGGTTGGAGAAGGGGCTTTTAATCTCTGGTTTAAACCCATCAGGCTCAGACAGCTAAAAAAGGAGTTTGTTCAGCTTGAGATACCAAACAGGTTTTTCAGGGAATGGATAGAGGACAATTACTCAGGCATCATTGAGGAGACCTTTTTTGAACTGCTAAGGATAAGACCTGAGATAAGGTTTACCATAAAGGAAAAACAGGATGAAGACATAAAGAAGCTAAATGCCCAGATAAACCTGAAAAGACGGACCCTGAGAAACAGGGGGATTTACCTTAACCCAAAGTACACCTTTGATGCCTTTGTGGTTGGAAGCTGCAACCAGTTTGCCCATGCAGCAGCCCTGAAGGTGGCTGAATCGCCAGGGACGGTTTACAATCCGCTTTTTATCTACGCTGGTGTGGGACTTGGAAAGACTCACCTCATTAATGCCATTGGTAACAGGGTGCTTGAAAACCACAGAAATGTACAGGTCATATATGTGCCTGCCGAGCAGTTTACCAACGAGGTGGTTGCAGCAATAAAAAACGACAGGATGACGGAATTTAAAGAAAAGTACCGAAATGCAGACCTCCTTTTGATAGACGACATACAGTTTATTGCAAACAAGACCCAGACACAGGAGGAGTTCTTCCACACCTTCAATGCCCTTTATGAGCAGCAAAAACAGATCGTCATTTCAAGTGACCGTCCTCCAAAGGACATACAGGACATAACAGACCGTCTTAAATCCCGTTTCACCATGGGTCTCATTGCCGATATGCAGCCTCCCTCGGTTGAGACCAAGATTGCAATTCTTGAAAAAAAGGCAGAGTATCAGAGAATAATACTTCCCCAGGATGTAAAGTACTGGCTTGCCATGAATGTTAAATCAAACATCAGGGAGCTTGAGGGTTGTCTTTTAAAGATTGCAGCCCATGCATCCATAACGGGTTTACCCATAACGCTTGAGATGACCAAGGAGATTCTAAAGGACACCATTGTTGACAAAAACAGACCAATAACGGTTGACTACATCATGAAGACCGTGGCAGAGGAGTATAAGGTAAAGGTAAACGAGTTAAAGTCAAAGAAGAGAACCAAGGAGATAGCCATTCCAAGACAGATAGCCATGTATCTTGCAAGAGAGCTAACAGACCTTTCACTTCAGGACATTGGAAAGCACTTTGGAGGCAAAGACCATGCCACAGTTCTTTATGCCTGTAAGCAGGTGGAAAAAAGAAAGGAAAAAGAGGATGCCTTTCAGCATATAATAGAAGGACTGATTAAAAAGATTAAAGGAGAATAAGGGAGGCAATTATGAAGGTAATCATCTCAAGGAATGAGCTGGTCGAAAAACTCTCAGGCATACAGAGTATAGTGGACAAAAAGTCCACCATGCCGATACTGAGTCACTTTCTGCTTAATGTGGGTGAAAGTAGCCTTATCACAGCAACAGACCTTGAAACCGCTATCACAGAGCCCATAGAGATATCCTCTATAGATGAGCCAGGGGTGCTCTGTCTTCCTGCAAGGAGACTTTATGAGATAGTAAGGGAGGTGGACGGTGAGGTAAGCCTCGTAAGTGAGGATTCAGAATGGGTGAGGATAAAGGCGGGAAAGAGTAGCTTCAGGATTGCCTGCATGAATCCAGAAGACTTTCCCAAATGGCCTGAGATAAAAGACAAGAAGGCCTTTACCTTGAGTACCGAAAAACTCAGGGAGATGATAGACAGAACCCTATACTCTGCTGGTGAAAGCGATACCCGTTACACCCTGAATAGCCTCCTTTTTCACATAAAACCACAGGACGGTATCCTAAATGTGGTAGGAACCGATGGACACAGGCTTTCCCTGATAAAGACCCCTGTACAGACAGGTTTTGAAGAGGAGATGAAGCTCATCGTTCCAAGGAAGTCTGCCTCAGAGTTACGGAAGTTCCTTGCCTCCCACGAAGGAGATGTATCAATTGATGTTACCCAAAAGCATGTCATCTTTAACATAGGTGAGATAAGGTTTCTGGTTAGACTTATTGAGGGAAGCTACCCTGCCTACGAGCAGGTCATACCCCTTGATAATCAGAAGAAACTAAACATAAACAGAGAGGAGTTTCTGAAGGCCCTAAAGAGGGTCTCCATCATAAGCAGGGAAAAGAGCTATGCAGTAAAGATAGATGTGACTGACAGTGTTTTAACCATAACTGCCTCTCATCCTGATGTGGGTGAGGCATCCGATGAGGTGGCAATAGAGTATCAGGGAGATGAGATATCACTTGGATTTAATGCCCGTTATCTGATGGATGCACTTAATTACATGGAGACAGAAAGGGTGGTTTTTGAGCTTCAGGAGCCATTAACCCCCACCCTTTTAAGAGAGACCGAGCGGGATGACTACCTATCTGTTATTATGCCGATGAGAATATAATTGGTTGCGTTCTTTGCGTTAATAGCGTTTATCGCGTTAATCGAGTTCTTTGCGTTACTTGCGTTAGCGAGTTTATAGCGTTCCTTGCGTTTTTTGCGTTGATAGCGTTCTTTGCGTTACTTGCGTTGATTGAGTTAATTGCGTTACTAATATTGCCATAAGCTCAGATTTGCCGAAAATATTGTTATTATAGTTTGGAAAATTGGAATTTGTTTAGGATTTAGAGATTAGGATTTAGGATTTTTTGTTTTCTATATGCTCTGTGTTCTCTGTGGTTTTAAAGTTTTATTCTTAAAAGGTAAATGTTTAATGATGGAGGATTAAATAATGGATAAAAACTCTCAGGAGTACACAGCCAAGGATATAAAGATACTTAAGGGGCTTTCTGCTGTTAGGAAGCGTCCTGCCATGTACATTGGCTCCACAGGGCCTGAGGGCCTTCACCACCTCGTTTACGAGGTGGTTGACAACAGTGTGGACGAGGCACTGGCAGGTTACTGTAAAAACATAAGGGTTACCATCAACTACGATGGTAGCTGCACAGTGGTGGATGATGGAAGAGGAATACCCACCGACCCACACCCTGGTGACCCTGCTGGCCGCTCTGCAGCTGAGATAGTGCTTACCGAGCTTCACGCTGGCGGAAAGTTTGAGGCAAAGGCATACAGGGTCTCTGGAGGACTTCATGGAGTTGGTGTATCAGTGGTTAATGCCCTTTCTGAATGGCTTGAACTTGAGGTGAAGCGTAATGGCAGGGTCTATCATCAGAGATACGAAAGAGGAAGACCGGTTACACCCTTTAAGGAGATAGGAAAGTCTCGTACCACAGGCACAAAGATCACCTTTATGCCAGACGCTGAGATATTTGAGACCACCGAGTTTAACTACGATGTCTTAAGCCAGCGTTTAAGAGAGCTTGCCTTTCTTAACAGGGGTCTAAAGATTACCATTGAGGATGAACGTTCTGGCAAAAAGAACGAGTTTTACTACAAAGGCGGAATAGTCTCCTTTGTGGAGCACCTTAACAAAAACAAGACCACCCTTCATCCAAAACCCATCTACATACAGGGTGAGAGAGATGGTATCATAGTGGAGATAGCCCTTCAGTACAACGACGGTTACAAGGAAAACATCTATACCTTTGCAAACAACATAAACACCCGTGAAGGTGGCACCCACCTTGTGGGTTTCAAGGCAGCCCTTACAAGAACGGCAAACCAGTATGCCCAGAGTTCGGGTCTTCTGAAAAACGGAAAAGGCACCATCTCTGGCGATGACATCAGGGAAGGACTTACGGCTATTATCAGCGTTAAGATACCAGAGCCCCAGTTCGAGGGTCAGACCAAGATGAAGCTTGGTAACACGGAGGTAAAGGGCATAGTGGAATCCATTGTAAATGACCAGCTTGGCACATACTTTGAGGAACATCCCAGCTATGCCAAAAAGATTATAGACAAGGCACTTCAGGCAGCCCGTGCCCGTGAGGCAGCCCGAAAGGCAAGAGAGCTTGCCCGTCGTAAGGGTGCACTTGAGGACTCAGGACTTCCTGGAAAGCTTGCTGACTGCTCAGAAAAGGACCCTGCCCTGAGTGAGCTGTTCATCGTAGAGGGTGACTCAGCAGGGGGCTCGGCAAAGCAGGGCAGAGACAGAAGGTTTCAGGCAATACTACCCCTCAGAGGTAAGATCCTTAATGTTGAGAAGGCCAGGTTTGATAAGATGCTTGGCTCTGACGAGATAAAGACCTTAATAACGGCCCTTGGCACGGGCATTGGTCCTGAGTTTGATATCTCAAAGATACGCTACCACAGGATAATCCTTATGACCGATGCAGATGTGGATGGGGCCCATATAAGGACCCTTTTACTTACCTTCTTTTTCCGTCAGATGCCTGAGGTCATTGAAAAGGGCTACCTTTACATAGCACAGCCACCCCTTTACAGGGTAAAGAGAGGAAAAAAGGACCGTTACATACAGAACGATGCAGAGCTTCAGGATATGCTCTTTGAACTTGCCTCTGAGGATGTGGCACTGAGGATAAACGGTAATTTCATAAAGGGAAAAAACATCATTTCCTACTTAAAGAGGATGACCGAGTATGTGAGGCTCCTTGAGTGGTTTTCTTTAAGAAGAAAAGACACAGAGGTGCTTGAATACATCGTCTCTAAAGATGTGGACCTTGAGTTTCTCAAAAAAAGGGAAAACCTCTCCGAACTGGTAGAGGAAATATTAAAGAGGTTTAAAAATACAAAGGCCACGGACATAGTGTTTGACGAGGCACATAATGCCTATTCTGTTGTTATAAAAAGGATGGGCAAGAGGGTAAGGGTAGAGCCTGAGTTTGTGCTTTCACCGGATTACCGAAAGCTAAGGGAGCTTTATTCCATTGTTGAGTTATTAGCACCAAGACCTTTTAAGTTGAGCTATAAAGAGGAGGAGTTTGAGTTTAGCTCTGTCTCAGAGATGCTTCAGAAGGTCATGGATATAGCCCGGAAGGGACTGACCATACAGAGGTACAAGGGACTTGGTGAGATGAATCCCCAGCAGCTCTGGGAGACAACCATGGACCCGGAGATGAGGACACTTCTACAGGTAAGTGTGGAAGACTCTGTAAAGGCTGACGAGATATTCACCGTGCTTATGGGAGACCATGTGGAACCAAGAAAGGAGTTCATCGTAAAGCATGCCCTTGAGGCAAGGAATATAGACATATAGGGAGACAGAGCTATGAGGCATACGATTATAGGTCTGGTGCTTGGAGCAAGCCTTGTTGTAAAGGTGGTAATGCTGGTGCTTGTATTTTTCTCCGTGGTTTCCTGGGCGATAATCATTCAGAAGTGGCGTCTCTTTGCAAATGTGCGAAAGGAAAACGAGCTTTTTTATCGGCTCTTCAGACAGGAAAGCTCTCCAAAGGGGCTTTATCAGGCAACAAGGGCACTGATGCTCTCTCCACTGGCAAGGGTGTTCAGAGATGCCTATACAGAGGGAAGAACCGACAGAGAGGAACTCAGGCGTAGTATAAAGAGGTTTGTTGCCCTCGAGTCAGCAAGGCTTGAGCGGTACCTGAACTTCCTTGCAACCACTGGCTCTACAACGCCCTTCATAGGGCTTTTTGGAACTGTATGGGGCATTATGGTGGCCTTTCAGGGAATTGGCACTGCAGGGTCAGCCTCTCTTGCTGTGGTTGCACCAGGAATAGCCGAGGCACTTATAGCAACTGCAATGGGTCTTGCAGCAGCCATCCCTGCTGTTATAGGTTACAACTACTACCTGAGTATGGCAGGAAGAAACATCATTCAGCTTGAGGATTTTGCAGAGGAACTGCTCGATTTTCTTACAGAAAGGAAAGATGAAAAGGCCCGAGACTGAAAACACCATGCAGCTTGAGGTATTTTTAACAGAGAAAGCCCATGGTAAGTCTTGATATACCAGGATTTGGTGAAGTCCGGATAAGGCACTTAGTGTCTGATTTTACTGGCACCCTCTCAGAGGATGGTAAACTCTGTGAGGGTGTGAGGGAGCGGCTTTTAAGTCTCTCTGAAAGCCTTGAGATTCACATACTCACTGCCGATACCTTTGGCACTGCACGGGCAGAGCTTGAGGGCATAAACTGCAGGGTTTACATCCTTTCTGGTAGCAGACATGACCGGCAGAAGGAGGCCTATGTGAATGAGCTTGGCCCTGAGCAGGTCTTTGCCATGGGAAATGGTAAAAACGACCGCCTTATGCTCGAGAGGGCTCGTATCGGAGTGGCTGTCTGTTTAAGGGAGGGCTGTGCCGTGGATGCCATCAGGGCTTCAGACATATTGGTTAAAAGCACGGTGGATGCTCTGGAGCTACTCATAAATCCAAAGAGGCTTAAGGCAACGCTCAGGTTTTAGTTATGGGAAAAAACAAACTCTTAAGGGCACTTCCCTCGGTAGATGAGCTTTTAAAAAACCCCGAGCTTGCCTCTTTAAAAGAGGGGGTGGCACACTCATTTCTGCTTAAGGCCATACGGGAGGTGCTCGAGAGCAGGAGGCAGGGGATTTTAGAGGGAAAGATAGGGGAGCTTTCAAAGGAGCAGATACTTAAGGATATAAAGAAAAGGGTCAGGGAGATTACCTCTTTTAGCCTTCGTCCATTAATAAATGCCACAGGTGTCGTTATTCACACCAACCTTGGAAGGTCTCCACTGCCTGAGCAGGTGCTTAAAAATGTGACCCTCCTGGCAGGAGGATACAGTAACCTTGAGTTTAACCTCAAAACTGGCAAACGGGGCAAACGATACGACCACATAAGAGGCATCTTAAGAGACATCACAGGGGCAGAGGATGCCCTTGTTGTTAATAACAACGCAGCAGCAGTGCTTCTCTGTCTCAGTGCCCTTGCAAGGGGGCGTGAGGTGGTTGTCTCAAGGGGTGAGCTGGTGGAGATAGGTGGTGCCTTCAGGGTGCCTGATGTGATGGCACAAAGCGGTGCAGTGCTTAAGGAGGTGGGGACCACCAACAAGACCCACCCCAGGGACTACGAGGCAGCTATCTCTGAACAAACGGCACTTCTTCTAAAGGTTCATCGTTCAAATTACAGGATTGTGGGTTTTACAGAGGAGGTATCCATTGAGGGGCTTGTAGGAATAGGCAGGAAGTTCGGTGTTCCTGTAATGTTTGACCTTGGAAGTGGATGTTTTGTGGACCTTCGGGAACTCGGAGTCACTGATGAGCCAGTGGTCTCTGAGGTGTTACGAAAGGGAGTGGACATCCTTACATTCAGTGGAGATAAACTCCTTGGCGGCCCCCAGGCAGGCCTGATACTGGGGCGTAAGGAGTACATAGAGGCCATATCATCCCATCCCCTTACCCGGGCTGTAAGGATTGATAAGATGACGCTTTCGGCACTTGAGGGGATACTTTACATCTATGCAGACCTGGAAAGCGCAAAAGAGGAGATTCCAGTTCTAAGGATGCTCTTTCAGCCTCCACAGCAGATTAAAAAGAGGGCACTCAGGCTTTACAGGATGCTTAAAAAAGCCTTACCAGGGCTGGATGCAAAGGTTGAAAGGGACAGCTCTCAGGCTGGGGGTGGTTCGCTTCCAGAGGTTAACCTGCCCACCTTTGTAGTGTCTGTTAAGGCAAAGGAATCAGCAGAAAAACTGAAGGATGCCCTCCGACACACAGAGCCACCCGTGGTGGCAAGAGTAAGGGAGGACCGACTAATTTTTGACCTGAGAACCGTTCAGGACAGGGAAGTTTCACTGATTACGGCTTCCCTTAAAACAGCCCTTGAGTGCACAGAGTCTTGACAAAAGAGGAGATTCTTGTTAGTTTATTTGGGTCAGAAGGGGGCTTTCTTTTAGCCACCTAATCTTATGTAAAAGGAGGTGAGTCTGTGACAAAGGCAGAGCTTGTTGAAAAGATAGCATCCGATACAGGGCTTACCAAGGCTGATGCGGCAAGGGCCCTTGATTCTGCACTGGAGAACATCAAGAAGGCACTGAAGAAAAACCAGAAGGTTACCCTCGTGGGCTTTGGCACCTTTTCTGTCACAAAGAGAAAGGCAAGAAAGGGCCGTAACCCCCAAACAGGCGAGACCATCAAGATTCCAGCTTCAAAGGCACCAAAGTTCACGCCTGGAAAGGGGCTAAAAGACGCTATAAGGTAATACCCTGGAGTTCTTTCCTTTAAGGAGGGGTGTGATGCTTGCAGAGTTCAGCATAGTACCCATTGGTGTAGGGACAGGTGTTAGCAGTTATGTAGCAGAGGTTATAGAGATAGTGCAGGAAAGCGGACTGCCCTACAGGGTTAATCCCATGGGAACATGCGTTGAAGGCTCCTGGAATGATATAATGAAGCTTATCAGAAAGTGTCATCGTCGAGTAATGAAGAGGGCGGACAGGGTGATAATAAATATCAAGATAGATGACCGTAAAGACAAAGAGCTTACGCTTGATGGCAAGATAAGGTCTGTAGAGAAAAGACTTGGTAGAAAAATAAAAAAATAGGAGGTAGATAATATGGCAGAAAAGATTACCCTAAGTGTTATCAAGGCAGATGTAGGAGGTTATGTTGGTCATTCAAGCATTCATCAAAACCTTCTTGATGTTGCAGAAGAGAGCCTCTCAAAGGCAAAGGACCAGGGATTGCTCGTGGATTATCATGTAACCAGAGTGGGTGACGACCTCGAGCTCATAATGACTCACGAAAGGGGAACCGACAACGAGGAGATTCATCAGCTTGCCTGGAATGTGTTCCTCAAGGCAACCGAGGAGGCAAAGAGGCTTAAGCTCTATGGTGCTGGTCAGGACATCCTCTCTGATGCCTTCTCTGGAAACATAAAGGGCATGGGCCCTGGCGTGGCTGAGATGGAGTTTGTGGAAAGGAAATCCGAGCCTGTTATAGTGTTTATGGCTGACAAGACCTCCCCAGGTGCATGGAACCTGCCCCTTTACAAGATGTTTGCCGACCCCTTCAACACAGCAGGTCTGGTAATTGACCCCAAGATGCACCAGGGTTTTCAGTTTGATGTGGTGGATGTTTACGGACACAAGGCAATAACCATCTCATGTCCTGAGGAGCTCTATGACCTGCTCATGCTTATAGGTGCTATGAGGAGGTTTATGATTAGGAGGGTCTTCAGGAAGGATGGAGAGATCTGCGCTTCAGCTTCAACACAGAAACTGAGCCTTATTGCAGGCCGCTACATTGGAAAGGATGACCCAGTGCTTATAGTGCGCTGTCAGTCAGGTATGCCTGCCGTAGGTGAGGCCCTTGAGCCCTTTGCATTCCCCCACATAGTGGAGGGATGGATGAGGGGAAGCCATCACGGTCCACTTATGCCAGTGGCCTTTGAGGAGGCAAACCCCGCAAGGTTTGACGGCCCACCAAGGGTGATAGCTGCAGGCTTTCAGATAGCTGATGGTAAGCTCATCGGGCCAAGAGACCTCTTTGATGACCCCTCCTTTGACAGGGCAAGGGAGCTTGCCAACATGTATGGTGACTACCTCAGGGCTCACGGTCCATTTGAGCCTCACAGGCTTGGACTTGACGACCTTGAATACACCACCATGCCAGAGCTTATGAAAAAGCTTGAGCCAAGATTTAAGGCTGAGTAAGAAGGACTTGAGAAATAAAAAAGAAGGGGCACTGCCTGTAAGGCAGTGCCCCTCTGTTTTTCAAGCTCATTAAATCTACTTTTACAACCCTCCATGGGCTGCCAATACACCGATAAATACAGCAAGAAGACTTATGCCCATAACGAACCAGTGAAACACGGTAAGCGTATAGAAGACCCTGTTGGTTGCATGTTGTGCCTCACCCTTGAAGATGAACTTAAAAAGCCTTGCCTCAAAAAGCAGTATTAATACATAAAATGTCCACACTATCAGCATCACCGTTGGGCCAATCCCTGCCATGCTGAAGAGTGCCCTCCACTCACCTGTAAGGGCAAGAAGGGCAATACCCGTAATCCCCACCAGTGCAACCATTGCCTTTGCAATCTTTGCAAACCTGTGCTCAACACCCTGAAAGAAGAGCACCTTTTCAAGGGAATTCTCCATCCTGAGAATCATTGGAAACACTATCATGGTGACAAAGGCCACGCCACCAATCCATATAACCACACCGAGCACATGAAGTGCAGTAAGGATACCTATTGCCATAAAACCTCCTATTTAGGGTATAGGGTATAGCGTGTAGGGGGATAGTTTTTAGTTTTGAGTGCATAGTGTTGAGTGTTTAGTAAAAAACCTTAACTCAACACTCAAAACTCAACATTAAACACTTAATACTAAGCATCCCCCTGCTGATTAATATTTTATCCCTTTGTCCAGAAAATGGCAAATTTTTTTGCTCCACTCTGAGGCAAAATGGTAAAATTATACAGATGCGGTTGTAGTTGTTTAAACACTCTGGACAATTACAGACCTTGGAAACTCAACACACAAATAGGCTCTTTTACTCCATCCACGAAGAATGTGGCGTCTTTGGTGTATATGGCCACCCCGAGGCAGCTAATCTAACCTATCTTGGACTTCATGCGCTTCAGCACCGTGGACAGGAAGGTGCTGGCATCTGCTCTTCAGACGGAAAGCAGATTTACACAGAAAAGGCAATGGGACTGGTGGCTGACATCTTTACCGACCGTAGGCTTAAACGCCTGCCCGGTTACATGGCAATCGGTCACAACCGCTACTCCACAGCAGGTAGCTCTTCTCTTAAGAATGTCCAGCCCCTTGTGGCAAACTTCTCCCTCGGAACCATCGCCATAGCCCATAACGGAAACCTGATTAACGCAGACCAGTTAAGGGAAAGGCTTGAGGAGGAGGGTGCCATCTTTCAGTCTAATTCTGACTCAGAGGTGATTATCCACCTTACGGCACATGCCCGTCACGATTCCTTTAAACAGCGTCTCATCTATGCCCTTGGCGAGATATCAGGTGCCTTCAGCCTCCTCGTTTTAAGGGAAAAGGAGCTTATTGCCGTTAGAGACCCCTACGGTGTGCGTCCCCTTTCAATTGGAAGGTTTGACGGTGCCTATGTAGTAGCCTCTGAGACCTGTGCCTTTGACCTTATAGGGGCTGAATACATAAGAGATGTAGAGCCTGGTGAGATGATAATAATCAACGAGCACGGCCTTGAGTCTGTGCAGGCATTAAACAGCAAGAAAAGGGCATTCTGCATCTTTGAGTTTATATATTTTGCAAGGCCTGACAGTTACATCTTCGGTGGCATAAATGTAAACGAGATAAGAAAGGCACTGGGAAGACAGCTTGCAAGGGAATCAAGAATAGAGGCTGACCTGGTCATCCCCGTGCCTGACAGTGGTATGCCTGCGGCCCTTGGCTATGCTGAGGAGGCAGGCCTGCCCTTTGACCTCGGGCTTATAAGAAACCACTATGTGGGACGCACCTTTATTGAACCAAAACAGTCAATCAGACACTTTGGGGTAAAGATAAAGCTAAACCCTGTTCGTAACATCCTCAGGAACAAAAGGGTGGTAGTGGTGGACGATTCCATTGTCCGTGGCACAACCAGTAAAAAGATAGTAAAGATGATTCGAGAGGTAGGTGGAGCCAGAGAGGTGCATATGCGTATCAGTTCTCCCTGCACAGTGGGCCCATGCTTTTACGGGATAGACACCCCTACGAGAAGGGAGCTCATAGCCTCAAGCCACCTGGTGGAAGAGATAAGAAAGTACATAACCGCCGACTCCCTTAGTTATCTATCTGTCGAGGGGCTCCGCTCCTGCGTGCCAAACCCTGACGACTACTGCTATGCCTGCTTTACAAACGACTACCCCATAAGCTTCCCTGGCGAGCACCTCCAGCAGATGGAGCTTTTCATGGTATAGTTTTTTAAGAGTTGTTTCATCTCTAAAAGATGTGGTTTCTGAAATCCCCTTCTGCCCATCATCCTGTACTGTCTCGGAGATGTGGTGGGATTCTATGGAGTCAGAGCCCTCAAGGTCTAATATGGTACAGGAGACCCTCGATTGTTAATCAAATTTAGGAATTACCTATGGTTTCGGGGCTCCAAGGTACTGGATATTTTTTAGGCACAAGGGTATCGTTGTAGTCATGGAAGAAGCTCAAAAGAGAGGGGCAGTTGAGCCAGCCCCTCTTTAAAAGTAAGTAAGGCTTAGGAGAAGTCGTCCATGTCTTCAAAGTCCTCGAACTCTTCAAACCCTGTGAGGTCGGTTGCCAGATTAAGAAATACACCAAGAGATTCGGAGAGATTTTTGACCACTCCGCTGAGGGCAACCTTTTCATCCAGGGTCTTTGCCTCTGATAGTTCCTTGATTGCCCTTTGAAGCTCATCAGAAAGACCGTTTAGTATCCTTTCAGGCTCCATAATAAAGTTTTCCTCCCTTTGTATTTTTGAGCCTGTTGAACAGGCTCAAACTTATTGATTTTAACTCGGAATCCCCCGTGGCTTGCCACGGGGATGAAGAGTTATGGGAGATAAAATTTCTCCTCATTTTTTCAAATAAGAAGATACCCTGCGGCTTGCCGCAGGGGGTTTCATTCAAAGTTGGGGTTTCAAAGGGGC
>WFMM01000109.1 GCA_015484595.1 Nitrospirota bacterium | reverse complement strand
TGCAGGTGGATGTGGCAGGAAAGGACGAGGTCTATGTGGGAAGGGTAAGGGAAGACGAATCCATTGAAAATGGCCTTAACATGTGGATTGTGGCTGACAACCTCCGCAAGGGCGCAGCCCTTAACACCATACAGATTGCAGAGAAACTGATAGAAATGGCATAGCTTAATAACAAATTCTAAGCACTAATTTCTAAATCCTAAAAATTGGGTTTGTAAGTTATTGATTTATTTCCGAATTACCGTAAATATTGATTTTAAACTCTGGAAAATTGGAATTTAGAATTTGTTTAGAGATTAGGATTTAGAATTTAGAATTTTAAAGGTTATGGCTCTTAGAGAATACGAATACATAAGACAGACCCTTGAGCGTTACACAGGCTCTCCACTGGATGAGTTTGGAAGCTTTGTAATAATTACAAATTTCAAAAAGTACATCGAGACCTTCAGAGAGCTTTACGGAGGGGTGCATCACGAGGAGAACTTTCAGGTCGTGCACCTTCCGGAAAGGGACTGTAGCATCGTTGACTTTGGAATCGGCTCACCCCAGGCTGCCCTGATAATCAACTGTCTTGCCTATCTTGACAATCTCAAGGCAGTAGTGATGCTCGGGATGTGTGGAGGTATTGACGACATACTTGAGATAGGGGACTTTGTGGTTCCCTCTGCAGCCATCAGGGGCGAGGGCACGAGCCGCCACTATCTGCCAAAGGAGTTTCCAGCAATACCGGCCTCATCAGTAAATCTCTACTGTATAGGGGCGCTCAGGAAGTACGGGATTTCGCCACGATGTGGCATCGTTTACACCACAGACCGCCGCCTCTGGGAGTACGATGAAGACTTCGTGGAATACCTCAGAGACAAGCGTATCCTTGCCATTGACATGGAGCTTGCCACTCTTTTTACCGTTGCCTACAGGTTCGAGGTCCCGATAGGCTCTATCATGCTCGTCTCGGACATGCCTCTCAGGAAGGGAGGCATAAAGAGCAAGGAGCTTACCAATCTTATATTTGAAAAGTACACCGGCACCCACATTGAGCTTGCAATGGATGCCCTGGAAAACATGAAAAACAACTGGCCTGAAGTGGAGAGGGCTCTAAAGAGTGAGTGGTGAGATGTACATGCTTATATCTACCGACGGAGCTGAATGAGTTATTGCTCCAACCGAGATAATGTCCACTCCTGTGGATGCCACATCCCTTATGTTGTCAAGGTTTATCCCTCCTGATGCCTCAACAACTACATCTGCCCTCATAGACCTTACATATCTTACTGCCTCTTTTATCTCTTCAGGATTCATGTTATCAAGCATCACCACATCTGCGCCTGCCTCAAGGGCATCTTTAAGCTCCTCCATGTTCGTAACCTCCACCTCCACCTTAAGCAGGTGATGCACTCTCTCTTTAGCCCTCCTTACTGCCTCCTTAACACCGCCTGCTGATGCGATGTGGTTTTCCTTTATCAATACTCCGTCAAAGAGACCAAACCGATGATTTCCCCCTCCGCCAACCCGCACTGCGTATTTCTCAAGCATTCTCATCCCTGGTGTGGTCTTTCTGGTATCCACCACCTTTACACCTGTGCCTGAGACCCTCTTTACATACTCTGCTGTGAGGGTAGCAATACCGCTTAGCCGCTGAAGAAGGTTCAGAGCGAGTCTTTCACCACCGAGGAGTGCCCTGGTTAAGCCCTGGATCTCAAATATCTTTACGCCAGGTTCAAGAAGCTCTCCATCTTTATGATGAATGGTGGGTTTTATGTCAGGCTGAAGAGTTTTGAAGACCTCGCAGGCTATCTCGACACCGCAGAGCAGGCACTGCTGTTTTGTTATTATCTCTGCTTTGCTTTTTTGCTCTGCCGGGACAATGGCCTCTGAGGTAACATCACCATGGCCCAGGTCTTCCTGAAGGGCCTTCTTTATAAAGGACCTGAGGGATTCTGACTCCATCATCTCTTTTTAAGGAGTGCCACAAGACCTATTACTCCACCAAGCACAGCACCAAAGCCAAGAGCGGAACGCCAGTCAAAGAGGGTCTTTACATCTCCCTCAACATTTCCTCCAGCAAGAAATAGGGTCCTGACATTCTGAGCCTTTACATTTCTTCCAGCTACCACTACGGTGGCAGAGTCCTTTATGTCCAGGCTGTCTCTTGAGAGAGTAAGTGCTGACAGAGAGGACTTCACCTCAAGT
>WFMM01000108.1 GCA_015484595.1 Nitrospirota bacterium | reverse complement strand
TACCAGGCGGGGTGTCCCTTCCCTCAGCACCAATCCCTATGGGAAAGGTAAGAACCGCCGTCCGTCCATCTTTTAACTTTCTATAGTAGTACATCCTCATCTCTGCAAGATTTATTATAATCCTGTCCTCCAAAGCTGTGTCTGAGTCAGGGGTAATCCAGACCGTAGGTATTACCACCACCGTGCCTTTTCCAGGATACCAGGGGTCAATGCCAGGGTTTGCATCTACAATCTCGTTGTATCCAAGGTCGTAGTCGATGGCCAGTGAAACCAGGGTCTCGCGGTCGTCTCTTATTTCGTATCTCTGTAAAAGACCAAGAAGCAAGGGAGACGCAGGGTTATCTACTATGAAGGCACCTCTGAAGGGATAGCACCAATCAGGAAGAAGTATCAAAAAACAGAACACTAAGAGGAGTTTTAAGCTCCATCTTTTTAATGCTTTATCAATAATCCATAGAGCCACTTAAGAATATGGGAGCCTTGCTGTTTATTCTTGAGACCTTCTTAATTATATCAGGTGTGGGGTCTTTAAATCCAAATTGAACCCCCCTTACCACTGGCTTTCCATAGGCACATACAGGTACAACCACAAAGGTATCGTAGCTTCCAAGGGTTGCTTTAAACCTGAAGTATTCACAATTGGTCATTTCCCAGTACTCGTCATCTGCTGACTGAAAGTAAAAGGTCAGATATCTGCCCTGTGGAAAACTGCTAACAGCTGTGCACTTCCTGGCTATACCTATCTCTGCATTGATGGCTTTAAGCACCTTTTCCATGTCTCTTCTTTCAGAGATTGCCTGATAGGGCTGTCTTACATCGTCAAAGAATTCCACGGTTCTTAAAAAATCATCCACCCTTCCCTGGACAATGGCATTACAGGCAAATCGGGCAAGCTCTCCTGGAGTGGTCTGAGAAAATGTGTTACTGCAAAAAACAATTGAGATTAAGATAATTGTAAGGGCTAATTTCCCCCTCATAGCCTTATCCCTCCTTCTTAAATTTCAACAGGCTCAAGTTTTATTTTAATTAAAATATCCTGTTTCTAAAGTCCTCCATCAGAGTTTTAAGGGGGCTTTGTCTCACTCAAAGAGGCTCCGCCCCTTTGGAACCCCAATAAGGATAAATAATCAATCATATTCAGGGAGTTTGAGGGGGCGGAGCCCCCTCAAAGGGTCTTCGCCCCTTTGAGTCCCCCACCGTAAACCCAATATTTTCTTGAACAATCTTTTAATAATTAATAGCACAAAACTTTTAAATTGTCAACAGGCCCTATTGAAAGTTCCATCTAAAATTACCTTTATCTGTTTTGCAAGTGAAGCTCCCCGACCAAAGGTCGGGGCTTTCGGCAAGGGTCATTGTAATGCCCAGGGGGCGTTTAAAACACGCCTGTTATGGTATAATTTAAGAGCCTGTAGTAACAGAAAAACTTAAAAATAAAAGAGGGAGTTGCCTATGAAAGTTAAAAGAAACGAAAGGGGTTTTACACTTATCGAACTGCTGGTTGTAATGGTTATCCTTGGACTTCTTGCTGCTCTGGTTGGACCCAAGCTCTTTCCAAAACTTGGCAAGGGCAAACAGCACGCTGCAAAGGCACAGATTGAACTCCTTGGAGAGGCCCTTGACCAGTTCAGACTTGACACAGGCAGATACCCTACCACATCAGAGGGTCTTGATGCACTGATACACAATCCAGGTATTGAGGGATGGGATGGCCCATATTTGAAAAAGAATGTTGTTCCCAAAGACCCCTGGGGACGCCCCTATCAATATCAATCACCTGGCACTCATGGTGATTATGACCTCTTCTCCTATGGTGCTGACGGCTCACCTGGAGGCGAAGGAGAAAACAAAGACATTAACAGCTGGGAATAGACCTCAGGGCCAATGAGTTAATGCCTTGCACGACAAAGTAGTCATAAAAAATTCTGGCTTTACCCTATTAGAGCTAATCATTGTTCTTATCATAATCGGCCTTGCCGCATCGGTTACCTTTATCTCCATTGGTATTGCCCATAAAAAAGCTGTTATCAGAGAGGCTGCAAAGAGATACTACCTCTCGCTAAGACAGGCAAGGGTCCTTGCTGCCACAAAGAAGATGGAAACAGCAGTGGTTTTGTCTGAGGAGGGAAACTCATACCAGATAGTGCGAGTTCTAAAAAAGCAAAGCTCAGAAGGAGAAGAGGAGGAAAGCT
The DNA here is from genome assembly GCA_015484595.1 of Nitrospirota bacterium. Classification (GTDB taxonomy): domain Bacteria; phylum Nitrospirota; class Thermodesulfovibrionia; order Thermodesulfovibrionales; family JdFR-85; genus JAADIE01. The sequence continues at coordinate 1,564 of WFMM01000108.1, read as the reverse complement.
TTGTCCTCATAAAGAGGGTTAACCTTCCTCAAGGTGTGACCATACAGGGTGACATAATCTATTTTTACCCCCTTGGTGGGTCATCAGGTGGCAGGGTGATTATAGAGGATACCCAGGAAAGGGCCTATGGCATCAGGGTTAACGACATTACTGGAAAGATCAAGCTCAAACGAATCCGATAAACAACAGGGCTTTAGCCTGCTTGAGGTAATGGTGGCTGTTGCAATACTTGCAATTGCCATTGCATCCATCTTCAGACTCTACTCTGTTGCCTTAAGAGGCACCATGAAGGCAGAAAACTACAACCGAGCTGTGATAATTGCAAACTCCATGATGGACGAGGCTCTGGCAGTTAAGGATGTTGAAGAGGCAGAGGGGACAGAGGATTTTGGGGATGGCTTTCAGGCAGTAAGGACTGTAGAAAAGATATACGAAGACGAAGACACCCTGTCTGCAATCTATAAAATCACCGTAACCGTAACATGGCCACCCTCTGGGAGATTTGTCGTCACCAGCCTAAGGAGCGTTAATGAGGAAGAAAAAAAGAAATAGCCATGGTTTTACCCTGCTTGAGCTGATACTTGCCATGGCCATATCAGGTCTGATACTGGTCGTGCTTGCATCCTCGATGATGCTGGGCTGGCGCTCTGAAGAAAAGGCCACAGAAAGGGAAGAACTATCAGAGCAAGTAAGGATTATCACCCAGAGGATTACCTGGCTTATCAGAGGTGCCTATCCCTTCTTAAAGGCAACCCCTGAGGGAAGGACCCTGTATTTTGAGGGCACCGAAGACACCCTTGGTTTTGTCACCACATCAGTAATAAAGGGAAAGGACCTCATTAATTCACCAGGTCTTAAGTGGGTCAAGTTTTATCTTGAAGATGACAGGTTGATGGTCAGGGAAAAGCTATTTTATGAAAAGGACATCTTTGAGGACGAGGGGGGCAAGACCTATCCGATTGCCGAAGATGTATACCAATTGGGCTTTGAATACTTTGACAGAGACAACAAGGAGGCTGAGGAGGAATGGGTAGATGAGTGGGACCCAAAGGACAAGAACTATCTGCCTGCACTGATAAAGGTACACCTGAAACTGACATATAAAGGCCGTGTGGTTGAAATCCCCCCGATAGTTGTAAAAATCGAAGCCACCAAACCAACCATATAAATTGATAACTCCTACCCTACACCTTACACCCTAATACGCCCTATTTCACTCTTGTCCCGGGTGCAATATCCTTTTCAAGTGTCACGATGCTCAGGGATTTTTCGCCTCCTGCTGCAAGGAGCATCCCCTGTGACTCAACCCCCATGAGTCTTGCTGGCTTTAGATTGAAGACCACCACCACATTCTTACCAAGGAGCTCTTCAGGACTGTAAGCCTTTCCTATGCCTGCCACTATCTGCCTTTTCTCACCAACATCAACCTGTAGCTTTATCAATTTGCTTGAGCCCTCTATCCTTTCAGCCTCAAGCACCTTGCCAACCCTGAGTTCTACCCTGGCAAATTCATCAATGCTTATAAGATTGTCCTTCTGTTTTTCCCCTTCCACCTTTTCAGTAT
>WFMM01000107.1 GCA_015484595.1 Nitrospirota bacterium | reverse complement strand
TCCCTGTTTATCTCCTTCAGCACTTCCTCAAAGGCATCAAGGGAGGGTTTGATGAGTTTGGGCTCATCCATCCTTCCGTCAAGTGCCTCCTTGGTCTTAAGACCGTTTCCTGTCACACAGATAACGGTCAGGTCGTTTTTGCCGATGTAGCCCTGCTCGATCAACTTCTTGGTTACAGCCACTGTTACACCACCAGCGGTCTCTGCAAATATCCCCTCTGTGCGAGCAAGAAGTTTAATACCCTCCACTATCTCATCGTCCGTTACATCCTCTCCGTAGCCGCCTGATTCCTTAACCGCCCTGTAGGCATAGTATCCATCAGCAGGGTTTCCTATTGCAAGGGACTTTGCAATGGTGTCAGGCTTTACGGGTCTTATTACATCGGTGTCGTTTTTGATGGCAGTGGCTATTGGATTGCATCCAAGGGCCTGTGCTGCAAAGACCTTCGTCTTTACATCCTTTAACAGCCCCACCTCTTTTAGCTCCTTAAAGGCCTTCCAGATCTTGGTAAGCAGAGAGCCACTTGCACAGGGGACCACCACATTATCTGGTGCCTTCCAGCCAAGCTGCTCAGCTATCTCAAAGCCAATGGTCTTTGAGCCCTCTGCGTAAAAGGGGCGTATGTTTATGTTTACAAAGGCCCACCTGTACTTGTTTGCAATCTCTGAGCAGAGACGGTTGACGTCATCGTAGTTTCCATCTACAGCAATTAGATTGGGATAAAAGACCTGTGACGATACAATCTTGCTCTGCTCAAGGCTTGCAGGTATGAAGATGAATCTGTCAAAGCCTGCCTTTGCTCCCTGGGCTGACACAGAATGGGCAAGGTTTCCTGTGGAAGCGCAGGCAACGGTGTCAAAACCAAACTCCTTTGCCTTTGTAAGTGCAACTGCCACCACCCTGTCTTTAAAGGAGAAGGTGGGGTGTGCCACGGTGTCGTCCTTTATGTAAAGTTCTTTAACGCCAAGCTCTTTTGCCAGATTATTTGCCCTGACCAGAGGAGTAAAACCTGAATAAAGCCCTGCCTGGGGGTCTCCGTCTATTGGCAGGAGTTCTTTATATCGCCAGAGGTTTTCGTCTCTATTCTCAATTCGCTTTTTTGATACTGCCTTTTTTATCTTCTGGTAATCATAGACCACCTCAAGAGGGCCAAAGCAGAACTCACATACATAAATTGGCTCTATCTCGTACTCCCTGCCGCATTCACGACACTTAAGTCCTGTAACAAATCCCATAGCCGCCTCCCTTTATCTGTATGAATTTTATACAAATCCAAATACTTTGCGAGCACTTATCCACTGAAACATACCAGGTCGTTAGCGAGTGTGTTTTATGACAAAAATTATTACCCTGCGGCCCTGCCAGAGGGTCTATTTATTGGTATCAGATATTTTAACGCAAAAGGGGTATAAAATGAAATAGAAAGGCTGTGATTTTAAACGCTAAAGGGGCCTTTTAAGTCCTCTATAGCCTTAACAATGTAATCTATTGCCTCATCAAGTCCTACCATTTCTCTGTGTTTTGTTTTACGGTCTTTTATCTCAAGCCTGTTTTCCTTAAGCCCCCTTTCACCTACCACTACCTGGATGGGGATGCCAATGAGGTCAGCATCCTTAAACTTAACGCCTGCCCGTTCAGAGCGATCATCAATGAGCGTATCAATACCTTTCCGGGTCAGTTCCGAGTAGAGTTTTTCAGATACCTCCCTGGTTTTATCGTGATTCATGTTAAGGGGCAGTATGATTACAGTAAAGGGTGCAATGGTGATGGGCCAGATTATACCGTCTTCGTCGTGACTCTGCTCAACTGCTGCTGCAGCAACCCTTGCAGGGCCAATACCGTAACTGCCCATAATTATTGGGTGCTCCTTGCCCTGAGCATCAAGGAATGTTGCGCCAAGTGGCTCAGAGTACTTGGTGCCAAGCTTAAAGATGTTTCCTATCTCTATGACCCGCTCTATCCTGAGTGGTGAGCCACACTTTGGGCATCCATCGCCATCTTTTGCAATGTGAAGGTCAGCCCACTCAGCACTGAAGTGCTCCTGTGGTTTTAACCCCTTTACATGATAGTCCTTCTTGTTTGCACCACTTATGTAAACACCCTCCTTTAAAACCTCGTCAGCGATTATCCTTATCCCATCGTGTCCGTGAGGACCAATAAAGCCAGCCTCAACACCCAATATCTCTATAACCTCGTCCCTGTGAGCAGGCCTGAAGGGGCCGATTATCCTTTCGAGCTTTCTCTCCTGAAGGTCCTGGTCTCCTCTAAGGAGCACGAGCACCGGTTTTTCATCTGCTATGTAAAGCAGGCTCTTTATAAAGTGTGATGGCTCAGCACCCAGGAACTCCGCTACCTCCTGAACGGTTCTTTTCTCTGGTGTGTAGACCTCCTGAAATTCCCAATCATTAAACCTGACCTCGGCTGGGATGCTTTTTGCAAGCTCCACATTGGCTGAGTAACCACAGCTGTCACAGAGTGCCACATCATCCTCTCCAGCAGGGCTTGGTGCCATGAATTCATGGGCAGTGGCACCACCCATCATGCCAGGGTCTGACTCTACCTGATAGAACTTGATACCGCATCGGGTGTAGATTCTTCGGTAAGCCTCGATGTGAAGCTGGTAGTTCCTTTCAAGCCCTTCCTCGTCAGCGTCAAAGCTGTAAGAGTCCTTCATGATAAACTCACGGGTTCTCATTATGCCACTTTTTGGTCTTGCCTCGTCACGGAGCTTTGTCTGTATCTGATACCATACCTGTGGAAGGTCACGATAGGAGCGGATCTCCCTTGCGGCAAGCCAGGTCATTATCTCCTCGTGGGTCATTCCAAGACACATGTCCCTGCCAGTGCGGTCCTTAAGCCTGAACATCTCATCACCTATCTCAAACCAGCGTCCTGTCTTCTGCCATACCTCTGCAGGGTGAAGCACGGTCATAAATATCTCCTGTGCTCCTATGCGGTTCATCTCTTCGCGGATAATCTGGTTTATCTTCTGCATAACCCTCCATCCAAGGGGTAAAAAGATGTAAAGCCCTGAGGCAAGCTGCCTTATGTATCCTGCCCTTAGCAATAACTTATGGCTTATTGCCTCGGCATCAGCAGGGGTCTCTCTCAATGTTGGAATAAAGGCCCTGGAAAACCTCATAGTTCCTCCCTGTGGAAGATTGAAAAATTTTTTTGAATTTGTATTTTAAGGGCTTGTTAACAGAGCTGTCAATCTGCTACTTAATCAGCTCAAAACCTTTAATAAAACCCCTTCGGTCACCCTGTCAGTGATTACTACTTTCCCGATCCTCTCAGGTAGCACAAAACGCAACCTGCCTGAAACCGCCTTTTTATCAATCTGCATGGCCTTTATCATCTGCTCTGAACTCAGGGTTTGCTGAAGCTCTGCAGGCATCCCGTATGAGTTAATCAGATTTTTTAGCCTTTCAACAATCGGCTGCTCAAGAAGGCCTAACTCTCTGGCTATCTCAGCCTCGTAAACCATACCAATTGAGACCGCCTCGCCGTGAAGATATCTGGTGTAGCCTGTAAGTGCTTCAATTGCATGTCCCACGGTATGCCCATAGTTGAGTATTGCCCTGAGCCCTGATTCCCTCTCGTCCCTTGAAACCACCTCTGCCTTTATCTCGCAACACCGTTTTATCATCTGGACAAGCAGGTCCTGTTTCTTTGTGAGTATCCCCTGACGGTTTTCTTCAAGGAAGCTAAAGAACTCC
>WFMM01000106.1 GCA_015484595.1 Nitrospirota bacterium | reverse complement strand
TTGAGTATTGCCCTGAGCCCTGATTCCCTCTCGTCCCTTGAAACCACCTCTGCCTTTATCTCGCAACACCGTTTTATCATCTGGACAAGTAGGTCCTGTTTCTTTGTGAGTATCCCCTGACGGTTTTCTTCAAGGAAGCTAAAGAACTCCTCATCCCAGATAACACCGTACTTTATAACCTCCGCCATCCCGGCAAGAAACTCCCTTTCTGGCAGGCTCTTGAGGCTTTCTACATCAATCCATACAAGCCGTGGCTGGTAAAATGTGCCTATCATGTTCTTTCCAAGAGGATGGTTAACCCCGGTTTTTCCTCCTACAGAGCTGTCAACCTGTGAAAGCAGGGTGGTGGGTATCTGAACGCAGCTTATACCCCTCATATAAATGGATGCAACAAAGCCTGCTATGTCTCCTATCACACCGCCTCCAAGGGCAAATATGGCCGACTTTCTGTCAAGACCTGCAGAGAGGAGTCTTCCAAGTATGTAGTAGGCCCAGAAAAACTCCTTGTATTGTTCACCATCGGGTATCAAAACCACCTCTACCTCAAGCCCTGAGGAGCGTAATGACTCAAGCACCTCTTTTCCATAAAGCCTGTAAACCGTAGGATTACTTACGAGGGCTGCCTTTGGGGAAAGGTCAAAAGCCTTTATCTCATCACCAATGCCTTTGAGGATGCCCTGCCCTATCTTGATGTAATAACTTCTCTTTCCAAGCTCTACCTTAAGGCTCTCCATAACAGAAGATTCTAACATTAAAGTGTATTTTTTTGCATGCCAGTTGCTATAATAATAGCCCAAAAAACATATCAAGAAAGGCCAATTATGCTTGCAAAGAGAATCATACCCTGCCTTGATGTCCGCGACGGTCGGGTGGTCAAGGGTGTTAACTTCGTAAACATCCGTGATGCCGGCGACCCTGTGGAAAATGCCATTTACTACGACGAACAGGGTGCAGACGAGCTGGTATTCCTCGATATCACTGCCTCCCACGAAAAGCGAAAGATCATACTCGATGTGGTGGAAAAGACAGCTGCTGATGTGTTCATGCCCCTTACGGTTGGAGGTGGCATCAGGACTATGGATGACATAAGAGACCTTCTTAATGCTGGCTGCGACAAGGTATCTATTAATACCACAGCAATCCGTGACCCTGAATTCATCCGCAGGGCAGCGCAGCGTTTTGGCTCACAGTGCATTGTGGTTGCCATTGACGCAAAGAGGGTTCATGACTCAAGGTTTGAAATCGATGCTAAAAGGGATGTCCCGGACTGGTTAAAGGACAGTAAAGAGCTTCAATACCTGCTTATACCTGAAGAGGGAAAGCGTGAAGGTAAGCTCTGGGAGATTTTCACCCACGGAGGAAGAAGACCAAGGGGAATAGATGCTGTGAAGTGGGCCCGTTTCATGGAAGAGCTCGGTGCTGGAGAGATACTGCTTACCTCAATGGACCGGGACGGCACTAAAGACGGCTACGACATTGAACTTACCCGTGCCGTAGCTGAGGCCGTTGGCATACCTGTTATAGCCTCAGGAGGTGCAGGCAACCTTGAACACCTCTACGAGGCACTAACAGAGGGAAAGGCAGACGCTGCACTTGCTGCAAGCATATTCCACTATCGTGAGTACACCATAGAAGAGGCAAAACGGTTTCTGAAGGAAAGGGGAGTGGAGGTAAGACTTTAACGCTATCAACGCAAAAAGGGAGGCTTTATGAATATCGACGAACTCTGTATCAACACGATAAGATTTCTTGCAGTAGATGCTGTGCAGAAGGCACGCTCAGGCCATCCGGGGATGCCCATGGGTGATGCTGCCATGGCCTATGTGCTCTGGCATAAATTCCTCAAGCACAACCCCAGAAACCCCCGCTGGTTCAACCGCGACAGGTTTGTCCTTTCCGCAGGACATGGCTCCATGCTTCTTTACAGCCTGCTTTACCTTACAGGTTATCCCCTCACACTTAATGACATAAAAAACTTTCGTCAATGGGGCTCCAGGACGCCAGGGCATCCTGAGCACGACCCAGAGGTTGGCGTAGAGACCACCACAGGCCCCCTCGGACAGGGTTTCGCAACGGGCGTGGGTATGGCCATTGCCGAGCGATACCTGAGTGAATACTTCAATCGCAGGGGATTCCCTGTGATTGACTACAACATATACGCAATCTGCAGTGACGGCGACCTGATGGAAGGTGTCTCCTCTGAAGCCGCCTCACTGGCAGGACACCTCGGGCTTGGAAAGATTGTATATCTTTACTCAGACAACAAAATCACCATCGAGGGCTCAACAGACCTTGCCTTTACAGAGGATGTGGAAAAGAGGTTTCTTGCCTACGGATGGCATGTACAGAAGGTTGACGGTAACGACCTGAAGGCAATTGCCCGTGCCATAAGGGCTGCAAAGAGGGAAAAGAAAAAACCCTCACTTATTATCGCTCGCACTCACATTGCCTTTGGAAGCCCCAATAAACAGGACACTCCTGAGTCGCACGGTGCACCTCTTGGTGATGAGGAGGTCAAACTAACCAAGGAAAACCTTGGATGGCCAAACCGCAGGTTCTATGTTCCTAAAAAGGCACTTGCCCAAATGAGAAGGGCAGTTCAGAAGGGCAAGGAGGAGGAGAAAAAGTGGAATGCCATGATGAAGAGATACAAAAGGGCCTATCCAGAGCTGTACAAAAAGTTCGTAGAGTTTACCGAGGGCATCCTCCCCGAAGGGTGGGACAGGGAGCTTCCGGTATTTACTGAATCCGACGGCCCAATAGCCACCCGTTCAGCCTCTGGAAAGGTGCTTAATGCCCTTGCTGAAAGGGTTGAAAACCTTATAGGTGGCTCGGCAGACCTTGCTCCGTCAAACAACACCTATCTGAAGAAGTATCCTGACTTTGGAGTAAAGAAAAGAGGAAGAAACCTGCACTTTGGTGTTAGAGAGCATGCAATGGGTGCTGCCCTTAACGGAATGGCGCTTAACGGAGGAGTGATACCCTATGGTGGAACCTTTCTGATATTTTCTGACTACATGCGTCCCTCTATCCGTCTTGCTGCCATGATGGGGCAGCATGTGGTATATGTGTTTACCCACGACTCAATCGGTCTTGGTGAGGATGGCCCTACACATCAGCCTGTGGAGCAGCTTTCGTCTCTGAGGCTGATACCAAACTTTACAGAGATACGCCCTGCTGATGCCAACGAGGCAAGAGAGGCCTGGATAATGGCACTAAAGCACAGAGGTGGCCCTGTAGCACTGATTCTTACAAGGCAAAAGGTGCCGGTGATTGACAGAAGAAAATACGCCTCTGAAAAGGGCATACACAGGGGCGCCTACATACTGGCTGATTCAGAGGGCACACCTGAGATTATCCTCATTGCTTCAGGCTCAGAGGTTCACCTTGCCCTTGAGGCTTACGAGACCTTAAAAGCAAAGGGTGTGAAAGCAAGGGTGGTTAACATGGCATCCTTCAGGCTCTTTCAGCAACAAAGCACCGCTTATCAGAACAGGGTGCTTCCACCTGAGGTGACAAAAAGGCTTGCCATAGAGGCTGGTGCAACACTTTGCTGGTACAGGTATGTGGGGCCTGAGGGAGATGTAATAGGGGTTGACCGTTTCGGAGCTTCAGCCCCTTACAAGGTGATTTTTGAAAAATACGGCTTTACCGTGGACAATGTGCTAAAAAGGGCATTGAAGTTGATAGGTTAAAAAGGTAATCCCTGGCAGGAACAGATTTTGCCTGTCCTTCACACTCAGGTTGCGTTTACAATAAGCAAAAGCCCCGTAAACATAAGCACTGCGCCAAGCAGACGCTGAAGGACATTTTTTTCACCAAAAAACACAAAGCCGTAAAGAGAGCCAATCAAAAGGCTCGTCCTTTTAAGGGAAATCATGTAGGAGACCTTGGCTATCTCTATTGCAAACATGTGAGTGACTATCATGAGACCGAAAAAACTCCCGGGAAGGATTACTTTTTTCCAGTCTCTGCGGATAGCCTCTGTCAGGCTGTATCGGTTCCTCAGATAAACCACCACGGTAAGCACTGCTGATACTGCAAAGAAGTAGGTGGTGCCAAAGAATACAGGCGAGGAGTGCTTAACCCCGATCTTTCCTAAAGTGGATGTGATGCTGTAGATAAAGGCAACCACTATCATGTAAACAGACCCTCGCTCACGGAATATTGCCCTCAGGGGTTCAAGTATGCCCTTTTTTATGTCTGAAATATGAAGGGTGTAGCTACCAAGGACTATGAGAAGTATGCCTGCTCCACCCTGAAGACTCACCCTTTCACCAATAAGAACCCTTGAGGTAAATATCAAAAAAAGAGGTGTCAGAGAAAGAAAGGGTAGTGTAAGGCTCATTGGCGAAAGCCTCAGGGCCTTGACATACAATATCAGTGCGGTTATCTCAAGCGGAATGGCTGATACAAAGGCAAGCCAGAAGGTGCTGTCAGTTCTTGAAAAACGAACAAGGGGAAAGAGCACAAAAAGCAGGGGAAGACTGAAAAGAAGTCTCAGCCAGGCAACAACGAGTTCGTTTTCCCTGTTTAGCACCCTTTTCGTAAGTGCATCGGATGTGGCAAGTGAAAACGCTGAGGCAAGGGTAAGCAGTATCCACATAAAAAACCCCCTGAAAAGAGTTAAAGCCAATCGGTGCCTTAAAGAATATGATAAAATAATCAACCATCTATTTATAAGATAAAGGGAGTTCTGTTATGCCAAAGGTTTACTTTATCGGTGCTGGCCCTGGTGACCCGGAGCTTTTAACCCTGAAGGGAAGACGCATACTTGACGAGGCTGAGGTGGTTATTTACGCTGGAAGCCTCGTAAATCCTGCTTTGCTTGAGGGGCTCAGGGCAGAGATTTATAACTCAGCAGGTATGAGCCTTGAAGAGATAATAGAGGTAATGAAGGTTGCCATAGGGGAGGGAAAGACAGTTGCACGGCTTCACACAGGGGACCCAGGCCTTTACAGTGCCATCTCCGAGCAGATAGAGGAGCTTAAAAAACTCGGTATAGAATACGAGGTCGTCCCGGGGGTGACATCTGCCTCGGCAGCAGCCTCTACGCTTGGACAGGAACTAACCATCCCTGAAAAAAGCCAGACCGTTATTCTTACACGCAGGGCAGGAAGGACCCCTGTTCCGGAAAGGGAGGCACTATACGAGCTTGCAACTCATCAGAGCACAATGGTGATATTTCTCAGTGTATCCATGATAGATGCGGTTGTGGATGACCTGAAAAGGGGTGGTTACCCTGAGGAGACACCTGTTGCAGTGGTTTACAGGGCATCATGGCCTGACGAAAAGGTAATAAGAGGCACGCTAAAGGACATAGCCCGGAAGGTTAAGTCAGAAGGCATAAACAGGACAGCACTCATAGTTGTTGGAGAGGCATTAAAGGTATCAATGGAAGAACTTGGGATGAGGTCAAGGCTCTACGACAGTGACTTTAAGCACGGCTACAGAGGCTCTCAGGGAAAGAACAAAAGGGGTAAACTCTGGGTGGTTGGCATAGGCCCGGGTGGCACTGAGCACATCACACCAAAGGCACGCGATGCACTTCAGAAAGCCACACTGGTGGTGGGCTATACAAGATACATGGACCTTATCAGGGACCTGATAGCAGGTAAGCAGACCTACGAAACTGGTATGACCAGAGAGATTGACCGATGCAGATATGCCATAAAGGAGGCAGCAGGGGGTAAGGAGGTAGCCCTTGTCTGTAGTGGTGACCCCGGAATTTATGCAATGGCAGGGCTTGTTTATGAAATCCTAAGGGCTGAAGGCCCCACAGAGGCCATCGATGTCGAGGTTATACCTGGTATCCCTGCCCTGTCTGCCTGTGCATCACTGATAGGTGCCCCGCTTATGCACGACTTTGCATCCATAAGCCTTTCTGACCGTTTGACACCATGGGAGGTTATAGAGAGGAGACTTCATGCAGCAGCCTCAGCAGACTTTGTCATGGTGATTTATAATCCAAGAAGCAAAGGCAGAGCAGGACACCTGAAAAGGGCGATTGAGATAATATCCTCATACAGAAGAGCTGATACACCTGTTGGGGTGGTTAAGGCTGCAACCAGAAAGGGTGAGGAATGGATTATTACCACCCTTTCGGACATCCCTTACGACAAAGTGGACATGAACACTACCCTGATAATAGGTAACAGCAGCACCTATATCTGGCAGAAAAGGATGATTACACCAAGGGGTTATGAAAAAAAATACGACCTCTTTAAAACCTGACCCACCTTTAATTACAATGTTAAGCCTTTTCCTATTTTTTAACCACCCCCTCTCCTGGATATAGCACAGCGAAAGCTAACCCCGCTGTCTTACCACGGGGTTAGCTAAAGAACATTATTATTTACCTGAATACCGTTCTACCATACACTGTTGCATGTTTTTGGAAAGCGTTGCCATAAACATCATTCCAAGCTGAACCTCTGGGTCTCTAAGTATACTCAAAAGATTCCTTACACCAGGCTTTGGCGGATTGATTGCAAATTCCCTTATGGTTTTGTGCATACATTTGGTAAGGCTTTTTAAGATATCCTGCACCTGGGCAGTAACTACTTCTTCAACAAAGGCACCAATAAATACCGCTATCCGCTGTACCATACTGTCTGTGACAGCGTTAGATAGAAAACTTATCATGTCAGATGCCTCAACAAGGGCTTTTAGTGTGCCGGTTTTTTGGAGTCGTTTAATTTCCCTGATGGCCTCGAGCATACTCTGATCAGCAGCTTCATTGGCTATGTTACCCAGTTCAGCAGCAATAGACGCTGTCCGTTCAAGCATTTTTTCTGTGGTTGAATTAACAGCAAAGGATATATTATCGGTGATATCAAAGAGGTTTTTCAGTTTCCCGGTCCTATATATGGCCTTGAGCTCCTTGATAGAGTTTTTTATTTCTGGCGAAGCGGTTTCAGTGGCTACTTCCATCAACTCTGATATCATCTCAGCATTACGGTTAACAATACTATCGGTAATGCTATCTTTCATAAAGGCTATTGCCTGAATGGTCTGCAACAACGAATCCAGAGCTCCTTTTTCCTGTAGTTCAGTTATCCTATCAAGGAGACTGTTAATGGCATTAAAAGTTTCAGGGTTTGTGAGTTTTTCAGTAAGTCTTGATAGATTATCTGAGCCATTATTCTTTTCTTTTATATTGTCCATGGTTACAGTATCCCCCTTGCTGATAACCAGTATAATCTGTTATAGCCAAGCTTCATCCAGTGCAACATACGGGATGGTGGTGTTGGATTAGGCGGTGTATCGTAGTTAAACCAGACATAGGTAGCCTCATCGAATCCAGTTTCAACGAAACATACAACTTTTCCATCGTATTCCACAGAACTCTTACCCTCTAATAGTTCTATGGAAAGCCTTTCGGCAACCACATCTGCTTCAAAGTGTGCAGTTGAACCTGCCTTGCTTATCGGGAGATTGGTTGTATCACCTATCACATAGATGTTATCATAGCCCTCAGCATGAAGAGTCCTTTTATCAGTAGGCACCCAGCCTTTGTCGCCCATTCCTGATTCCTCAATAACCTTTGCACCACTGTGTGGAGGAACGGCTATTAGTAGGTCGTAATTTAGTTCGGTTCCTTCCATTGAGTAAATTATCTTTTTCTCAGGATCGATTGTCTCCATGTTAAACATCACTTCATATTTGATTCCTCTCTTTTCGAATTGAGGTACTGCCCAGTTTGATACAGGTTCAAGGGCATGCAATCTATTTATGGGATAAGTATAAAACAGCTCAACATTGTCGAGCATATTCTTTTCCTTGAAGTAATCGTACAGCATAAAGGTTATTTCCAGTGGTGCCACAGGACATTTATGAGGAACACCAACGGTTATAACTACTCTGCCACCCTTGAACTCTCTCAGTGCATCCCTCAGCTTTTTAGCATCTTCGAGGGTATAAAACATGTGGCCGCCTTCTTTAAGACCTGGTATTTCTTCGGGTACGGTCTTTGAGCCGGTGGCTACGATTAGATAGTCATAGGGGTATTCCTTTCCACTTTCGGTGATAACCACATTGTTTTCTCTGTCGATCTTTTTTGCAGGATCAATAAATAGATTGATATGGGGGTCGAGAAGGTCCTTCTGTTGTCTGATGATCTCGTTTGGTCTGATCTTGTCGAATACAATGTAGAGAAAACCAGGTTGATAGATATGTTCAGGGGTATTGGTGATCATGTTAATGACCACCTCTCCTCTAACGAGCTCACGATATAGATTCCTTGCCAAGAGATTGGCTGATATTGTGCCTCCGGCTCCACCACCGACAATAACGATTCTTTTTGGCATGTCTTAAGCCTCCTTTTAAAAAGTTTTTAGTTTACTTGACCTTTTTTACTACGATACTCCAGTAACCATCTCTTTCTTCAATTCCAACAAGTTCATGGCCAACCTTTTTTACCCATGCAGGTATATCATTGGTTGAACCCTTATCGGCAGATAAAACCTCAATAACAGTTCCCACTGGGGCTGCCTTTATTGCCCTGATAGCCTCCATCATCGGACCAGGACAGGCTGATCCCCTTGCATCAATGGTCTTGTCAATCTTTACATTTTCCATTCTCTTCATACCTCCTTTCATTTAAAGTTTTAAATATTAGATGTTTTATGTTTTCGATAATCAGATAAGGTATTCTTATATATCAGGTTATTCCTAAATTTAAGAGTTTGGAGTTGTAATTATACTGACCGCAGTCAACTTTGTCAACATGAAATTATAATTATTAGCTTTCTTAAACTTATAAATGAAGATGCCCAAAAAGCAGATCTATGCGCTCGCTGTGCATATTTAAAGAAAAAAGAAAATAATTCTCCATTTAAAACCAATACTTCATGAGATGTGGCATGTGACAAGCTTGCAAGTGCTGTGATAAGACCATTGAAATATCAAGGTATGGAAAGGGAGATACCCTGCAGCAATACAGCAGGGTATCTTCACGGTGGGTTTACCAGGTGATTATCTTATCATTCTTTTCAATCAATTCAATAATCTCTTCATAGTTTTTATTTGTTCTTAGATCTATTACCGTGACTTCTGCCATCTTCTTATGTTCTTGAAGGATCTTTTCACCGGTTTCATCAAGGTCTTGTTTTAATATATAAAGTATCTTCATGTTCTGCCTCCTTGCTTTAAGTGAGTATTTTTTATATTCCCTGTTCGTATTGTATTTCTGCTGTTTGCCATTATTATCAATCAGTTATTATCAATCAGTTAATAAACCAGGATGTTATCGTAATCCAGAAGCATCTTTGCAATCTCCTCTGTTGTAACATACTGTATCTCGTTATTCTCTTTTAAATTGGTATACACATTCATACCTAAATCTTTCAATGTCTCGAGATTTGTTTTCATCTGTTCATCATCCATAAGTTTCCTATCAAGTATAAATACATCTATAGTATCATCCATTACCGTTATTCCAAGGCTCATTCTTATTGCCTCAGGTTGTCTTTCTCGAACGAGAACTGCTATTTTTTTCATATTCGTTCCTCCTTTTCAGAATATTTTTTCTATAGCACTATTACCTTGTCAGCATCCTGATTCATTACTGCGTTCTGATATTGACTGCCAGCAATGATCCCCTCAGGGATCATTTCATCGGTAAGTTTATTATTTTTCGCACTGAAATCACAAAGGCTAATACTCACGCCATCTAAATCTTTTAAAGCAACAACTCCACTGTTCTGAGAATTCATAACGCCTGTGTCCGTCATGAAAATTATCACCTCATGCCCTCGTTTAACAGCTGCCTTAGTGAGACCAATAATGTCTTCTTCATAACCTTCCTGCGTAACCAGTAAACCAATCTTCATAAGACATACCTCCTTATTTAATATGAGCCTGTTGAACAGGCTTTAAATTAGTTATTTTATTTAAAAAATTACTGTTTCAAAGAGACTTCATCAGAGCTTTGAGGGGGCTTCGCCCCCTCAAACTCCCCAATATGGTTAAGTTATTAATCCTTATCGGGGTTCCAAAGGGGCAGAGCCCCTTTGAGGGGCTCCGCCCCTCAAACTCCCCAAATATAATTAAATCATCCATCCCTATCGGGGTTCCAAAGGGGCAGAGCCCCTTTGAGGGGCCCTCGCCCCCTCAAACTCCCCTATTAATGAAAAATTAATTCCTTCTTTTGGGGGTTTTCAAAGGGGATGCACCTCCCTTTGAGGCCCCTACCTAAACCCCTAACAGTCTCAAAGATATCTTAATATAATAAAATATAAGGGTGATTTAAAGAATAGCAGAGTATTGCCTTTATATGCAAGAGGCAGAGGTTAATCTTAA
>WFMM01000105.1 GCA_015484595.1 Nitrospirota bacterium | reverse complement strand
GGAGTGGGTGTGATGGCGGTTACATCAATGTACTTGCCGTCAGGACGGTTAGAAAGACGATTGAGAATGCTCTTGTAGTCAACCTTTGCAACATAATGACCGTGGGGCAGGAGCTCCTCCTTTTCAAGCCCCATCTCCTCGGCAAGCTGATAAACGGTCTTCATGTTCTTTTCAGCTGCCTCGGCAATCTCCCAGTCTGCATGCTTGGTTGGATCAAGTGGCATGGTTACCTCCTTAAATTTGGTGTATTGGTAAAATAGTATATTGGTATATTGGTGTAATAGTGTATTTGCTAATTTTTAAGATTTTCCTTTTTGTTTTTAATTGAATTTATAAAGCTGTTAAGTTTTTTGACAAGCAGGTTAAGGTCACTTCTAAGTTTTGTGTAAATCTGCTCTTCTAAAAGACCCCTTTCGTACAGAAGTTCTATCCAGTGGACACTTTCCCATAATGATCCTCTCGCGTTGTAGTAGAACTTTACAGAATCAAGATAATGATATCTACCATAACCTTCTGCTATATTGGCACCTATTGAATCAATCGAGCGCAATGCCTGAGAACCAGTATTAAATCTAATATGACTATCCATTTCAATATAAACTTCCCAGTAAGCTCTACTCAACTGCCTTGCTATTAAATATACATCAAGATCATCTAATCCCATATATCTTTATTTAACCAATTAACCAATAACTAATTAACCAATAACTATATTAATAACCAATTAACCACTACACCAATACACTAATAACTAATTAACAACTTAACCAGCTTTTCATTCATTGTATGCACGTTTCGACTTGCCACACGGGCAATGGTCTTCATTATCTTATACATCAGCTCTGGGTTTGTCTTTTCAAGACCTTTCAGGTCATCCTTTTTCAGTAAAAACACATCGGTGTCTTCTATTGCAGTGGCTATGGCACCGTGCTCCTTTTTATCTTCTATAACCGAAAGCTCACCGAAGAAGTGTCCATCAGTAAAAACTGCAAGGGTCTGTTTCCAGCCGTCCGGGGTGGTTTTTGATATCTCTACCTTACCCTTTTTTATCAGATATATACCCTTTGTCTCCTCGCCCTCCATAAAGATCATCTTTCCCATTGGAAAACTTAACTCCTGAACCTTCCCGGCAATTATGTTCAGCTCATCCTCATTTAGTTCTTTTAACAATATCTGCTCTTTTAAATCATTGATCTGAGCCATCTCTTTCCTCCGAATTCCTTCAAATTACCTGACTGATAAATATAACATATTTAGGGTGTAGGGTGTAGTGTATAGGGGGTAGTTTTTAGTTTTGAGTGCATAGTTTTTAGTGTTTAATAATTAAAGACTAACTCAACACTCAAAATTCAACACTCAACACTAACTACACACCCCAACCCCTAATCAATGCTATCAACGCAATAACCAAATACACCAATATACCAATTTCTAAATTCTAAATACTAAACAAATTCTAAATCCCAAATTCCAAATTACAAACTCGCTAACGCAACCAACGCGATAAACGCAATCAACTCTATAAACTCAAAGAACGCAATAAACTCAATGAACGCGATGAACGCAATTAACACGATAAACGCGATTAACTCAACTAACCATCTTCTCCACCTTCACCGCGCAGACCTTAAGCTCTGGTATCTTACACAGGGGGTCAAGTGCCCTGCTGTCTGTAAGCACATTGGCTGCTGCCTCTCTGAAGTGAAATGGAACGAAGACGACCCCTCTATCCACCCTGTCTGTAACCCTTGCGTTAACCTCTATGGTTCCTCTCCTGGAACTCACCCTTACCTTCTGGCCATCCTCCACGCCAAGGGTAAGGGCATCGTCAGGATTAATCTCAACATAGGGCCCAGGGGATACCTCGTTTATTGGTGGAACCCTTCTGGTCATGGTGCCTGTATGGTACTGAAATAGCTGTCTTCCAGTGGTAAGCACAAAGGGATATTCCTCGCTGGTCATCTCCATTGGGTCACGGTATTTCACAACCGTGAACCTGCCCTTTCCTCTTGGAAAGCCACCCTTAAAGAGATAGGGTGTTCCGGGATGGTCAACCGTTGGGCAGGGCCACTGGATACCACCCTGTTCAAGTCGGGAATAGGTAATGCCAGCCACTGCTGGCCATGCCTGCCCAATCTCTCTGAACACCTCGGACATACTGGCATAGTTCATATCATAGCCCATGCGTTTACTCAACTGGATAATAATCCAGGAGTCCTCCTTTGCCTGACCAGGCGGATTCAGTGCCTTTCTTACCCTCTGAACCCTTCTTTCTGTATTAGTAAAGGTTCCGTCCTTTTCAGCAAAGCTTGCAGCAGGTAACACCACATCGGCAAGCTCGGCTGTCTCGGTCATGAAGATGTCCTGAACAACCAGGAAATCAAGCTCCTTTAATGCCTTCACCGTATGCCCCACATCAGGGTCACTCAGGACCGGGTTTTCACCCATTATGTAAAGGGCCTTCAGTTTTCCTGCCTCTGCTTCAAAGAGCATTTCCGAGGCAGTAAGCCCGGGCCTGTCTGATAGCCTTGTCCCCCAGAGCCTTTCAAACTTATCCTTTACTGCTGGAAGATGAACCTTCTGATAACCTGGATAACTGTCAGGTGAGCAGCCCATATCTGTTGAGCCCTGAACATTGTTCTGTCCCCTGAGTGGATTGACCCCTGAGCTTTCCTTTCCAAGATTTCCGGTCATCAGGGCAAGGTTTGCGATGCTAAAGACATTGTCCGAGCCGTGGCTGTGCTGGGTAATGCCCATGGTGTAGTAAATGCCTGCCCTCTCGGCAGAGCCGTAAAGCCTTGCAGCCTCTATAATCTTTTCCTTTGGGACACCTGTTATCTTTTCTGCCCTTTCAGGTGTGTACTCCTCTATGTTTTCAAGAAACTCTTTTTCAAAGCCCTCGGTCATATTGATGATAAAGTCACGGTCTATCAGGTCTTCCTTTACAATCACATGCATCATGCTGTTAAGGAGTGCCACATCAGTGCCAGGACGGTGCTGTAGCCACAGATGGGCAAACCTGACGAGGGGGACCTTCCTTGGGTCAGCCACTATAAGTTTTGCACCCCTCCGAACCGCCTTTATCATCCTCAGTGCCACAATGGGATGATTTTCCTTTGTGTTTGAGCCAATCACAAAGAGAAGGTCGTTGTCCTCAATCTCCCTGATAGAGTTAGTCATGGCTCCAGAGCCAAACACTGTGGCCAGACCGGCCACCGTTGCAGAGTGTCAGTAACGGGCACAGTGGTCAACATTGTTTGTGCCAATGGCAGCACGCATGAACTTCTGAAACAGGTAGTTTTCCTCGTTGGTGCATCGTGCAGAACTTAGCCCTGCAATGGCATCAGGACCATGCTCTTTCTTTATCTTTTTTAACCTTTCCGCCACATACTCAAGTGCCACATCCCAGGAGACCTCTTCAAACTGTCCGTTCCGTTTAATAAGGGGTTTTTTAAGACGGTCGTCACTCCCCACAAACCTGAAGCCAAACCTTCCTTTAACACAGAGCCAGCCCTCATTCAGTGTATCAGGCTCAGAGGTCACCCTTATTATCTCGTTACGGCTTACATGAAGCGTTATGTTACAGCCACATCCGCAATAGGGACACACTGTATCCACCCGCTTTATGTCCTTCTGTCTTCCCTTTCCAAGGGACTGCTTTCCAATGAGAGCGCCTGTTGGGCAGACACTCACACACTGACCACAGAACTCACAGTTAAGGTCATGCTCAAAGGGAGGGCATACCTTTGCCTTAAATCCCCTGTAGGCAATGTCAATGGCTGCCACACCCTGAACCTCTTCACAGACACGCACGCACTTGCCACAGAGCACGCACTTTTCCATGTCCCTTTCAATAAAGGGGTTGGCATCCTTTTTTGTGTACTGACGCCTCTCACCCCAGAACCGGTTTTCCCTTAGGTTGTAAAAATAGGCAAGCTCCTGCAGGGTGCAATCGCCTGCCTTTTCACAGACCATGCAGTCATTGGGATGGTCGCTAAGGAGTAGCTCAACAATGGTCCTTCGTATCCTCTCTATCTGTTCTGTGCTTGTTACGACCTCCATCCCCTCGCTTACCGGAGTGGTGCATGCCGTGACAGGCCGTGGCATGCCCTTTACCTGCACAAGACACAGCCTGCAGGCACCGTAAGGCTCAAGACGGGGGTCGTCACACAAAGTGGGGAT
>WFMM01000104.1 GCA_015484595.1 Nitrospirota bacterium | reverse complement strand
GAGTGGAGATGGTGATGCCAGGGGACAATGTAAACATAGAGGTGGAGCTGATAACGACGGTTGCAATGGAAGAGGGCTTGAGGTTTGCAATCAGGGAAGGTGGCCGCACGGTAGGAGCAGGTGTGGTTACTAAAATCTTAGAGTAAAGAAGCAGGGAGACCATGGATCAGAAGATAAGGATAAAACTCAAGGCATACGACCACAGGATACTTGATCAGTCGGTAAAGGAGATAGTGGAGACTGCAAAGAGGACCGGAGCAAGGATAGCAGGGCCGGTTCCGCTTCCAACAAGGATACAGAAGTACACGGTGCTGAGGTCTCCTCATATAGATAAAAAGTCAAGGGAGCAGTTTGAGATAAGGACTCACAAAAGACTTATTGATATCTATGACCCAACCCCTCAGACAGTGGATGAGCTTATGAGGCTTGAGCTGGCTGCAGGGGTGGATGTGGAGATAAAGTTATGACAGGGATTCTTGGAAGAAAACTTGGAATGACGCAGGTTTTTGATGAAAAGGGCAATGTCATCCCTGTAACAGTGGTGGAGGCAGGCCCCTGTCAGGTGGTGCAGGTAAAGACAGTAGAGACCGATGGATACGAAGCAGTGCAGATTGGTTTTGATGAGATAAAAAAGGAAAAGAAGGTAAATAAACCCATGAAGGGGCATTTCAGGAAGGCAGGCACCCCACCTTACAGGGTGCTAAGGGAGTTTCCTATGAAGGAGCTAAATGTGGGAGATGTCATAACGGTGGAGAGGTTTCAGAAGGGTGACAGGGTGCATGTAAGTGGTATCTCAAAGGGTAAGGGCTTTCAGGGTGTTATGAAGAGACACGGTTATGGTGGTGGGCCAGGCTCTCACGGCTCCATGTTTAACAGGGCACCTGGTTCAATTGGTGCAAGTGCTTTCCCTTCAAGGGTGTGGAAGAATAAGGGAATGCCAGGGCGAATGGGAAATGTGAGGGTTACCGTCAGGAATCTCACAGTGGTGGATGTAAAGCCCGAGCAGAATCTCCTGTTAATAAAAGGTGCAATACCCGGACCATCGGGTGGATATATAGAGGTGAGGAAGGACGACTGATATGCCAGAGATTGAGGTCAAGGACAGGGAGAATAAGGTAGTAGGAAAGATAACACTTCCAGAGAATATCTTTGGGCTGGAGGTCAGAAAGGATATACTCCACACAGCCGTGGTAAATTACCTTGCCAACCAGCGCCAGGGCACTCATGCCACAAAGACACGCGGCATGGTAAGAGGCGGTGGAAAAAAGCCCTGGAGGCAGAAACACACAGGCAGGGCAAGGCATGGAAGTATTAGGTCACCACTGTGGAAGGGTGGCGGTGTGGTTTTTGGCCCTCAGCCAAGGGATTATTCCTATAAGTTGCCGAAGAAGCAAAAAAGGCTTGCACTAAAGGTAGCTTTAAGTGCCAAGCTGAAAGACGGTGAACTTACTGTTGTTGACTCTTTAAACTTTGATAAACCCAGGACAAAGGACATGGTAGCCTTTCTTAAAGGTCTTAATCTTGACAGCTCAAGCGTACTTGTTGTAACAGAAGACAAGGACGAAAATGTCTTCCTTTCGGCAAGGAATATACCAGGAGTTGATGTGATGAGGGCTCAGGATCTGAACACCTACGAAGTGCTGGTTCATCAGAATCTGGTGATAACCAAGGATGCCCTTAAGAAGATACAGGAGGTCTGGGGATGAGAGACCCGCACGATGTTATACTGAGACCGCTCTTTACTGAGAAGGCAACATACCTGAAGGAGACAGGTAATAAGTTAATCGTGGAGGTTGACAGAAAGGCGAACAAGATCGAGATAAAGAGGGCCTTTGAAGAGCTTTTCAATGTGAAGGTTGACAAGGTGGCAACCATAAATGTCAAGCCAAAGAAGAAGAGAATGGGCATGTCCGAGGGAAGGACGAGGGCGATGAAGAAGGCAATAATAACCCTGAAGAAGGGTGAAAAACTGGACTTCATAGAGGGAGTATAAGATGGGAATAAGGATATACAAGCCAACATCACCGGGCAGAAGATACATGTCAGTAAGTGACTTCAGTGAGATCACGACTGACAAGCCCTATAAGCCTCTTTGCGTGCCGCTGAAAAAGACAGGTGGAAGAAATAACTACGGCAGAATAACCGCCTGGCAGCGTGGTGGTGGTAACAAGAGGCTTTACAGGATAATAGATTTCAAAAGAGATAAGATTGGTATCCCTGCAGAGGTGGAAACCATAGAGTACGACCCAAACAGGACCGCAAGGATTGCACTTCTTAAGTATGCTGACGGAGAAAGGCGTTACATCATAGCTCCACATGGTTTAAAAGTGGGTGATAAGCTGATGTCAGGGCCTGATGCAGAGATAAAGATAGGAAATGCCCTTCCCCTTAAAAACATCCCCCTTGGAACATTTATACATAACATAGAGCTTCGCCCTGGAGAAGGTGGAAAGCTTGCCAGAAGTGCTGGTGTTCAGGCACAGCTTGTTGCAAAAGACGAAAGATACGCTCAGATCAAGCTTGCCTCAGGTGAGGTAAGGCTGGTTCCGATAAAGTGTATGGCTACGGTGGGACAGGTAAGCAATGTTGATCACGAAAACATAGATCTTGGAAAGGCTGGAAGAAAGAGGTGGCTTGGCAGAAGGCCCACCGTCAGGGGCGTTGCCATGAACCCTGTTGACCATCCCCTTGGCGGTGGTGAGGGAAGGGCCTCTGGTGGAAGACCTGCCTGTACTCCGTGGGGTAAGCCAGAGGGTGTGAAAACGAGAAAGAACCGTAGAACCGATAAATACATAATCAAGAGAAGAAAGTAAGGAGGCATTAGGTGCCAAGGTCATTAAAAAAAGGACCCTATGTAGATCCGAAGCTGATGAAAAAGGTTCAGAAGATGATCGAGACCGGGGACAAAAAGATCATCAAGACCTGGTCAAGACGTTCAACTATAGTGCCAGAGTTCATCGGATTTACCTTTGCAGTGCACAATGGTAACAAGTTTATTCCTGTGTATGTGACGGAGAACATGATTGGTCACAAGCTGGGTGAATTTGCACCAACCCGAACCTACAGAGGGCATGGAAGCGAAAAGACAACAAAGGTGAGAGGTAAGTAGCCATGGAAGCAAGGGCAGTATTAAGATACGCAAGGATAACACCCAGAAAGGCTCGAAGGGTAATAGACCTTATAAGGGGAAAAAAGGCTGGTGAAGCAATGCTTGCCCTTAAGTTTATGCCTTACAGGGGGGCAAGGTTCGTTGAGAAGCTTCTTCGCTCTGCAATGGCAAATGCCGAGCAAAAGGATGTGGCTGAGCCTGAAGAGATGAGGATCGTGAGGGCCTATGTGGATGAAGGCCCTGTAATGAAGAGACTTTTCCCGAGAGCCATGGGTAGAGCCAATATAATTAAAAAGAAGACGAGTCACATAACGCTTGTGCTTGCAGAAGAGGAGGAAGAAAGTGAATAGTGTTGGGTGTTTAGTGTTGAGTGTTTGGCGTTCAGGTGTAATAGATTTAACACTTAAGACTAAACACTCAAAACTTCTACTGGGGGTGTATTTTGGGACATAAGACTCATCCGATAGGAAACAGGATAGGTATCATAAGGACATGGGATTCCAGGTGGTACAGAGAGCAGGGTTATGGTGAACAGTTACATGAAGACCTGCGTATAAGGAAGTATATAAAGAACAAACTATACCATGCTGGTATTTCAAGGATAGAGATTGAAAGGCTTGGAGAGAAGGAAGGACAGAAGGTCAGGATTATCATACACACGGCAAGGCCTGGAATTATTATAGGTAAGAAGGGTGTGGAGGTAGAAAAGCTAAAGAAAGAGATAGTGGCAATGACAGGCAAGAATGTAAGCATTGACATAAAGGAGATAAGAAAGCCTGAGCTTGATGCACAGCTCGTTGCTGAAAACATAGCTTTGCAGATAGAAAAGAGGGTTGCCTACAGAAGGGCAATGAAGAAGGCAGTTGCAGCAGCAATGAGGTTTGGTGCTCAGGGCATAAAGGTGCAGGCAGCTGGAAGGCTTGCAGGTGCAGAGATTGCCCGTCGTGAGTGGTACCGTGACGGAAGGGTTCCGCTTCATACCTTCAGGGCAGACATTGACTATGGCTTTGCAGAGGCAAAGACCACATATGGAGTGATTGGCGTAAAGGTGTGGATTTACAAAGGCGATGTGCTTGAGCAAAAGAGCATAAAGTGAATAGAGGCTGTTCAAGAAAATTGAGGATATACACTGGGGGCTTCGCCCCCAGAGCCCCGAAAATAGTAGATTTTTGGTGTTTAGATACTAAGGGTAAAAGATTTTTGGAATAAGGAATTTTAATTAAAAATCAATAAGTTAGAGCCTGTTGAACAGGCTCAGTGAATACAAAGCGAGGTATAAAGCAATGTTAATGCCAAAAAAGGTAAAATTTCGAAAGACACAAAAGGGCAGGATGAAGGGCAAGGCCTACAGGGGCTCGGAGGTCTCCTTTGGAGAGTATGCACTTAAGGCCCTTGAGCCAGGATGGATTACGAGCCGTCAGATAGAGGCTGCCCGTGTTGCCCTTACGAGGAAGGTTAAAAAGGGTGCAAAGATATGGATAAGGATATTTCCTGACAAGCCCATCACCCGTAAGCCCGCAGAAACGAGGATGGGTAAGGGAAAGGGCAACCCCGAGTTCTGGGTCGCAGTTGTAAAGCCTGGAAGGATACTTTACGAGATGGCTGGAGTACCAGAGGAGCTTGCCACAGAGGCACTGAGACTTGCCTCGCAGAAACTGCCAATTAAAACGAAGATTGTCAGGAGGAAGGAGGCGGTAATTTGAGGCCCTCTGAACTGAGGACAATGACCATAGAGGAGCTTAGACAAAAGGAGAAGGAACTGAGGAAGGAGCTCTTTAATCTCAGGTTCCAGAAGGCAACCGGTGAGATACAGAATCCAATGCGGATAAAGGCCGTGAGAAAGGACATTGCGAGGATACTGACCATAATAACGGAAAAGCAGAAGGAAGAGAAATCCAGCAACAACAATAATTAAAGTTAATAAAGAGGGAGAGTATGCCAAGAAAAGTTTTCGTTGGAAAGGTTGTAAGCGACAAGATGGACAAGACCGTAACTGTGGCGGTTACGAGGCTTTATAAGCATCCTCTATACAAGAAATACATCAAGAGAACCACCAAGTTCAAGGCCCATGACGAAGAGAACCGATGCAGGATGGGCGATACGGTGAAGATTATTGAATCGAGACCCCTTAGTAAGACAAAGCGGTGGGTGGTTTTGGAGATAATGAACAGGGAAAGTTAAGGAAGAATATAAGGGGAGAGCACAAAGATGATACAGCAACAGAGCATACTTGAAGTAGCTGACAACTCAGGAGCAAAGAAGGTTATGTGCATAAGGGTCCTGGGTGGGTCAAAACGGAGATACGCCCGGGTGGGAGACATTATCGTTGCAAGTGTTAAGGAGGCATCTCCTGATGGAACGGTTAAAAAGGGAGCCAAGGTCAAGGCAGTGGTAGTAAGAACCAAAAAGGAAACCAGAAGACCCGATGGCACCTACATCAGATTTGACCAGAATGCCTGTGTGTTGATAAATGCACAGGGTGAGCCAATAGGAACCCGTGTGTTTGGTCCAGTGGCAAGGGAACTCAGGTGGAAGGAGTTTACAAAGATCATCTCACTGGCACCAGAGGTTTTATAGGAGGAATATGATGGGATTGAGAATAAAGAAAGACGACAATGTGCTTGTCATATCAGGTAAGGAAAAGGGTAAAAAGGGCAGGGTGCTTGCAGTTCTGCCCAAAAAACAGAGGGTAATAGTGGAGAAGATAAACATAATAAAGAGGCACATGAAGCCCTCGCAGAAATACTCTCAGGGTGGAATTATAGAGAAGGAAGGACCAATTCACATATCAAATGTCATGCTTTTATGTCCGAGGTGTAATGCACCAACCAGGATAGGTAACAGGATTCTTGATGATGGAAGAAAACTGAGGGTCTGCAAGAAGTGTAAGGAGGTCATAGATCAGTAATGGCTGATGAGAAATACATACCAAGGCTGAAGGAAAAGTACTTTAAAGAGGTTGTCCCCAGGTTAATGGAGGAGTTCTCCTACAAGTCCATAATGCAGGTTCCAAGGCTTGAAAAGATTGTGTTAAACTGTGGTCTTGGAGAGGCAATAAGCAACATTAAACTTCTTGACGCAGCAGTGAATGAACTGAGCTTAATAGCAGGGCAGAAGGCAGTCGTTACGAAGGCAAAGAAGTCTATTGCGGGCTTTAAACTGAGAAAGGGTATGCCCATAGGCTGCAGGGTTACCCTCAGAGGTAACAGGATGTATGAGTTTTTAGATAAACTGATTAGCATCGCCATCCCCCGTATCAGGGACTTCAGGGGGCTTTCTACGAGGAGCTTTGACGGAAGAGGAAACTACTCAATGGGTGTGAAGGAGCAGTACATATTTCCTGAGATTGATTATGACAAGGTTGAGATGGTTCACGGGTTTGATATCACCATCTGTACGACTGCAGAGACTGACGAGGAAGGAAAGGCTCTTCTTAAGAATCTGGGAATGCCCTTTAGAGGAAAATAAAGCTATCAGGGAGATAAAATGGCAAAGAAGTGTTTGATTGAAAAGCAGAAGAGACCACCAAAGTTCAAGGTAAGGGCCTATAACAGGTGTAAGATATGTGGAAGGCCAAGGGCCTACATGAGGAAGTTTGAGATGTGCAGGATTTGTTTCAGAACCCTTGCTCACCAGGGATTGATTCCTGGTGTGAGAAAATCAAGCTGGTAGGAGAGTGAAAGATGCTGACAGACCCAATTGCAGACATGCTGACAAGGATTAGGAATGCAATAATGGTAAAGGCTGAGAAGGTGGACATACCAGCCTCGAGGATGAAACTGGACATAGCAAAGATTATGAAGGAAGAGGGCTTTATCAGGGCATACAAGATCATCAAGGATAAAAGAAAGGGGATACTGCGTATCTCGCTGAAGTATGTTGATGGTGAATGTGTTATTACAGGACTGAAGAGGGTCAGTAAGCCAGGAAGAAGGGTCTATGTCGGTTACAAAGATATCCCCAGTGTGATGGGTGGTGTAGGCATTGCCATACTTACCACCCCGAAGGGGATAAAGAGTGACCGTGCGTGCAGAAGGGAAAAGGTAGGCGGAGAGCTACTCTGTTATATATGGTGATAATTTTTAAAAACAGTTACTTTTAAGAAGAGGTGGATAGATGTCGAGAGTAGGAAAGAAACCGATTGATATTCCAAAGGGTGTTGAGGTGAACATAAATAACACCACCATAAAGGTGAAGGGGCCAAAGGGAGAGCTCCAGTGGGAGTTCCCACCAGCAATGAAGGTAGAGGTCAGGGAAAATCAGATAGTGGTTGAACGCCCTGATGATACCAGGCAGAAAAGGGCCCTTCACGGTCTTACCAGAAGCCTTATAGCAAACATGGTAAAGGGTGTGAGTGAGGGGTTTAAAAAGGAGATGGAGATCGTAGGAGTTGGATACAGGGTTGACCTCAAGGGTGATACCCTTGTTTTCGGTCTTGGATACTCACATCCAGTGGAGTTTAAGCTGCCCGACGGGATCAAGGCTGAGGTTGATCACAAAGCAAGGCCGCTAAAGCTTACATTAATGGGAATAGATAAACAGCTTCTGGGACAGACAGCTGCAAACATAAGGGCACTGAGACCACCGGATTCGTATAAAGGTAAGGGTATAAGGTATGCTGATGAGCGTCTGAAACTCAAACCAGGTAAGGCAGGAAAATAACAGGAGGTTAGGCTGAATTGAAAAGGACCAAAAGACAGGCAAGGATAAGGAGACATAGAAGGGTCAGAAAGAAGGTCTTTGGCACCCCTGAAAGGCCAAGGCTTTCTGTATATGGTTCTTTAAACCATATTTATGCCCAGATAATAGATGACATGAAGGGTCATACATTGGTGGCTGCGTCCACCCTTGACAAAGAGCTAAAGGCTGAGATAAAGCACGGCGGAAATGTGGAGTCAGCAAAGAAGGTTGGTCAGTTGATTGCAAAGAGGGCAATCGAGAAGGGTATAAAAAAGGTCGTCTTTGACAGAGGTGGATTCCGCTATCATGGACGGATAAAGGCCCTTGCCGATGCTGCAAGGGAAGGCGGATTGGAGTTTTAAAGGGAGTGTTGAGTTCTGAGTGTTTAGTGTTGAGTTATGGAAATGAGACTGTTTTGTATTTTTAAGACTCAACACTCATCACTCGTAACTAAAAACTATAAATTTAAGGAGGTATAGTGCTGAGGATTGACCCATCAGAACTGGAGTTACAGGAGAAGGTAATCTTTATCAATAGAGTGTCAAAGGTGGTCAAGGGTGGAAGGAGGTTTTCCTTTACTGCCCTTGTAGCAGTGGGAAACGGTGAAGGAATAGTTGGTATTGGTAAGGGGAAGGCAGCCGAGGTGGCTGATGCAATCAGAAAGGCAATAGGCCAGGCAAAGAAGTCTCTTATAAAGTTTCCCCTGATGGATGGCACCATACCTCATGAGATCCTGGGTAAGCACGGTGCTGGCGAGGTGCTGTTAAAGCCAGCAAGAAAGGGTACAGGAGTGATTGCTGGAGGCGCAGTGAGACCTGTGCTTGAAGTGGCTGGCCTTGAAAACATAGTGGCAAAGTCCATTAGGAGCCATAATCCCTTTAATGAGGCAAAGGCAACCATTGATGGTCTTTTAAAGCTAAAGGACCCTGAAAAGGTTAGAAAGTTAAGGTCAAAGCCAACTGAAGAGGCAAAGGAAGAAGGAGTGACAAAGCATGCTTAAGATTACCCTTAAGAGGAGTTACATAGGAAGACCGGAGAAACAGAGACGGGTTCTCAGGAGCCTTGGTCTCAGGAAGATAGGGCAGACCGTTATCAAAGAGGATGTCCCTTCTATAAGAGGTATGATCAACAAGGTGCCTCATCTTGTTGAAGTACAGGAAGTAAAAGAAGGTTAATAGACCTGGAGGTAAGATGAGAATAGAAGAATTATCACCAGCAGCTGGAAGCAGGAAGAAACCAAAGAGAGTGGGCAGGGGCCCTGGTTCAGGGCACGGAAAGACCTCCTGCAGGGGGCACAAGGGGCAGAAATCCCGTTCAGGTGCAACCATACCTGCAGGGTTTGAGGGTGGTCAGATGCCTTTACACAGAAGGCTTCCAAAGAGAGGTTTTTCCAATCATCCCTTTAAGAAGGAATATGCAATCATTAACATAGAACGGCTCCAGAAGATTGACGCTCAGGAGATTACCCCTGAGTTGTTGTTAAAGGAGGGTATAGTATCAGATCTTAAAGATGGTTTAAAGGTTCTTGGAAATGGTGAATTAAACAGAGCCATAACAGTAAAGGCTCATGCCTTCAGTAAGTCTGCCATCCAGAAGATTGAGGCTGCTGGTGGCAAGGCAGAGGTGATATAGTTGGGGGCCTTATCTTCTTTTCAAAATATCTTCAAGATTGAGGAACTAAAAAAGAGGATCTTTTTTACCCTCTCACTGCTTGCTGTTTACAGAATTGGCTGTCATATCCCCACCCCTGGAATCAATGGAGAAGAGCTAAGCAAGTTCCTTGCAGAGCGTGGTGGCGCCCTGATGGGGTTTTTTGATATCTTCTCAGGTGGTGCCCTGTCAAGGGTAACCATATTTGCCCTTGGCATCATGCCTTATATCAGTGCTGCGATTATACTTGAGCTGCTTACCGTTGTTATACCTTCAATTGGAAAGCTTGCCAAGGAAGGCGAAGAGGGAAGAAAGAAGATAGTTAAGTATACCAGATATGGAACCGTCCTTATAAGTGCGATACAGTCCTTTGGTATTGCCGTGGGGCTTGAAAGTATGGCACGGGGTGCCTTTATACAGCATCCAGGATGGTCTTTCAGGCTTATGACAATGATAACCCTCACAGCAGGAACGGCATTCATTATGTGGCTTGGTGAGCAGATAACAGAAAGGGGTATTGGCAATGGTATCTCGCTTATTATTTTTGCTGGTATTGTAGCAAGGCTTCCAAACGCCATCGTTAGTACAGTGAGGCTTATAAAGGCCGGAGAGCTGTCGGTGCTGTTTTTGATATTCCTCATAGCAATGATGGTAGTTGTGGTTGGTGCAATTATATACATCGAGAGAGGTGAAAGAAGGATTCCCGTTCAATATGCTAAGAGGGTGGTTGGCAGGAAGGTTTACGGTGGCCAGTCAACCCATCTGCCTCTTAAAATAAACACATCCGGAGTTATCCCCCCTATTTTTGCATCATCCATTATCATGTTTCCCGCAACCATAGCGGGCTTTATCTCTATTCCATGGGTGCAGGGGATTGCAAGACAGTTGACTCCTGGCACTGCTTTATACACGATACTTTATGTGGCAATGATCATATTCTTCAGTTACTTTTACACTGCAATTATCTTTAACCCCGTAGATGTGGCTGATAATTTAAAGAAGTACGGCGGATTCATACCAGGGATAAGGCCTGGGCAGAAGACAGCAGACTACCTCTACAGGGTGCTTTCAAGGCTTACTTTTGTGGGGGCCATTTATCTTTCCATAGTCTGTGTGCTGCCTACTTTTCTGATAAAGGAATTCAATGTCCCCTTCTACTTTGGTGGAACCTCACTGCTCATCGTGGTTGGTGTGGCACTTGATACGGTCTCTCAGATAGAGTCACACCTTCTTACACGCTCCTATGAAGGGCTGTTAAAGAAGAGCCGTGTCAGGGGTAGAAGAAGGTAGTGGGGTTTAGGTTTCTGGTTTTTGTTTTGTGATCATTATAAAGACGAAAAGAGAGATAGAGCTTATGAGAAAGGCCTCAGCTATTGTTGCTGAGGCACTTTTGGCTATAAAGGGTTATGTAGCCCCGGGGGTAAGCACAAAGGAATTAGAGCAGATTGCAGAGGATATAATCAGGAGCCGAGGTGGCAGACCTGCGTTTAAGGGTTACAGGGGTTATCCCTCCAGCATTTGTGCATCAGTAAATGATACGGTAGTTCACGGTATTCCTTCAAGCACTATTGTGCTTAAGGAAGGTGACATTATAAGCATTGACCTTGGGGTTGTGTACAGGGGGTACATCGGTGATGCTGCAATAACAATACCTGTTGGTGACATTAAACCAGAGGTTAAGAGGCTCCTTGATGTTACTGAAAAGGCCCTGTACATAGGAATTCAGCAGGCAAGGGTTGGCAGAAGGGTCTCGGATATATCCCACGCAATACAGAGCTTTGTTGAATCAAAGGGATATTCCGTTGTAAGGAGCTTTGTAGGGCACGGTGTTGGAAGGTCATTGCATGAGGACCCCCAGATTCCAAACTTCGGACCACCAGGAAAGGGGCCCAAGCTCAAAGAGGGGATGACCCTTGCGATAGAGCCAATGGTTAACGCTGGAAGGCACGAGGTAAAGGTGCTTGAGGATGGATGGACAGCAAAGACCGTTGACGGAAGTCTTTCAGCTCATTTTGAGCATACCGTGCTTGTTAAAAAAAGTGGTGCCGAGATATTGACGAAATGGGATTAAATAAATTATAATTAGTGGTTAAAATGCCAAAGGCAGATAACATAGAGGTTCAGGGTGAGATAATAGAGGCCCTGCCAAATGCCATGTTCAGGGTTAGACTGGAGAGCGGGCAGGAGATAATCGCCTATGTCTCTGGTAAGATGAGGATGCACTTTATCAAGATACTGCCAGGTGATAAGGTGCTTGTTGAGATGTCACCCTACGACCTGACAAAGGGCAGAATCACATACAGATACAAGTAAGTCAGACTTAACATTGTGAATATCCAGCGTTAATCGTTAAAAGGAGGCTGTTCAAGAAAACTGAGGATATACACTGGGGGTAAAAGATTTTTGGAATAAGGAATTATATTAATTAAAAATCAGTAAGTTAGAGCCTGTTGAACAGGCTCTAAAAGATGTAGGAGGTGGTGAATAAGCGTAATGAAGTATATACTATACCCTACACGCTACCCCCTACACGCTATATTTAGAATTTAATAAAGATGGAGGTTTAAATGAAGGTCAGGGCATCGGTAAAGCCAATCTGTGCAAAATGCAAAGTAATAAAGCGTAAAGGTGTGGTAAGGGTAATCTGTGAGAACCCAAAACATAAACAGAGGCAGGGTTAAGGAGGCAGTGTATGGCCAGGATAGCTGGAGTTGACTTACCAAAAAACGAAAGGGTAGAGATAGGTCTGACAAGGATATTTGGTATTGGAAGGGCTACTTCAAAGAAGATACTCGAGGAAACAGGTATTGACCCTAATACAAGGGTCAAGGACCTCAGAGATGACGAGATCGTAAAGATAAGGACCGTTATTGACAGGGATTACAAGGTCGAGGGTGATTTAAGAAAAGAGATCTCCATGAATATAAAGAGGCTTATGGATATTGGCTGTTATCGTGGCCTCAGGCACAGGATGGGGCTTCCAGTGAGAGGTCAGCGGACAAGCACCAATGCCCGAACTCGTAAAGGACCAAGAAAGACCGTAGCAGGCAAGAAGAAGGGAGGTAAATAAGATATGGCAAGACGCAGAAGAGGACCTAAAAAGGAAAAGAAGAATGTCCCCTACGGTATTGCCCATGTTCAGACAACCTTTAACAATACAATAGTTACTATTACTGACAAAAACGGTAATGTGGTTACCTGGGTAAGTGCTGGTAGCCTTGGGTTTAAGGGCTCCAGAAAGGGTACACCCTATGCAGCACAGCTTGCAGCAGAGACAGCAGCCAAGAGGGCAATGGACATGGGGATGAAGCAGATAGATGTTTATATAAAGGGGCCTGGTGCTGGAAGGGAATCGGCAATCAGGGCTATTCAGGCAGCAGGTCTTGATGTAAACATAATAAAGGATGTCACACCGGTTCCTCATAACGGGTGTAGACCTCCAAAGAGGAGGAGGGTGTAAATGGCAAGATACAGAGAGGCACTCTGCAGGCTATGCAGAAGAGAAGGTCAGAAGCTTTTCCTGAAGGGTGACCGCTGTTATACTGATAAGTGTGCCTTTGAAAGGAGAAAGTATCCACCTGGACAGCATGGCACATCAAGGGTTAAGATTAGTGACTACGGACTTCAGTTAAGGGAGAAACAGAAGGTCAAGAGGATATACGGTGTTCTGGAGAAACAGTTCAGAAGATACTTTAAAGAGGCGCAGAAGAAAAAGGGCGTTACTGGTGAGTTGCTTTTGCAGTTTTTAGAGAGGCGGCTTGACAGCGTGGTCTTCAGGGCAGGCTTTGCAGTGAATATCAGGCAGGCAAGACAGCTTGTCAATCACGGACACATAAAGGTCAATGGCAGAAAGGTCAACATTCCTTCTTTCAGGGTGAGGGAGGGTGATGTAATAGAGCTTAAGGAGGAAAGCAGAAAGATCCCCTTCATTGAAGAGAATCTTTCAAAGGTAGAGCACAGGGGAGTGCCAGAGTGGCTTGAACTGGATGCTGAAAACTTCAGGGCAAAGGTCCTGAGTCTGCCTACGAGAGAGCAGATACCTCTTGATGTGAAAGAGCATCTGATAGTTGAGCTCTATTCAAAGTAATTGACAATCAGGAGACTACAGTAAGGTCTCTAAACAATAAAAGGAGGCTCTATGAGTTTTAAGGTAAAAGGCTTTCAGTTTCCCAAAAAAGTGGCCTTTGAAGAAGACACACTTACAGATACATACGGAAAGCTTGTTGCAGAGCCTTTTGAAAGGGGGTTTGGTACCACAGTTGGAAACTCCCTGAGGAGGGTACTTCTGTCATCAATAGAGGGTGCAGCAATCACTCATGTGAAGATACCAGGGGTGCTTCATGAGTTCTCAACCATAGAGGGCGTAAAGGAAGACATGGTTGACCTTATTTTAAACCTTAAGAAACTGAGGTTTAAACATCATGGTAACGATACAAAGGTTGCACGGATAGATGTCACAGGGGTAAAGGAGGTAACAGGTGCAGATGTTCAGTGTCCTTCAGGGCTTGAGGTGCTTAACAAGGAACACTACATTGCAACTGTTGACAGGGGTGCAGAGTTTCACGCCGAGCTTTATGTATCACGAGGCAGAGGCTATGTCCCATCGGAAATGCTTAAAGAAAAGGACCAGCCCGTTGATATGATAGCAATTGATGCGGTATTCAGCCCCATTAAGAAGGTGAATTTCTGGGTTGAAAAGGCACGCGTTGGAAGGGCCACTGATTACGACAGGCTGGTTCTTGAGCTCTGGACAGATGGTAGCGTTACTCCAAAGGCAGCTGTCTCAAGGGCTGCAAACATCCTCATAGACCACTTTGATTTTTTTCTGATAGAGGAAACAGAGGACATGGAGATTAAAGAGGAAGAAGAGGTTGAAGCACCTGTTACAGTGGGGGATGATGATTTTAACGAAAACCTGCTAAAATCGGTTGAAGAGCTTGAACTCTCTGTAAGGTCCTATAACTGCCTGAAGAATGCAAACATAAAGACCATTGCTGACCTGGTTCAGAAGACCGAGCACGAGATATTGAAGACCAAAAATTTTGGCAGGAAGTCTCTAAACGAGATTAAAGAGATACTGAAGGGAATGGGACTCAGTCTGGGTATGAAGATTGACCCGGAGGTTATCGAGAAGTACAAGGAAAAACTCGGAGGTGTGGCTAACGATG
The DNA here is from genome assembly GCA_015484595.1 of Nitrospirota bacterium. Classification (GTDB taxonomy): domain Bacteria; phylum Nitrospirota; class Thermodesulfovibrionia; order Thermodesulfovibrionales; family JdFR-85; genus JAADIE01. Next base: position 17,821 of record WFMM01000104.1, on the reverse strand, counting down.
CGTCATAGAATGAGAAAAAAACACTTTGACAGAACCACCAACCAGCGTAAGGCTTTGTTCAGAAACCTTATGTCAAGCCTGTTTATTCATGAAAGGATAGAGACAACCGTTGCAAAGGCAAAGGTGCTAAGGAGCATGGCAGAAAAGATGGTTACCCTTGGTAAAAGGGGTGACCTTCATGCAAAGAGGCTTGCATTGTCTTATCTGCCAGACAGAAAGGCTGTGGCAAGGCTTTTCAATGAGATTGCACCCCGTTTTGCAGACAGAAACGGTGGTTACTTAAGGATAGTTAAAACCCGCAACAGGATTAAGGACCAGGCCCCACTTGCTGTGATAGAGTTTGTGGATTACGAGGAAAAAAGAAAAGAAAAGGAAGAGGCAAAGAAAGAGGAATAAATGGACTGGCTTATAGCCATAGGCATTGTGGTGCTCTGGATACTGCTTCAGACCGTTATATTGCCGAGGCTCGGGATACCCACCTGAGCATCAAAGGCACAGGGGACGTGCTCCCCACAGAAGAAACCAAGGAAGTAGTCTCATAAAAGAGACACCAGTTCCTCAACCTCAAAAAACTCATCCCTTGAGACCTGTTTCAGGGTTTGCCGAATAAAGCTGAATTCTTCGTAGTGTCCCTTCAGGTATTCACATAGCCTGGCATAAAGTGCTTCGCCCCGTTTATCCCAGTCTAAAAGCATAATGATCCTGTCGTACTTACTGATAAGCTCCTCGGCCAATTCATAAAGGTTTTTCCCCTGATGTACAAGCTCTATTGTGCCTTCAAGACCAAACCTTCTCAGGGCCTCCCTGTCTCGCTTTCCCTCCACCAAAACAGGCACGGTTCTGTTAAGTTCTCTGAGGTCTGCTATCAGCCTGAAGATAATCTCCAGATCCTCATCTTTAAGTGTCATATTCAAGAATGTTATTTCCGTTAAGTTTTATTATCCTTATTCGATTGCAACGAAGGTCTCTGTTCGGGTGATTCCCTTTATCTTTCTGATCTTTTTAAGTATCCTGTTGAATATCTCCTCTGTGCTTTCAGCTTCCAGCACGGCTGCAAGGTCAAACTGTCCTGTTATAATGTCTGCATAAACCACGCCGTTGATACCCCTGAAGGTATCCCTTATGTCTCTGTCTTTACCTGGTGTTACATTTACAAGCATATAAACCCTTGCCATTAGTAATCCCTCCCTTCTTAATTTGAGCCTGTTCGACAGGCTCAAGGTTAAATATTTATTCATTAATTTGGGGTTCCAAAGGGGCAGAGCCCCTTTGAGGGGGCGTAGCCCCCTCAAACTCCCTACTATGGTTAAATTATTAATCATTATCGGGGTTCCAAAGGGGCAGAGCCCCTTTGAGGGGGCAGAGCCCCCTCAAACTCTCCAAATATGATCAATTATTTATCCTTATTGGGGTTCCAAAGGGGCAAAGCCCCTTTGAGTCCCCATACTAATAAGATATCAGAAAATGCCTCTTATGACAACCAGAGGGCTGAAAAGTCCTTTTTTCTTGACAAAAGGGCCTCATAAAACATATTATTTACTTTGTTTTTTTTATCATGAGACGAAGTGAGAGCTAATAAATGAAAAGGGCCTTTTTATCAGGAAACGAAGCCATTGCAAGGGGGGCTTACGAGGCAGGTCTGAGGGTTGCCTCAGCCTATCCAGGTACGCCTTCCACAGAGATACTGGAAAATCTCACAGCCTACGAGGAGATTTACTCTGAATGGGCTCCAAACGAGAAGGTTGCCCTGGAGGTTGCACTGGGTGCCAGCTTTGCTGGAGTAAGGGCAATGGCTTCAATGAAGCATGTGGGGCTTAATGTTGCTGCTGACCCGCTGTTTACAGCCGCATACACTGGTGTGGTAGGCGGACTGGTGGTTGTCACGGCTGATGACCCTGCAATGCACAGCTCCCAGAACGAACAGGACAACCGTAACTATGCACTGTCTGCAAAGGTTCCCATGCTTGAGCCTTCAGACTCTGAGGAGTGCAGAAGGTTTACGAAACTTGCATTTGAGCTTAGTGAGCAGTTTGACACACCTGTGCTTTTGAGAACCACCACAAGGATATCCCATGTAAAGGGGATCGTTTTCCCTGAAGACCCAATTAAACCGAAGGTCCCTGAAGGCATAGTCAAAATGCCAGAAAAGTTCGTGATGCTGCCTGTTCATGCACGGAAGAGAAAGCTTGTTTTACACGAGCGGATTGATTCTTTAAGAGAATTTTCCAATGAGTTTAAGGAGAATCGTATCCATTGGGGTGAAAGGAGTATAGGGTTTATAACATCAGGAGTTAGCTACTGTTATGTGAAGGAGGCTTTCCCGGATGCCTCTGTTTTGAAGCTAAGTATGGTTTATCCTCTGCCTGAAAGGCTAATAAAGGAGTTTGCAGGGCAGGTTGAAAAGCTATATGTTGTTGAAGAGCTTGACCCATTTCTTGAGTTACAGATTAAGGCAATGGGTATTGAATGTACAGGAAAGGAGGTAATACCTGCCTGGGGTGAGCTTGACCAGTACAGGATTAAAAAGGCTATAACCGGTAAGGAGAAAAAACTCTTTCAATCTGTGGAGCTTCCACCAAGGCCACCTGCCATGTGTCCTGGCTGCCCCCACAGAGGTGTCTTCTACACCCTTTCAAGGCTTAAGGTGTTTGTGTCTGGTGATATTGGCTGTTATACCCTTGGTGCACTAAAGCCGCTTTCATCCATGGATACATGCGTGTGTATGGGGGCAAGCATAGGGAATGCCCATGGCATTGAAAAGGCACTTGGTACCAAAGTAAAGGGGAAGGTGGTTGCTGTGATAGGGGATTCCACCTTTATTCATTCTGGTATCACCCCCTTGATAGATGTGGTTTACAACAGGGGAAGTTCCACCATTATAATCCTTGACAACCGCACAACTGCCATGACAGGCCACCAGGGAAACCCTGCCACAGGCAAAACCGCAATGGGTGAAGACACCGTAGAGATAGACCTTGAAAAGCTCTGCAGGGCAGTAGGGGTAAGAAGGGTTCAGGTGATAAATCCACACAGGATTGACGAGACAGAAAAGGTAATAAGGGAGGAGCTGGCGGTTGATGAGCCGTCGGTGATCATATCAAAGGCACCTTGTGCCCTGCTTCCAGAGGAAAGAAAGAGGAAAAAGCCCCTGTATGCGGTTGATACAGAGCTATGCACTGGTTGCAGGGTGTGTCTTGGTCTTGGCTGCCCAGCCATCTCATGGAGTCCTATATCCAGAGAGGAGGCTATCAAAAGGGGTAGAGAAAAGCAAAAGGGCCTGTCTGTTATTTCAGAGGTTTTATGCACTGGTTGTGGTGAGTGTGAGATTGTGTGTAAGTTTGATGCAATAAAAGAGGTGCCTGGTGATGACTGATACGACCAATATCCTTTTTACCGGGGTTGGTGGTCAGGGGATATTGCTTGCCTCCGAGATTACATCGGATGCATTGATTGAGACTGGTCTGGATGTAAAAAAGAGCGAAGTTCATGGAATGGCCCAGCGAGGTGGAGCTGTGGAGGCCCATCTGAGGTTTGGCAAGAAGGTCTATTCGCCTTTGATAGAGCCTGGAGGCGCTGACCTTCAGGTTTCCTTTGAACTTATGGAGTCACTCAGATACATTCAGTATCTTAAACCTGAATCAAAGGTAATAGTTAATACCCAGAGGATATACCCCCTTTCTGTTGCTACAGGGCTTATGGACTACCCCGAGGATGTGATTGGTAAACTGAAAGACTACGGGGTAGAGGTGTATCCTGTGGATGCCTTCCAGATGGCAAAGGAGATAGGAGAGGTAAGGGTGGTAAATGTCATACTGGTTGGTATGCTTTCGAGATTCTTGCCAGTGAAGGAAGAGGTGTTTTTTGATATAATAAAAAGCCGCGTTAAAAAGCAGTTCGTAGATGTCAACCTTGAGGCCTTTAAAAGGGGAAGAGAACTGACAGGGAGGACATTATGATTTGGAATGAAGAGTACGAGACAATGCCAAGGGAGGCACTTGAGGCAATTCAGCTTAAAAGGCTTCAGCATGTGGTGGAAAGGGTGTATGCAACAGTAGAGCCTTACAGAAAGAAGATGCAGCAGGCAGGCGTCAGACCAGAGGATATCAAAAGGCTTGATGATTTAAGGCGTCTGCCCTTTACCACAAAGGATGACCTTAGAGACAACTATCCCTTTGGACTTTTCACAGTGCCTCTTGAAAGGGTCGTCAGGGTTCATGCATCCTCAGGCACCACTGGTAAGCCAACAGTGGTGGGTTATACAAAGAGGGACATAGACACCTGGGCTGAGCTGATGGCAAGGACCCTTGCCTGTGCTGGTGTTCACCGGGGTGATGTGGTTCATAATGCTTACGGCTACGGGCTTTTTACAGGAGGGCTTGGTTTTCACTATGGGGCTGAAAGGCTTGGTGCTACTGTAATTCCCATCTCTGGTGGAAATACAAAACGCCAGATAATGATAATGAAGGACTTTGGCTCTACTGTGCTTACCTGCACACCTTCCTATGCCCTGAACATTGCCGACGTGATGAAGCAGGAAGGCATAGACCCCTCTGACCTGAAGATAAGGGTCGGTGTCTTTGGAGCTGAGCCCTGGAGTGAAAATATGCGAGAGGAGATAGAGCGTAAACTTGGCATAGATGCCATAGATATATATGGGCTAAGTGAAATTATAGGGCCAGGGGTTTCTGTGGAATGTATCGAGCAGAAAAGAGGACTTCACATCTTTGAAGACCACTTCATTCCCGAGATAATCAACCCTGAAACCGGTGAGGTCCTACCACCAGGGGAGACAGGAGAGCTGGTTTTTACCACCCTTACAAAGGAGGCATTTCCTGTTATCCGTTACAGAACGAGGGACATCACCCGCCTTATTACAGAGCCCTGCACATGTGGAAGAACCCTGTACCGGATGGAAAAGATAAAGGGCAGAACCGATGATATGCTAATAATCAGAGGTGTAAATGTCTTTCCCTCTCAGATAGAGCATGTCCTTATGAGTATTGAGGAGGTAGAACCCCATTACCAGATAATCATTGATAAAGAGGGAGCCCTTGATGTGATGGAGGTTCAGGTTGAGGTTAGTGAGGAGATATTCTCAGATGAGATAAAGGTGCTTGAGAGGCTTGCTAAGAGGATAGAGCAGGAGCTAAAGGAGACACTTGCGGTTTCATGCAGAGTGAAACTCGTTGAGCCAAGAAGCATTCAGCGAAGCGAGGGTAAGGCAAAAAGGGTAATTGACAAAAGAAAGTCTTAGGAGGTGGGTGATGAAGGTTGAACAGATTTCCATATTTCTTGAAAACAAGTCAGGCAGGCTTGCAGAGGTTACAGGTCTTCTGGCAAAAAACAACATAAACATAAGGGCACTTTCACTTGCTGATACCTCCGACTTTGGCATCCTTCGTCTTATTGTTAATGATACAGAAAAGGCAAAGGCTGTTTTAAAAGAGCAGGGTTTTACAGTTGGTAAGACCGAGGTGGTAGCAATAGAGGTTCCTGACAGACCTGGTGGACTTGCGGGTATCCTCAAGACTCTGGGAGAGAAGGGAATCAATGTGGAGTATATGTATGCCTTTGTGCAGAGCAGTGGTGAGCATGCCATAATCATCTTCAGGTTTGACGACATAGACTCTGCCATAGATGCACTTCAATCTGCCGGGGTCAGGATTTTAAGGGGAGAAGAACTGTACAAAATATAGGGCTCAGGGTGTAGCGTACAGGGGGGAGCTGTTAATTTTGAGTGCATAGTTTTTAGTGTTTAGTAAAAAACTTAACTCAACACTCAACATTCAATGCCCCCTACTCCCTACACCCTACCCCCTAAAATTCACAGGAGGTGTTTTATGAGGTTTTTGAAGGCTTTATTGTTTGCAGTGATGACCTTCTGTCTGCTCGTTGCACCTGCAATGGCTGCTAAGACAATCAAGATAGGGGCTATTCTATCTGTAACAGGACCTGCCTCTTTCCTTGGTGCTCCAGAGGCTAACACACTCAAGATGCTTACCGAGGAGATCAACTCAAAAGGTGGAATTAATGGCAGAAAGATTGAGCTCATAATCAAAGACTCTGGTGCCAATCCTGGTAAGGCTATATCCTTTGCAAAACAGTTAATCGAAGAAGAGAGGGTCTTTGCCATTATAGGGCCTTCAACAAGTGGTGAGACCCTTAAAATAAAGAGCATCTGTGAAAAGGGCAAGACCATCTGTATTTCCTGTGCTGCAGCAGAGAAGATTGTTAATCCAGTTGCTAAGTATGTGTTCAAGACCCCTCAGAAAGACAGCTTTGCTGCAAGGAAGATATTTATGCAGATGCAGAAGATGGGGATAAAGAAGATTGGAGTTGTGGTTGGAAATACAGGGTTTGGTCTGGCTGGAAAGGCTCAGCTTGAAAAGATAGCCCCTGAGTACGGTATAGATATCGTGATAAGCGAGGTCTATGACAAAAGGGCAACTGACCTGACGGCCCTTGTCACAAAACTCAAGGCAAGGGGTGTTCAGGCAGTGGTTAACTGGTCGATAGTGCCTGCCCAGGCAATTATTGCAAAGAACATGAGGCAGATTGGCTTTAATGTGCCGCTGTTTCAGAGCCACGGGTTTGGTAACATCAAGTATGTAAAGGCTGCTGGTGCTGCAGCAGAGGGGATAATATTTCCTGCTGGAAGACTCCTTGTGGTTGACTCACTGCCCGACAGTGACCCTCAGAAACCAGTACTTATGAAGTACAAAAAAGACTACGAGTCAAGATTCCACGAAGAGGTAAGCACCTTTGGTGGGCATGCCTACGATGCCCTGATGATCCTGGTAAAGGCCATTAAAAAGGCAGGCTTTGATAAGGAAAAGGTAAGAGATGCAATTGAAAACCTAAAGGGCTTTGTTGGTATTGGTGGAGTTTTTAACTTTAGCCCCACTGACCACAACGGTCTTGACATTAATTCCTTCGTGATGCTTACCGTTAAAAACGGAAAATTCACATTGCTAAAGCAGTGAATTTAGATCTTCTTTTTCAATACATAGCTGCAGGGCTTACCTATGGCTTTATTTATGCTATCGTTGCCATAGGGTTCAATATTATTTACAACACCACCGGTATTATAAACTTTGCTCAGGGTGAGTTTGTCATGCTTGGTAGCATGATTGCCATAAGCCTTCACCCCTTTATGCCACTTTTTCCTGCCATAGTCCTTGCAGTAGTCATTACAATGCTTATTGGTGCAATTATGGAGATAGCCTTTTTCAGATGGATTGAATCTCCAACCATCCTAAGGATGATTATAATAACCATTGGCCTTTCAATCCTTATTCGTGAAGCAGCCCTTGCCATATGGGGTGAAAATGTAAGGGCATTGCCCTATTTTACGGGAAATGAGGTCACATCGGTTTCCATACTTGGGGCAAGGGTATCCCCTCAGGTGTTGTGGGTAGTGGGTGTCTGCTCTGTAACTGTTCTGGCACTTCAGGCATTCTTTAAGTTTACCCGTTATGGATGGCAGATGCGTGCCTGTGCTGTAAACCGTGACGCTGCAAGACTCTGCGGTATAAAGGCAAAAAACATGGTGACCCTTTCCTTTATGCTAAGCGCTGGTATAGGGGCACTGGCAGGCTGTGTGGTATCCCCTATAACCTACAGCCAGTACAACATGGGTGTGCCCCTTGCTATTAAAGGCTTTACTGTCGCCATACTCGGTGGCCTTGGAAACTACCTTGCTGCAGTGGCTGGTGGTATCGTGCTTGGTATTATCGAGTCCTTCAGTGTCTGGGTGCTTCCTTCAGCATATAAGGATTCCATTGCCATTGGCATCCTGCTTATTATACTGTTTTTCCGCCCAGGAGGGCTCTTTGGAAGTAAAGAGGAACTGGCATTGAAGGAATTTTAAAAAGACAGGGTGTAGCGTGTAGGGTGTAGGGGGGAGTTATGAAAGTGTTGAGTGTTGAATTTTGAGTTTTTAGTGTTGAGTTGAAAGTAAAGAATTCAGGTTTTCGGATTTCAAAATTATGAGACGATCTTATATACATATTCTGTTATATTTAGCCCTGATAGTGGGTGTGGATTTATTAACCCACGCCCTTGGCAAGTCTTACTATCTTACACAGCTTACCATGTCCTTTTACTACAGCATGGTGGTGCTTGGGCTTGTGCTTTTAATGGGCTATGCAGGGCAGATCTCCCTTGGACATGCGGGCTTTTTTGCAATAGGTGGTTATTCAACTGCAGTGCTTTCAACCATCAATCTAATGCCCTATAAGGAAAAACCCATTATAAGGCTTCTTGAAAGTATGGGTTTTCTCCTGATGAGAGAAGACCTTTACGGCGCCAGGATACTTAGCTTTAATCCATGGATTGGTGTTATCACAGCGGTAGTGCTTGCAGGGGTTGTTGCCTATCTGATTGGTATCCCTGTGCTTAAGCTCAAAGGGCATTATCTCGCAATGGCAACCCTTGGATTTGGGATAATAGTTTATCGTGTTGTGCTTGGCACCCCGGTCTTTGGTGAGGCTGATGGCATTTCAGATGTGCCAGGATTTCAGATTTTCCCGGGTTTAAGCATAAATGGAGAGATGGACACCAAGCGAATGAACTACTACATTGCTTCGGCGATTGTTCTTGTGTTGCTTTATCTGTTGATGAATCTTATTAATTCAAGAGTGGGAAGGGCTCTGAGGGCGATACACGGTTCAGAGGATGCAGCAGAGGCAGTTGGTATTGACACTGCAGGGTATAAGCTCAGGGTCTTTGTACTGAGTGCAGTGATTGCCGCCTTTGCTGGTGCTTTACTTACCCATTTCAACGGTGGCATAGGCCCAGGTGAGTCCTCTGTTATGAAATCAGTTCGTTATGTGGCAATCGTAGCAGCAGGTGGTATGGCAAGCCTCTGGGGCGGACTTGCAACCTCAATGGTGCTTAACTTTTTGTCACTGAGGGGTTACTTTGGCTCCTATGATGATGCAGTATTTGGTGCAGTGCTTATTCTGATAATGCTCTTTGCACCAGAGGGAATAATAAAGATAGGGCGCAGGCAGTAAGGGGCAGGGAAGAGTGGCTGCTATTTTGAAGGTAGAGGGTTTGAGCAAGTCCTTTGGTGGAGTGGAGGCAGTAAAGGGTGTCTCCTTTGATGTGCACGAGGGCTCTATCAAGGCACTAATTGGTCCAAACGGTGCTGGAAAGACCACGCTTTTTAATCTGCTTTCTGGCCAGATAAGACCTGACAGTGGAAGCATCCTGTTTAAGGGCATTCCCGTTCAGGGGCTCAGTCCTCACAGGATTGCATCTCTCGGTATGGCAAGAACCTTTCAGCAGATAAATCTCTTTCACGGTATGACGGTGCTTGAAAATGTGATGGTGGGACTTCATCTGCATACAAAGACAGGTTTTTTCTCTGGAATGTTGAACCTGCCTGTATCAAGAAGGGATGACCGTTTTGCAAAAGAGGAGGCAATGAGGATACTTGAAGACCTTGGAATTTCCGAACTTGCCTACAGGGAGGCAACCTCTCTTGCCTACGGACAGCAAAGAACCGTTGAGCTTGCAAGGGCACTTGCCCAGAAGCCAGGGCTGCTTTTGCTTGACGAGCCAGCGGCAGGGCTTAATATAAAGGAAACGGCCGAGCTTGGCAGTGTGATAAAAAGGATAAGAGACTCGGGGATTACGGTCTTTATCGTTGAGCATGACATGTCTTTAGTGATGAAGATATCCGATGAGATAATGGTTCTCAGTTATGGTCAAAAAATAGCCGAAGGCACTCCCCTTGAAATACAGAAAAACGAGGAGGTTGTGAAGGTATACCTTGGAGAGTAAAGACAGGGTGTAGCCTGTAGGGTGTAGGGTGGAATTAATATTATGTTGCGGGTAAGGAACATAGAGGCGGGTTACGGAAAGGTAAAGGTCCTGCGAAGGGTCTCGCTCCATGTAAGCCCTGGTGAGATTGTCACCATCATAGGTGCCAATGGTGCAGGCAAAACCACCCTTTTAAAAAGTATAGCAGGTCTTTTGAGGACATGGTCAGGTGAGATACGATTCAGAGACAAAGACATTACCAATGGTGCTCCGGAAAGTATCGTTGCACTTGGTTGTGTGCTCGTGCCTGAGGGAAGACAGGTCTTTTCTACCATGACCGTGAGAGAAAACCTCGAACTTGGCGCCACTGTTCGATATAAAAGAGAGCCGAAAGAAGCTATCCAGGACGACCTGAACAGGGTCTTTGAGCTCTTTCCCCGTCTTAAGGAAAGACAGGGCCAGCTTGCAGGCACACTTTCAGGGGGTGAACAACAGATGCTTGCCATTGGTAGGGCTCTTATGTCGGGTGCTGAACTGATCATGATGGATGAGCCCTCAATGGGTCTTGCACCGGTTATTGTAAAGGAGATTTTCAGGATAATCTCAGAACTCAGAAAACAGGGAAAGACCATTCTTTTGGTAGAGCAAAATGCAAAGGCTGCCCTTTCTATTTCTGACAGAGGTTATGTTATAGAGACAGGCAGGATTGTGCTTCAGGAGCCAGCAGAGGCATTACTGGAAAACCGTGATGTTCAGCGTGCCTATCTCGGTAGAGACCTCGATGCCGAGGTGGAGATATAGGGTTTTACCAGATCCTTGAAAAGTCAAAATCAATGATACAGTCTTCAAACTCAAATGTTAATGTGTCATCCCGGACATCTCTTATCTTTCGGTATGAGCCCTCAATTAGCTCAAACACCTCAGCCACCTTCTCCTCTGGTTCAACCATTACATAGTATTTGACACCCCGGGATTCATAGATTTTGTATTTTATGTTCCGGTCTTTAAACGATGTGGCTGGTGAAAGTATCTCAAAAATCAGGACAGGCGGTTTTGTAAGGTATTTTCCTTCTACCTCACCGCAGACCACTAAGTTGTCTGGCTGAACCACTGTGTCGTCGCTTATCTTCCAGTCAACAGGCAGTAGAGCAATACATTTTTTGCAATCTTCAAGGAGATTCCTCAGTTCAGCAGCAATGTTATTGCTTATCTTCTGATGGGAGATACCAGGCTGTGGGCTCATAGCATAGGGAATGCCGTCTATCAGCTCCCATCTGCCCTCCCACTGCTCGTAGTCTTTGTAAGTGTAGTGAGGAAGGTAATCGATGTTGAGGTTTTTTAAAATACCCATGATGTTCTTATGTCTGTTGGGTTATCTTTTTATATCTGCCAACATGTGGATTATCTGGTCAAGTCTTGTGTTAATCTGGTCAATCCTTGCATTCAATGCCCTGAAGTCTTCTTTATATTCCTGCCTCAAAGAGGCGATCTCTTCTCTGGTTTCCTGCCTGAGTAAGGTAATGTCATCTTTGGTTTCCTTCCTGGAGGCAAGTAATTCCTGCCTGAGTGATGCGATTTCCGCTTTGGTTTCTTGCCTGTGTGTTTGCAATTCAGATTTAAGAGAGGCAATCTCCTCTTTAAGCTCTCTTGTCCTTTCTTCAACAACCTCGTAGATTAACTCAAGGGTGACCTTTTTTATTACTCTTTTAACCGCTTCTTGCAAACCTGAAACCTCCTTTTTTACATTTTATCTTAACAGAAAAGAAGGAAAATTACAATAAAAAAGGAGGCTGGCACTTGCCAGCCTCCTTTTTACTGCCTCTATAAAAATAAAAATTTAATTATATCTTTACCTGCAGCTGCCAGCGAACAAAGGTAGCACTGTCGTCATAGGTATAGAAGTCACCAGGCCTGAAGTGTTCTATAAGCAGGTAGCCATCAATCTTTTTGGTAAATTTATGGGATAATTTCCCCTGAAAGAGACTTCCCCTTGATTTGCTGTTTCTTGTGTATATAGAAGCATTATTAAGGGTTCCGTAGTGAGTTGAAGGGTCTTCATTAGCCCTTAAATAATTATAAGCCACTGACATGGCAGTGTTTTTGGTAAAAGAGGCCTTAACCGCAACCCTGTACATCTGCAGATTGGTCCAGTAAGCAGGGATACCTGTTTCAGGAGCAAGGGTAAGAATAAACAGTTCACTCATCCATGGCCATCTTGAAAACATTGGATCCCATGCCTCGTTTTTGTCAGTATCAGGGTCATCTCCTGAAAGATAAACATACCTCAGTTCAACACCAGGATGCCATATTACATTCTTAAATGCCTTCTTCACATATACATAGCCTCCATCACCTCTTCTATCTCTCCCACTGTCGTAATCACCCCACTGATGAGCATACTCTCCACCAAATTTCCATGAATCATAGGTATAAACCAGATGCAGGCCCACTGCGTTAAGATCAAGCTTTCCGTCAGGTCCATTGTCGGTTTCTTCTCTTTTGTAGATATAATAGGGCTCTACTTTGAGGCCCTCCATTGCATTAAGCCTGCCATAGGCTATAAATCCCTGCTCGTCTGAATAGTTGAGTTTCCTCTTTTCTGCAGGATAGAGAGATGGAAGGTAGGTATCTTTCTGAGGGTCTGAGAGATAGACCAGGTCAAAATTAAAGTCTTTATTTACCTTTACATTTGCCTTTATTGCGTTAAAGTAAAAAGTCCTTGAGCCATCCCAGGGTGTTCCATCCATTACCATGAAACCCTCTCCATAAGTAAAGAGAAAATCCTGTCGACCGATCTTTAAATCAACTGGAAGACCAAAGGGGGATTTTGCCTCAACATAGAGATTGTCAAATACAAGCTCGTCCTCGTTTAAACCAAAGGGACGGCTTTTAGTATTACTTGAGTTCATAAAGTATCTTGCCTCATTGGTAAGTTTTACGAAAAAGATATACTGTTTGTTGTAGTCGAGTTTTGTCCAGAGAGATGTCTTTAGTCTGAAGAAGTTGTCGTCCTTATGGTCACCGTTTTTAAAGTCAAAGACATTGTCCCAGGTCTCCTGTCTGATCCTGAAGTAGGCACCATAGTTGGTATCAAGCTCATCAGGCCCGAAGATATGCTCTGCGAAGACCGTTGGTAGAAAGAGCACAAGTGAAAGCATTAAGACCGAAAGACCAAACAAAAATCGTTTCATAAAAACCTCCTCTTTTTTTATTTGAGGCACTAAGGATGCCTCATATTTTCGTGGGTCAGGAGATATAAAGAACAATAAAAACTGGCAAATAAGATAACATTTTAATCGCTGTCAGGTCAAATAATTTTAAAAGAATTTTTTGTGTTATGATTTAGGAGCTTGGGAGGATTATAATGGATTGGTGGGTGGATATAAATAAGAAGTGGGGCTTTAAAGCCCCACTTCTTTAACTTAATATATGCCCTGTTTGTCAACAATTAGAACTTAAGCTGGATACCGTGGCGGATTCTCCAGGCATCGTCTGCACCGTAGCTGTTACCAGTTGCTGGCTCAATATCATAAGCATCGCCAACGAAGAAATAGCCGCCCTCAACAAAGTACTCTAAGTTCTTGGCAAGCTTATAGGTAACCTTAGCGTCTACTTCCCAGCCAAGGTTGTCGTCCTTCTTTGTGTCTGTCATGCCAGTTCTTTTCACAGGTGAGAGGATGTCCTCTGTGGCTTTAAGCCAGACGATCTGGCCCTTTACGCTGAGGTCCTTGGTTGCCTTTGTTGAAGCAGCAAGCTTCAGGTATGTAGTATTGGCAATACCATAATTTTTACTACCTGAAGCACCATATACGCTGTAGTCGTAGATGAAGGTGTAAAGTGGTGCATTTGGATGACCACCAAGGGATGTGATGAACATATCAAAATCACCGTCATTGGGATTGTCATCACCTGAACCAACTCCGCCCTCAAGGGTGAGCTTGGTTGCACCCATCTTGTAGTCAGCACCGATCATAAAGGCATAACCATTGATGTCAAGCTCGCCCATACCCAATCCTAAACATGAAGTACTTGAGCTAACATCTATACATGCCTTACCTGTCTGAAGTTCCAGGTCTCCCCTCAGGTTAAGACCTGCAACCTGAACGCTTCCGTCAAGGCCAAAGTTCCATGCATGGATCTCACCCTGCGATGGTAAAGGAGTTGGTGTGCCATAACTGCCCTGATCGTCAACATAAGTAACATTTGCATCAATGTTGAAATTATCAGCCTTATAGTTTACAAGACCAACATAGGCAGTAGAGTCATCAGTCTGATTCTTTGTTCCTTCATTAAACTTTGCAGTCAGCAACGCCCAGTGGACATTTGAGGTGCTTCCGTAAGCAACGATGGCATCATCACCGAACTTGGTATGGTTAAAGAATATCTTGTTTCCAAGTGCAAGGGGCATGTGACCGACCTTAAGGCCAATGGAATCTGAGGCCTTGTAGTTAATCCATGCCTGAAGGATGTTAAACTCACCCCTTTTGGCGTTCCCAGCTTGATAAACACCTTTAGCAGCACTTGAACTACCCCAGGTCCAGTTGTCAGCATTTGGACCATTTCCTGCCTCAACCTGCACAAAACCCTGAACCCTGTCAGAGACCTTTGCATCAAGGCTGAGCCTTACCCTACTGTCGTAGTAAGCATTAGGGCTTGTGGTGTCATCAAAATCGTTTTCATTCAGGTCACCCCTAAATCTGAGTGAGCCACCAAGTGTAATCTGGGTGCCCTTTGCTATAACTGCCTGTGTCTCGGCTGGTATCTCAGCGTGGATTGCGAAAGCACTTGCTGCAAGACCCAGAACGAATAAAATTGCTAAGATTATTGCTCCGTATTTCTTCAATTCCTAACCCTCCTTCAGGTTAGCGTTCGACCCTGTAAAACAGGGTTTTTAAATCTCAACTAAAGAGACACAAATTGGTGAATCTTCTTCTTTCTATCACCTCCCCACACTATGGGATTTAAGCGATTATTAACCTGTCTTCCTTTCCTGAGAAAGTAAGAAGACAAAATTACTCTTTCCCCGCTAAAACTGAAGATGGTCATTATATAGCATTTCATGAGCTTTTTGTCAAGCCTTAATTTTATATTAAGCCAAATTTAAGGATTACAACTAAAATGCATAGCAAATACCAGGCCAGTTTTTATCTGCATAAGCCACTAAGATGAATTTTAATTTGGAATATATAATAAAGCGAAAAAATGCTATAAAATCAAATAAATAGTTAAGATTTTTTCACGCTTAAGGATAAGAAAAAAATAAAAAATGACTTATTTGCAAATAAAATTGATTGAAATTTGGACCCTAAACTGTATCAAAAATAACACACTGTTGTATAAAAAACACATTATTCATTTCAGATTTGTGATTTGGGATTTTAGATTTCAGGGTTATTATGCTAAAAAAGATGACGGGGTAATTCTGACAATAACACTATGTTTCCAGAATGCTTAACCTTTGCAAAATGTTTCCTGTCGTTTGTTATAAATACTGCATCATTCAAGATCGCAAGAGAATGATACAGGCAATCGGTAAATTCCGGATATCCACTCTTTTTATGTCCCTGCCTTGCCATTTTGATCGCCTGAAGGCGAACTTTTGAATTTGGTATAACTACTTTTAAAAATCCCTCATATATCAGCCTTTCAAGAAACTTCAGATGTGTAGATATCTTATCTATGTGATTAATATTTCCACATAAAACCTCTGATATTTCATCCAGTGCAAGAGATGGTATTATTAGTTCGTACTTCCCCTTTATTGCTTGTGAGATGAGCTCTATTGCAATATCCCTTAACTTTCTGTTAAAGATATATTCAAGGAAAACATTGGCATCAAGAACAAATCTTTTATTTTCCGTACCTTGTTCTGGCACTTCTTGCCTTTCTTTTTCTAAGTTTTCTTAAGATATCTGTTGGCTCTTTATGTATTTCAATTGCTGGGAGACTATTTAAATCGTTGAGTAAATTTTTTTGAGTTGGGGTTAAAAAATTATTTTCAGAGCCTTCTTCCGTTTTTTCTAAAGGCACAATTTTAGCTAAGGCCTTCCCTTTTCTTTCAATAATTATAGACTCACCTTTGTAATATACCTCATCAAGCAGTGTTCCAAGCTGTCGTCTTGCAACTGTAGCATCTACGACTTTTTCCATAAAACCTCCAGTTATACTATATCAATTATATTAACTATTATAATTAAAATGAAAAAAATAAATCAAAAGCTTAAAATAAAATATCCGCACTACGGTCTGTTTCTGCTGTATGTTGTTTTTATGTTAGAATGTCTTTTATGGTTATCAGAAGGTATATACTTACAGAGCTTATTGAGGCATTTATAGTCAGTCTGCTTGGGCTTAATCTTGTGCTTATGATGGAAAAACTGATAAAGCTGAGCAGACTTTTAAGTGGACTGGGGGCAACTGCTGGTGACTTTATATCAGTCATTTTGCTTGTTCAGCCTCAGTTAATGCTACTTAGCCTTCCAATGGCGCTTTTACTTTCAGTGCTTATAACCTACGGAAGGCTATCTCTGGATAACGAGGTAATGGTCCTAAGAACATCGGGGCTAAGGAAAAGTGGGCTTTACGAGCCGGTCTTTGTATTTTCTGCTTTAGTTTTATTATTGAGTTTTCTGGTCAGCCTATACCTCATGCCAGTAACTTTAAGAAACCTGAGAAAGAGCATAAACACCCTTGTCAAAAAAAGGGCACCCCTTGCAATAGAGCCGGGTGTGTTTTTTGATGCCTTCAGCGGGCTTATGCTTCTGGTTAAAGACAGGGGCAGGGATAACAGCCTGAGAGGTGTTTTCCTCTACGACAGCAGGGATAAAAAAAATCCAAGGGTGATTACAGCAAGGAACGCTTCGGTATTACCTGATGAAAAGGGTGTGGTATTTAAACTCCTTGATGGCATGGTACACATCGCAAAGGATGAAGAGTCCACAGAGTTCAGTTTCTCTGAATATCTTTTCAGGTTAAACCTTACCGGAGAGCTCCTTTCAAAAAGAAAAAACGAGATGACCCTCAGTGAACTGAGAGACGCAATAAGAAATAAACCCTATGAGAGAAACGACTACTTTATCGAACTTCACAGGAGGATAACATTTCCGCTACTGATAGTGGTGATTGCCTTTTTAGCACCTTCGCTATCATTAATTTCAGGTAAAACCGGAAGGGTAGGTGGATTTTTTATTGCATTAATTGTTTTTCTTGCGTATTATACCATGCTTATATACATTGAAAATCTTGTAAGGACTAAAAGGGTTCCTCATCTGTTTTGCTGGTTGCCACTGATTGTTTTTTCATTGTCAGCCACTGTGTTGTACAGGAGGGTAGGTGAATAGGGTTCAGAGGCTGTACATAAAGGATGTTACGGTTTTATTCCTTTCCCTTACGCTTTCGCTTTCAGCACTATTTTCAGTAATCTCCTTGATTGAAAAGCTTGACGAGCTTACCGAGATGAAGGTAAAGGGAGGAGGGCTTTTCCTTTATGCACTTTTAAGGATACCTGAGTTCATCAGATATCTATTTCCCATGTGTTTACTGCTTTCTGTGATATTTATCCTGAGTCTTGCATCAAGGAGAAATGAGTTGATAGTGCTTAAGTCAGCAGGGCAGAGCATGAGGAGATTTTTTTTGCCCTTTCTTGTGCTTGGTCTTGTGGCAGTGCTACTTAATTTTCTGGTGGCAGAGTTTTTAACTCCCATAAGCCTTGGGATGCTGAGAAGTCGTGTCCTTTCCCATAAGAAGGAGGGTTCCTTCAAGAGTGGAAAGAATGGGCTCTGGCTCAGGGGCAGAGATGGCTCAGTAATTCATGCAAGGGTGTTTTTCCCCGAGGTAAATGCTTTAAGGGATGTCTCTGTCTTTTACCTCAGAGATGGAAGGCTTAAGGAAAGGATTGAAGCCAAAAAAGGCAAGTGGACTGGTGACACTCTCAGGTTAAAGACTGTCTGGATTTATCACTTCAGGCCTGATAAGACCGAGTTCAGAGACAGCTACGAGATCCACAATGCCCTGAGCCGGGAGGTCATGGACTTTGAGAGAAAAAGGCTAACTG
>WFMM01000103.1 GCA_015484595.1 Nitrospirota bacterium | reverse complement strand
TGCCATGAGATGTATGGAGCCCGGGTGGGTAAAGTGAAATGTATGCGCAGGAAAATTTTCTTTTTTTGTCATGGTGAGTTATAACAATAGGGGAGATTGGATGGATTTAGGGTCAAAAAAGTGATATTTTTCATTTACTCATTTATCTGGCTAATTTCTTCAATGTCTTACCGTGCTCTTTGTTCACCTTTTCAAGGGAAGCGCGAAACCTCTTCTCCCTCCTTTTGTCCCTGACAGGAGATATAATAAGGTTTGTGCCATCTGTTGAAATCTCAAGAAGGGTGTTCATATCTATCTTAAGCATCTCAAGAATCGGTTTATCAATAATCAGGGCTGCACTGTTTCCGTGTGATACCATCTTTTTTATCATTCTATCCTCCTGTTATTGTTATGTATATACACCGTATAACCATTAATTGTGCAAAGTCAATATACCTGTCTGTTCTTTTAAAGGTATGGAATGAGATTCAGCAAAAGCGGGAGTGCATGGGGTCAGGCTTGCCTTCTGACAAGAAAACCCCTCTTTTTCTTAACACTAAATCCCCATCTCCGAAAGCAGCTTTATGAGTGTCCTTCTGGCACAGGCAAGGAGCCTCTCAACCGCCTTGATGGTTGTGCCCATCGCCTGTGAAATTTCGGCATAACTCAAACCCTCGTAGTATTTCAGGTTAACCAACATCCGTTGTCTTGGAGGCAGATGCTCAAGTGCATTGCGGACCAGCCGGTCACCCTCCTTAAAGATGAGCAGACTTTCAGGGTCATCTGCACTGTCTGGCACCTCAATATCCTGACTGCCCGGCTGAGGCCGTTTCTTTCTTGTATGGTCAATGCACAGGCGGGTAACAATCCATAAGAAAAACCACCACAATGTATGTCTTTTTTAATAACAATATTATAACAGTATGGTTGTGAAGAAAGTTTGAATTAATGTTGGTGATGCTGTTTCTCTGTTATAATTATCTTCATGCTGATTGCAAATGCCTATCTGGTGTTTCTTGTAAACCTTCTTGCAGGTGTGGTGTTTGGGGTGGTGCTCTACAGGGGGGATTACTGTATGGCAGGGATGTTCAGGGATGCCTTCCTGCTTGGAGACTTTACCCTTCTAAGGTCACTCTATCTTCTGGTTACGATATCAATGGTGCTTTTCTTTATAGCCCATCTTGCAGGGCTTCTGCCTTTTTATCCTCCGCCCACCTATTCTATTCCCTCACTCATGAGCCTTGCAGGCGGATTCGTCTTTGGTGTGGGTATGGTGCTTGCCGGTGGATGCGTTGTTGGCACGCTTTATAAGATGGCCTCTGGAAACCTTACAAATCTGATAGGCTTTTTCGGGATAATCACAGGAAGCCTCCTTTATGCAGAGGTGCACCCCTTTTTCAGCCATCTATACAAAACCTATCAGATTGGCAGATACATAACACTTTATGGCCTCTCACCCGTGATAGAGTCAGCCTTTACAGGGGTTTTTGTCATTTTGTCAATAGTGGTCTTTTTAAGATGGAAAAAAAGGGGGCACTGGGATGTGAGAGCCCATGCAGTGGGTTATCTGAAGCCCTGGAAGGCAGCCCTGATTATTGCCATCCTGAACCTTCTGGTCTATCTCCTTTCAGGCTGGCCCATGGGCATCACCACAGGTTATGCAAAATTGGGGGCCTATCTTGAAAGATACCTTGCCCCGGGACACTACAGCCATGTCCTGTTCTTTCACTCCCCCTCGGTAGGTATTCACAGAGGAGGCCGGCTCATCACAGGCGGAGCAGGCGCGACTTTTGATATCATCACCGCAGAGGAGGTATCCCTTATTATAGGTGTATTGCTGGGGGCATTTTTTACATCCCTTTATTACAGGGAGTTCAGGGTGTATGGGCTTCCGCCTCTCGGGCAGACCATTTCCGCCTTTACAGGTGGCATGATGATTGCACTTGGTGCAAGGGTGGCATCGGGCTGTAATGTCAAGTTTGTCCTTGGCGGGCTTGGCCTGATTTCATTTCAGGCCATTCTGTTCGTTTCTGCCATGACAGCGGGTGCCTATGCAGGTGCTATAATACTTAAAAAGGTGGTGCTAAGGCTATGAAGGGCAAAGAGAAGGTGGAAATCAATATACTCGGGCAGGTCTGCCCTGCCTGTCT
>WFMM01000102.1 GCA_015484595.1 Nitrospirota bacterium | reverse complement strand
TCTCCCTTTGCAAAGACGAGCACCTTCACTGACTTTCCAGTTCCGTGGGGTAGCACCACGGTGCCCCTTACCATCTGGTCTGACTTCCTCGGGTCAACTCCGAGGTTTATTGCAAGGTCAACGGTTTCGTCAAACTTTGCAAAGGCAAGCTCCTTGACAAGCTCCACTGCCTCCTCAAGGGGGTACTCCCTCTGTCTTTCTACCTTCTTTTTTGCCTCTATTATCTTCTTACCCATTATTACGTTAAACCTCCTTGAAAATTTTACTCCACTACCTCAACACCCATGCTTCTGGCTGTCCCCATAATTATCTTTACTGCCTCATCAAGGCTGTAGGCATTAAGGTCAACCAGCTTGGTCTGGGCAATCTCCCTTACCTGATCCATGGTGATCTTGCCTACCATGTCTTTTCCAGGATTAGAGGAGCCCTTCAGCACATTTGCAGCCTTCTTTATTAGCTCAGATGCAGGTGGTGTCTTTGTGATAAATGAAAAAGACCTGTCTGAGTAAACAGTCAGCACCACAGGTATTATGGTGTCGCCCATGGACTCGGTCTTTGCATTAAACTGCTTGCAGAAGTCCATTATGTTAATACCGTGTGGACCAAGTGCTGGACCAACAGGTGGTGCAGGCGATGCCTTACCTGCAGGTATCTGAAGTCTCACCTCTGCAATAACTTCCTTGGCCATCTCTTCCTCCTGTCTTTTAAGGCCCCTAAGGGCCCTTCATTCTTTATTTCGAGCCTGTTGAACAGGCTCGACCTTATTGATTTTTTATTTAATATTTCCTTATCCCCAAAATCCTTATCGGGGTTTCAAAGGGGCAGACCCTCTTTGAGGGGCTTCGCCCCTCAAACTCCCCAAAACAAAGCCAAATCCTAAATTCTAATATCTAAATTCTAAACAAATCCCAACCTCTAATTTCCCAAACAACAACTACGGTTTCTTTGATAGCTCAAAGTTTACTTAAACATACCAATTCCAGGGGTCTGGGGGCGTAGCCCCCAGCGTAAACCCCTTCTTTTCTTGAACAGCCTCTTATTTCAATTATGTCTTTTCGACCTGATAAAAGTTTAAC
This sequence comes from Nitrospirota bacterium, assembly GCA_015484595.1. Lineage (GTDB taxonomy): Bacteria > Nitrospirota > Thermodesulfovibrionia > Thermodesulfovibrionales > JdFR-85 > JAADIE01. The sequence goes on along the minus strand of WFMM01000102.1, from coordinate 1,135 downwards.
TCCACAGGCGTCTGCCGCCCAAAGATACTCACCATCACCTTGAGGCGGCCGTGGTCAAGGTCAACCTCATCCACAACACCGTTGAAGTTCGTAAAGGGGCCATCCGTAATCCTGACCACCTCTCCCTTCTGAAACTGTGCCTTTGGTGGCTGCTGGGGTGCCTTTTCAATCTGCTGAATGATCACCTCTATCTCTTCCTCTGGAAGAGGCACAGGGTTTGCACCACCAACAAATCCGGTCACCCTTGGAACACTCCTTACGAGATGCCAGGTCTCGTCGTTAAGCTCCATCTCAACAATGATGTATCCAGGATAGAACTTCTTGTTGGCCTCCCTCTTTTTTCCACCCCTCAGTTCGATTACCTTTTCTGTGGGTATCAGGATTCTGCCAATCTTGTCCTGGAGTCCCTTTTTCCTGACCCTCTCCTCAATTGAGGTCTTCACCTTCTCTTCAAAACCAGAATATGTGTGCACTACATACCAGTTTTTCGACATAACACCTACCTTATGATGTATTTAACGAATCTCGTAAGTATAAAATCCACAAGACCCAGAAACACCGCAACTATAAGGGTGGACACTATGACCACCCATGTGGAGCCGATCAACTCATCCTTCCCTGGAAAAACCACCTTTTTAATCTCCACCTTCACTTCTCTGAAGAAGTTCTTAATCCGTTCAAACATCGCCTAAGCTCCTTAAATGAACATTCTTTATAAAACAAAAAATGGCAGGCCAGGCAGGTCTCGAACCCACAACCCCCGGATTTGGAGTCCGGTGCTCTACCAATTGAGCTACTGGCCTGTCTGATAAGCTCAAACCTATGCCTTTGTCTCCTTGTGAACAGTGTGACGCCTGCAGTTACTGCAGTATTTTTTTAGCTGAAGTTTATCAGGCGTATTCCTTTTATTCTTCATGGTTGAGTAGTTTTTATTCTTACACTCGGTACACTGTAGAAGTATAATCATCCTCATTATCGGCTCACCTTCTTTACTCTAAGATTTTAGTAACCACACCTGCTCCTACCGTGCGGCCACCTTCCCTGATTGCAAACCTCAAGCCCTCTTCCATTGCAACCGTCGTTATCAGCTCCACCTCTATGTTTACATTGTCCCCTGGCATCACCATCTCCACTC
>WFMM01000101.1 GCA_015484595.1 Nitrospirota bacterium | reverse complement strand
TCGAGGTGTAGGGAGCTATGTCAGGCCCGAATAGCTCCACAGCCATAATGCTTGCTGCAATTGGTGCATTGGTGGCACCAGCCAGTAGCCCAACGAGCCCAATGGCTGAAAAGGTTGCAGGGTCAAGGCCTGTCAGTGTGGCAAAGAAACTGCCAGCCGTGGCTCCGATAAAGAAGATTGGTGTTACAATGCCACCGCTTCCGCCAAAGGCAAGGGTAACGGATGTAAATATCATCTTCAGGAAAAAAGAGTACCATGGAACGGTCCTTCCGTTTAAACACTCTGCTATGGTGTCAAGACCAAGACCAAGGTAACGGTCTGAAAACAAAAGGGTAAGAATGACGAGCAAAGCTCCTCCAGCAAGCCCCTTAATGGGTTTCCACCAGTTAAGTCTCTTTACAGCCCTTTCAACCCCTTCCATTATCTCAATAAACAAAAAGGAGGTTATGCCAAGAAATATTCCCACTGCAAGCACCTGAAGTAATAAAGATCCACTGAAGAGAGGAGCCAGCTTCACTGTCCGATGATAATACTGGATACCAAGCACTGTTGTCACATGGTAGGAAATCATTCCTGCCACAAAGGATGGAAATAGTGCCTCGTAAAAGAGGTTACCAATGTACAGAACCTCTATACCAAATATTGCACCAGCTATGGGCGTGCCAAAAACCGACGAAAAGCCTGCACTGATGCCACAAATGACCAGACGCCTTCTATCCTTGTCTTCAAATTTAAGAAGATTTGCAAGCACCGACGATATACCTCCGCCTATCTGAGCTGCAGGGCCTTCCTTGCCTACTGAACCACCAAAGGCTATTGTTACCACTGTGGCAAGAAACTTCACCGGAATCACCGGAAGGCTTATCCTGCCTGACCTCCTGTGTATGGCCTCTATGACCTTTTCTGTTCCGTGCCCCTCTGCATCCTTTGCAAGATACTTTGTCATGAGGCTGCTGAGAAACATACCAAGGGGCAGTAACAGAAAGTAATACCTGAAGCTCGTCATATACAGGGTGCTAATCTCAAGGGTTCTTAAAAACCCCGCAATTGCAAAGCCCACTGCTGAGCCAACAATGGTGGCAATGATAAACCACTTTATCACACTAAGGAAGAGGACAAAGCTCTCAAGGATCTCGTACTGATAGGAACTTTTGTGTTCATCCTGCATAAATCAATTACTCCTCCACCTTCACTTTATCCCATTAGATACAGTTTGTCAAACCCTGAGCACTACATAATATATCTATCGGATAAAGCATTAAAAATAATGAATATGCATGGTGCTCGCTAATCACGTAATTATGTATAAGATGCACAGAAGCTTTATTGCCCACTTGTTAAAAATGACTGGAAAATGATAGATTTCACTATGAAGGCAGGCTTTTATCAGACCGAGACCCTCTTTGGCGAAAAGGACAGAAACCTCCAAAGGGTTCTTGAAAGACTGGAAGTAATAAAGGCAGACCTGATAGTGCTTCCAGAGTTTTTTGCAACAGGTTACCAGTTTACAGACATAGAAGAGGTAGAGGCACTTTCTGAGTTAGTGCCTGACGGCATGACCACAAAGGCACTGGTGGAGATATCAAGAAAAAGGGATATCTTTATCGTTGCAGGACTCCCTGAGAAGACCGAAGATGGCAGGTATTACAACTCTGCAGTCTTAACAGGCCCTGACGGGTTTATAGGTCTTTACAGAAAGAGTCACCTCTTTTTTGAAGAAAAGCTCTTTTTCAGTCCAGGAGATACAGGGTTCAGGGTGTGGGATACAGACATAGGAAAGATAGGTATCATGATCTGTTTTGACTGGTTCTTTCCAGAGTCCATGAGAACCCTTGCACTTCAGGGTGCAGAGGTCGTGGCTCATCCTGCTAATTTAGTGCTTCCCTATTGCCCTGACTCCATGCCAACGAGATGCCTTGAAAACAGGGTCTTTTCAATCACAGCAAACCGGATTGGCTTAGAGAAACGGGGAGGAAAGCCACCATTACGATTTATAGGGCAAAGCGAGGTGGTCGGACCGGATGGAAAAATCATCGTTCGTGCCTCTTCAGACAAAGAGGAAATCATCCTGATTGACATAGACCCCAAAGAGGCTAAGGAAAAAAGGATAAACCAGTTCAACGACCTCCTTTTAGACAGAAGACCAGACCTGTACAGGCTTTAACAGATGGAAGAGCTCACCCTTGACAGCATCTCCTCTATAAGGCTTTACCAGAGAAAAAGGGGATACCGTTTCTCACTTGACGCAGTGTTACTTGCAGATTTTGTAAGGCTTCCTGCTTCCTCAAAAGCAGTAGTTGACCTTGGTGCTGGCTCTGGTGTGATTGGACTCTGTGTGGCAAGAAAGTACACAGGGGTTAAGATAAAGCTCGTTGAGTTACAGAAGGCTCTTTTTGAGCTTTGTAAAAAAAACATATCCATAAACGAACTACAAAACAGGGTTGAGGCCATAAGGGCAGACATAAACCAGATCCCAAAGGGAAAATACCTGTCCCTGTCTTCGGGCACAATGGATGCGGTTATTACAAACCCACCCTTTAGAAGACCTGGCACTGGAAAGACGAGTCCCTATGACGAACGGGCAGTTGCAAGACACGAAATAGCATTGAGCCTTGATGGGCTGCTTGAAGCATCGTCCTATCTTCTTAAAACCCGCGGCAGGTTCTTCATAATCTATCATCCCCACAGGCTTTCGGAGCTCATTAGCAAGATGGTTAAACAGGCACTTGAGCCAAAGAGGATGCGTTTCGTTCATCCCCGTATTACAGGGGATGCAAGCATGGTAATGATAGAGGCAGTAAAGGGTAGTGGAGTGGAGTTAAAGGTTGAGAGACCTCTTTTTGTTTACAAAGAAACAGGCGTTTACACCGATGAGGTAAAAAGGATTCTCTACGGAGGATGATTGCATACTTTCTGGTTTTATTGTATAATCTTAGAAGATGAATAGGGTTTGGGGGGTATTAATCGTCTTTCTTGTTGCAGGAAGTGCCTACGGGCTTTCTCTCCTTAATCCTGTTTTTGACCCCCTGGTAATTGGGATAATTGTGGGCATCTTTGTTTCCAACCTTTTAGAGGGGAGAGAGTGGCTTGAAGAGGGGACTTCCCTTGCAATAAATTTCTTTTTGCCTATTGGCATTGCCACCTACGGGTTTCAGTTAAGGGCAGAAAGTGGTCTTGACTATCATGAGGCTCTCAGGGTATTGATAGTTTTTGCCCTTATATTCTTTTTAACCCTCCTTTTAAGTCGTCTTTTCAGGATAAAGCTGCTCACCTCCATACTGCTTGCTGTAGGCTCGTCCATCTGCGGTGCCTCAGCCATAGCAGTGACCTCTTCGGCAATAAAGGCAGAAAAGGAAGACACCTCTTCGTCTGTGCTTGCCATAATGACGGCTGGGCTTTTCCTTCTGGTCTTTTACTTGATTCTTCCTGAATTCATAACCATAAGCCAGGAAAGGCTTTCTTTCCTTTTTGGCTCAACCCTTCCAATGCTTGGGCTTGTCAAGGTTATCTCCTCTAACCTTGATAAGCTTTATTACCAGAAGGCCCTTGCTATAAAGTATTTCCGCATCTTTACACTCTTTTTTATGGTTCCTCTTTCAATGGCACTTTCGAGGATTGATGGTAAAAAGATAAGGATACCCTTTTTCATGTGGTTCTTCTTTGTTTTTGTGCTCTTAGCCAATACCCTGGTCATACCTGAAAATATATTCAGCCTGATGTCAATCTTCAGTGGCATCTGCCTTACCATTACACTTTCAGCCATTGGGCTTCAGACCTCACTTGATTCCATATCAAGGCTTGGCTTCAGGGTGTTTGTGGTTCCGGTGTTTGTAGTGATGCTGATTGCACTGTTTATCATAGTTTTTCTATGAATCAGCTGTTTTTTAAAAAAGAATGCTTTAGGTATAATAGGTTTTACGGTTATGAGGGTCAGAAATTTAACAACAACGGTTATTTTACCAGTAGTCATCTTTATAGCAGTTTTAAGCCTAACCACGCTTATCCTTTCTGGCAGGGTTATAAAGGACATAACCAGTGAGTACAACATAAGTATCCTAAGCAGTCACCTCTCTGATGTAAAGGATATCTTAAAAGAAGCAAATACCAGAAAGGAGGCAATCAAAAAACTATCCACACACCTTCAAAAAGAGGACTTTCCCTTTGTTATCAAAGACAAAGAGGGTATCATTAAGAGGTCTCATAACTTTCCGATTAATTATTATATAGATGAAAAGGGAAATGTGCTGGCCAACATAAAGGGCAAACAATACCGAGGGGCTGTGTACCGTTCTGGACGGTTTGATCTGTCGGTTGTGGTTCTGACGGATTATAAAAACCTCTTTAGCTTTAAAAGAAAACTAAACACTATCCTTTCCATATTTACCATCACTGTTCTTATAATCATACTTTTTACGATGATTATTCTAAGGAAAAACATCATCCTGCCAATAAGAAACATCGTTACAAGGGTCAAAAGAAATGAATGTGCCCTTCCCACAGGCATTGCAGAGGTGGATACCCTTATTGAGACCGTAAACGATGCAATAGCAACGGCTGAACTAAAGGGTTTTCAGATGTCGGTACTCCATAATGTTGCCGTTGCCATAAATAAGGGACTTACCCTTGACGAAATCATGTCAATCATACTTGAGGAGTCAAAAAGGCTGATAAATGCCGAGCTGTCAGCCATTGCCGTTTACGATGAAAAGGGAAATTTTAAGAAACTGAAGGTTACAGGCGTGAGTGAGGATGTCTTTAAGAGGATTAAAGGTCTGCCCGAGGGGAAGGGCATCCTTAAGCTTATGAAACTCAGTCTTAAACCTGTGCGGATCAATGACATAAAAAGACACAATGCCTTCTCGGGTACCCTTCCCGAAGGACACCCTGAAATAAAGAGCTTTCTTGGATATCCCATATTCTCATCAACGGGAAGACCACTGGGTGCACTTTATTTTGCAAACAAGATAGATGGTAAGTTTACCGAAGATGACGAAGAGCTCCTCACGGCCATTGCCTCTGACTCTGCAGTGGCAATACAGCGTGCTCAGGAGACAGAGGAGCTTGAGGAGTTTAAAAACATCGTGGAAAATGCATTTGACAGCATTGTGATTACAGACCGTAAAGGCACGATCTTGTATGTGAATAAATCCTTTGAAAAGATCTCGGGCTATACAAAACAGGAGGCCGTAGGCCAGAACCCGAGGGTGTTAAAGAGCGGCATCCACGATGATTCCTTTTACAAAGAACTTTGGGAGACCATACTTTCTGGTAAGCCCTGGGTGGGTGAGTTTATCAACAGAAAGAAGGATGGCTCCCTTTACATCGTTTCAGCCACCGTATTTCCACTCTTTGACGAAAATGGACAGATAAGCCACTTTGTATCCATACAGAGGGATGTAACCGAGGAGAAAAAACTCTACGAACAGCTCCTCAGGGCACAGAAGATGGAGGCCATTGGCACCCTGGCAGGCGGCATTGCACACGACTTTAACAACATCCTTACATCTGTGCTTGGTTATGCTGAAATCTTAAAAGATGCAATAGACAGTGAAAACGAGCGTCTCTGTAAGGCGGTCAAGATAATAGAAAACTCCGCAAAGAAAGGGGCAGAGCTTGCAAACAAGATACTGAACATCACAAGAAAGGAAAAACTCGAGCTAAAGGTGGTTGACCTCAACACTGTGGTAAAGGATGCGGTTGAATTGATAAACAGAAGCATACCAAAGGAGATAGAGGTGAGGGTTTTGTTATCAAAAGACCTGCCACCTGTTAAGGCTGACCCTTCGCAGCTTCATCAGGTGATCATGAACCTTGCAATAAACGCAAGGGATGCAATGCCTGAAGGTGGAGTGCTTACAATCAAGACAGAAAAGGTGGGTATGGAAAACGGTGCATCCAACGGAATTAAAGGGGAAAATGGATTCGTTCGGCTTGAGGTATCTGACACTGGAGTGGGTATTGACAAAGACATGCAGAGCAAGATATTTGACCCCTTCTTTACCACAAAGGAAAAGGGCAGAGGAACCGGCCTTGGCCTTTACATTGTGCACTCTATCATAGCAAACCACGGTGGCTACATAAACCTCTACTCGGAGCCTCAAAAGGGGACGAGGTTCAGCGTTTATCTGCCTGTGTCAAAGGAAAAACTTAGGGAGGAAAAAGGAATTACCGAAGAGGAGCTAAGAGGAGACTATACGGTGCTTGTGGTGGATGACGAAGAGGAGATAAGGGAGCTCGTTGTTGACCTTCTTGAGCCCCTTGGCTACAGGGTGATTACAGCATCCAATGGTTTTGAGGCTATGGAGAGGTTCAGGGAAAGGAAAGAGGAGATAGACCTGGTTATACTTGATTTGATAATGCCTAAGATGAGTGGAACTGAGGTGTTTCAGCGGCTTAAAACCATTGATGAAAATGTTAAAATAATAATAGCATCGGGTTACAGTAATGATGGAATCTCTGGCATCAGAGAGCTTATAAAAAGCGGTGCCAGTGGTTTTGTCCAGAAACCCTTTACCAGGACAGCCCTTACAAAGGCTATAAAAGAGGCACTGAAGGAGGAAAGTCAATAGCAACCGTTTTTGGAGAAATAGGCAGTCTTAAAAAGAGAGAAAGACAGCTTCTTGAACGACTCTACAGAAGAAAGACACCACCTGAAAGACTTATTACCTTTGAACTTGCCAATGAGCTTGCCTCCCTGTCATCAAGGATAAACCGACAGATTGGTCTGATTATAAACCGCAAAGGTCTCGTAACCCATGTAATAGTGGGTGATACAAAGGGCATCATGATACCCTCTCTGGAGGATTTCCCTGTTGGCAGAAGACCCCTCAGAGGACTGAGATTAATCCACACTCACCTTTACAACGAATCCCTTACAGAGGATGACCTGACAGACCTCTCGCTCCTTCGCTTTGATGCCATAGTGGCTATTGGTATAAAAGGGCTTGAGGCTCACACCCTTTATGTTGCCACACTTAGACCTGAAGGAGGAGTGGAAACCCACAGGCCAGTCCATATATCCTCTTTCAGCATGGATTTCAGGGCCTTTATACTGGCCCTTGAAGAGGAGCTAAACCGAAGAAGGCTTATCTCACAGGATGACCCCAGAGAGAGGGCAATACTGATCAGTGTCTCCAGGGCACCAAGATACGCACAGGAGGAAAGCCTTGACGAGCTTGAAGAGCTTGCACGCTCTTCTGATGTGATGGTGCTTGGCAGAGTCATTCAGAGGGTAAAGAGTATAAACCCAAGGCATTTGATGGGAGTGGGAAGGCTAAAGGAGTTGATAATCGACGCAATGGCAAAGGGTGCCACTCTGCTTATCTTTGACCAGAACCTCACCCCTTCACAGATGAAGGCTGTCTCTGAACTTACAGAGCTCAAGGTTATAGACCGCACACAGCTCATACTTGATATATTCGCCAAAAGGGCTCACACAAGAGACGGTAAGGTGCAGGTGGAGCTTGCCCAGCTTCGTTACCGCCTGCCTCATCTAAGTGGTAAGGGCACTGCCATGAGCCGTCTGACAGGAGGCATCGGAGGCAGAGGCCCTGGTGAGACAAAACTCGAGATAGACCGCCGCCGTGTTAGAGACCGCATCGCCCAGCTTGAAAGGGAGCTTAAGAAGCTCTCCGAGGCAAGGCGTCAGCGGAAGCAGAGAAGAAAGCAGAGAGGACTCCCGATAGTCTCAATCATTGGTTATACCAATGCAGGGAAGTCAACACTGCTTAACAATCTTACAAAGAGTCACACCTTTACAGAGGAGCGGATGTTTGCTACCCTTGACACTGCAAGCCGAAGGCTAAGATTTCCAAAGGACAGAGAGATAATCATTACCGACACAGTAGGCTTTATCCGTGACCTTCCAGAAGACCTGCTTTCTGCCTTCCGCTCAACCCTTGAGGAACTCCACGACGCTGACCTGCTTATACATCTGGTGGATATATCAAATCCCAGGTTTCCTCAGCAGATAGAATCAGTAGAGAGAATACTCGGTGAGCTTGAGCTACTTGAAAAGCCAAGACTACTTGTATTTAACAAGATTGACAGACTCAAACCTGAGGAGGTCTATAATATCTGCGCAAGATACAATGCCATAGGCATATCAGCCATTGACCGAAAGACCTTCGTGCCCCTTTTACAGAGAATCGAAGAAGCACTCTGGAGTGAAAAATTGGTGGAGCTGGGAGTATAATAAAGACTTGGAGGTTTCATGATTACAGAATTTAAACCAAAGTGGATTGCCTGGGAGGTTACCAGAAGGTGTAACCTCCGTTGTGTGCACTGCCGTTCATCCTCAGAGGCAGTGGTAAAGGAGCACCCTGACTTCTCCACTGAGCAGGCATTCAGGGTGCTTGACGACATAGCCAGTTACGCAAAGCCTGTGGTGGTGCTCTCAGGCGGTGAGCCCCTTATGAGAAAGGATGTCTTCGATATTGCCAGACACGGCACTGACCTTGGCCTCAGGATGTGCATGGCCACCAATGGAGTGCTGATTAACGATGAGCGGTGCGAAAAGATTAAGGAATCAGGTATAAAGATCGTCTCCCTGAGCCTCGATGGCTCAACAGCAGAGGTCCACGACGATTTCAGAAAGCAAAAAGGTGCCTTTGAAGGTACCATCAGGGCTGCTCAACTTTTTAAAAAGCATGGAATAGAGTTCATCATAAACTCATCCTTTACAAAGAGAAACCAGGAGGAGATTCCGAAGGTCTATAGGCTTGCAAAGGAACTTGGTGCCACTGCCTGGTACATGTTCATGATAGTGCCAACAGGCAGGGGCGAGGAGATAATGAGTGAACTCATCTCAAAGGAGGACTACGAGGAGATACTCGAGTGGCATTACGATATGGAAAAACTTGAAAAGGAGATGCTCGTTCGTCCCACCTGCGCACCTCATTACTACAGGATAGTGCTTCAGAAATCAAAGGAAGAAGGTGAGCGGTTTGAACGGAGATCGCTTAAGTTCTCCACAGGTGGAGCAAAGGGCTGCATTGCAGGGCAGTTAATCTGCCTTATAGATGTGGATGGAAATGTGCTTCCCTGCAGTTACTTCCCAAAGGCAGCAGGTAATGTCTTCAAACAGTCCTTTAAAGAGATCTGGGAAAACTCAGAACTCTTTAAGGAACTCCGTGATTTCAAGCGTTATAAGGGCCGCTGCGGCTCCTGTGAGTACATAAATGTCTGCGGAGGCTGCCGTGCAAGGGCATACGCTGTAACAGGTGATTACCTTGACGAGGAGCCCTTCTGCAGTTATGTGCCCGTGAAGATGAAGAAGAATCTGGTTGCAAAGAAGGAGGCATGATGAACGACACATTTCTCAGGGCGTGTATGGGCGAAAAGGTTGACTACACCCCCATCTGGATTATGCGACAGGCAGGCCGCTACCTGCCCGAGTACCAGGCAGTAAGAAAGAAGGTTGACTTCCTTACACTCTGTAAAACACCTGAACTTGCAGCCGAGGTGACCCTTCAGCCTGTTGACATCCTTGGTGTGGATGCAGCCATACTGTTTTCTGACATCCTGATCCCCCTTGAACCAATGGGTGTGAAGGTGCGGTTCCTTGAAAAAAAGGGCCCTCAACTCAGACCTGTTATGAGAAAAAAAAGGGACATAGAAAAACTCACGGTGATAAACCCTAAAAGGGATGTGCCCTTTGTGCTTGACACTATAAAACTTCTTCGCAGGAAACTTCGGCGTAAGGTGCCCCTCATCGGGTTTTCCGGCGCACCCTTTACACTGGCAACCTACATGATTGAGGGTGGGAGTTCAAAGAACTTCCTTGAGACAAAGAGGATGATGTTTTCTGCACCTGAACTCTTTCACTCTTTGATGAAGAGGATTACCGAGACCACCATCTCCTATCTCAGTGCCCAGATAAAGGCAGGGGCACAGGCAGTGCAGATATTTGACTCCTGGGCAGGTGCACTTTCTCCTGATGACTACAGGGAGCACTCCCTTCCCTTTGTAAAGAGGACCATAGAAGAGTTAAAACCCCTTGGGGTGCCGATTATATACTTCGTGAACAACTGTGGTGGACTCCTTGAACTTGCCCGCACCTCTGGTGCAGATGTGATAGGCATTGACTGGCGGGTGGACATTTCTAAGGCAATCACAAGACTCGGAAAAGGGGTATCCGTTCAGGGAAACCTTGACCCACTTGCTTTGTTTTCCGACGAGGGGGTGCTTGAAAAAAAGGTGGCAGACATAATCAAAAAGGGCCGGAGGGCAAGGGGGCACATATTCAATTTGGGGCACGGAATACTACCTCAGACCCCGCCTGAGATGGCAAAAAAACTGGTTCAGATGGTGCACGAGTTGAGTGGGTAAGAAAGGATGAAGACACTCTTTACAAAGGAAAGCAGAAAGGAGGCTCTTAAGAAAGAACTCGAGCGTATTTTGTCCTTATTAATAGAGAACTATGCTCCTGAAAAGGTTATACTCTTTGGCTCCTTTGTAAATGACGACCTTCATGAATGGAGTGATTTAGACCTTCTTATAATCAAAAAGACCTCTAAAAGACCTATTGACCGTTGTATTGAGCTTGCCTCACTTTTAAGACCCTCTGTGGGGATAGATTTTTTCGTTTACACCCCTGAAGAATACGAGGCTCTGTTAAAAGAGGACTTTTCCTTTATACGGGAGATTGAAAAAAAGGGACGAGTTCTTTATGAAAAAAGAGACTAAAGAGTGGCTTAAGATTGCCCTTGAAGACCTTGAAGCAGCAGAATGCCTGATGGATAAAGGTCTGTTCAGGATGGTCTGCTATCACAGCCAGCAGGCAGTCGAAAAGACTCTTAAGGCTCTGCTTACTGAAAAGGAGATAGAATTTAGAAGGACACACAATATAATAGACCTCAAAAATGCGGTTATCGCCACTGGATATAAAATTGATATCACTGAAGAGGAGGCAGTGTTTCTTAACAGTATTTATAGAGCCCGTTATCCAGCTGCTCTTGGCTTACTTCCCGATGGTGAACCACAGAGGATTGATGCAGAAAAGGCTCTATCTATAGCAAAGAGATTCTCATCCATTATTGAAGAAGGCATCAGATAGCGATTTATATGCGAAATCCTCTGCAGATTCTTGCCTGGTGTCTTTACGACTTTGCAAACTCATCCTACTCAGCCGTTGTAGCGGCGGTGATCTTTCCTGTTTATTTTTCCAAACACATTGCCCTCAGCCCCTCGCAGGCTGACCTCTGGTGGGGT